>CAZDAQ010000105.1:0-8179 GCA_964503425.1 uncultured Opitutales bacterium
ATGGCTTTTTCAATGCCGTCGAAGGACAGCTTGTCGCAACCCCGCACGACGGGGACGATGAGGCCGCGCTCGGTGCCGACGGCGACGCCGATGTCGTAGAAGTGATTCTGGATGAGTTCGTCGCCCTCGAGCTGGGCATTGACGGCGGGCACGGATTGGAGGGCCTGCACGACGGCCTTCACGAAGAACGACATGAAGCCGAGTTTGACGCCATGGCGGGCAGTGAAGCTTTCCTGATGCTTCTTGCGGAGGGCCATGACGGCGCTCATGTCCACTTCGTTGAAAGTGGTGAGAATGGCGGCGGTTTGCTGGGCGGAGACGAGGCGTTCGGCGATGCGCTTGCGCAGCGGGGAAAGTTTGGAGCGGGTGACGCGCTCGCCGGAGGCTTTGGGCGCGGGGGCGACGGCGGGCGGAGGAGGCTTGGGCGCAGATTCGCGGGGCGCGGCGATGGGCGTGGCGAAGCCGGGATGGGTCGGGACAGTGGCTTCGGAAGCGGCGAGCAAATCGCCCTTGGTGACGCGGCCACTTTTGCCGGTGCCTTGAATGGTGGCGGGGTCAATCTGCGTTTCAGTGGCGACGCGGCGGGCGGCGGGCGAAAGCGGTTGCGTGGACTGGGGCGCGGACTTTGGCGACGGGGCTTCGGTTGTTGCGGGGGCTAGAGCAGCGGGTGCGGGAGTGGCAGGTGTGCCGGCGGCGGCGGATTCGTCAATCAGAGCGACGACCTGGCCAATGGCGACCTCGGTGCCTTCGGCGACCTTCTGGGTGACGCGGCCGGAAACCTCGGCCTGGCCCTCGGAGGTGATTTTGTCGGTCTCGAGTTCAAAGAGCGCCTGGCCGCGGGTGACGATGGCGCCGTCCTTGACGTGCCACTTGGAAAGAATGCCGGTGGCGATGGATTCGCCGAGGGCGGGGATTTTGACTTCAGTCATGACTGGGAGGGGGAATACGGGATGGGTGGGGTTGTTCAGGCGTTGAAGGCGTGCTCGACGAGGGCGTCCTGTTCGATGCGGTGGACATTGAGGGAGCCGCCAGCGGGGCTGGCGCTGGCCTTGCGGCCGACGTAAACCGGTTTCACGCCGCAGAGCTGTTCGAGAATGGGGGCCATGAAAGTCCAGCCGCCCATGTTGCGGGGTTCCTCCTGGCACCAGACGAGGGACTTGAAGCCGGCATATTGCTTGAAGAGGCTTTGGAGGAGCGCGGTGTTGAGCGGGTAAAATTGCTCGATACGAAGGATGGCGGTGTTTTTGATTTTGTTTTCCGCACGGCAGGCGACGAGATCGTAATAGACCTTGCCGGAGCAGAAGATGAGGCGGCGGGGACGTTTGGCGGCATCGGAGTCGTCGAGAACTTCCTGGAAATGCCCCTGGGTGAAATCAGTTTCTTTGGACACGCAATCCTTGTGGCGCAAGAGGCTTTTGGGGGACATGATGACGAGAGGCTTGCGGTAGGTGCGCTTCATCTGGCGGCGCAAGGCATGATAATACTGCGCCGGGGTGGTGAGGTTGCAGACCTGGATGTTATTTTCCGCGCAGGCCTGGAGGTAGCGTTCGAGCCGGGCCGAGGAATGCTCGGGGCCCTGGCCTTCGTAGCCGTGGGGCAGGAGCATGACGAGGCCGCAGGTGCGCTGCCACTTGGATTCGGAGCTGGTGATGAATTGATCAATGATGACTTGGGCACCGTTGGCAAAGTCGCCGAATTGGGCCTCCCAGAGGCAGAGCATTTCGGGGTAGTCGAGGGAGTAGCCGTAGTCGAAGCCGAGGACGGCGGCTTCGGAGAGGCTGGAATTATGAATGCAGATGCGGGCCTGGTTGGGCGAGATGTGCATCAACGGCACGTAGGGTGTGCGATTGTTGACATCGTAGAGGACAGCGTGGCGGTGGCTGAAGGTGCCGCGCTCGACGTCCTGCCCGGAGAGGCGGACGGGCGTGCCTTCGAGCAGGAGGGAGCCAAAGGCCAGGGCCTCGGCGAACGCCCAGTCGAAGCCCTCGCCCTTCTGGAAGTTGCTCCATTTCTTTTCATATTGGCCGCGGATTTTCGGATTAGCCGAAAAATTTTCCGGAACCACGGTGAGGGCGCGGGCGATTTTTTCCAATTCCTCATGCGGCACGGCGGTGGGGCAGGGCTCGAAGGAATAAGGCGGCTGGAAAACAGCGGTGGAGCCCTGGAGCTTGCGGAGGCGGGAGTCGCGGAGGGACTCCTCCTCCTTCTTCACGCGTAGAAAGATTTGGTCGAGACTTTGCTGCAAGCTTTCGCGCAACTGCGCGGCTTCGGACTGGGTCAGGTCGCCGTCGCGGATGAGGCGCTCGGCGTAATGCTGGGAAACGGGCGGATGTTCGGCGATC
This sequence comes from uncultured Opitutales bacterium, assembly GCA_964503425.1. Taxonomy (GTDB): domain Bacteria; phylum Verrucomicrobiota; class Verrucomicrobiia; order Opitutales; family JABDGR01; genus CAZDAQ01. Next base: position 2,343 of record CAZDAQ010000105.1, read on the forward strand.
TGGCGATACAAGGTGGGCTGGGTGAAGGCGGGCTCGTCGCCCTCGTTGTGGCCGTGACGGCGGTAGCAGACGAGGTCAATGACCACGTCGTCACCGAAGGTCTGGCGGTAATCGAGCGCGATCTGGGTGGCATTGACCATGGCGAGGGGGTCGTCGCCGTTGACGTGGAAGATGGGCACGTCAATCATCTTGGCGATGTCGGTGCAGTAGAGGCTGGAGCGGGCGTCCTCGGGCTCGGTGGTGAAGCCAATCTGATTGTTGATGACGAAGTGGAGCGTGCCGCCGGTGCCGTAGCCGTCGAGCTGCGAAAGATTGAGCGTTTCGACCACGACGCCCTGGCCAATGAAGGCGGCGTCGCCGTGAATGAGGATGGGCACGACTTTCTTGCGGGCGGGGATGTCGCCCCGGCGGCGCTGGCGGGCGCGGGCCTTGCCTTCGACGACGCCGTTGACGGCCTCGAGGTGGCTGGGGTTGGCAGCGAGGACCATGTGGATGAGCTGGCCGGTGGAGGTCGCGCGGTCAGCCTCGTAGCCGAGGTGGTATTTGACGTCGCCGTCGCCGTGGGTGGTGTCGGGGATGTAGTTTTCGGAGAATTCGCGGAAGATAAATTCGTAGGATTTGCCGACGATGGTGGCGAGGATGTTGAGGCGGCCGCGGTGGGCCATGCCCATGACGAGTTCCTCGATGCCGGATTGCGGGCAGCGCTCAATGACGGCATCAAGCGCGGCGATGAGGGTCTCGCCGCCTTCGAGGGAGAAGCGTTTCTGGCCGACGTAGCGGGCGTGGAGGAAACGCTCAAAGACTTCGGCCTCGGCGATTTTGTGGAGGGCGCGGAGCTTTTCCTCGCGGGTAAGCTGGGGCTTGGCGCAACCCGGTTCGAGCCGGGCCTGGAGCCAGCGGCGGCGCTTGGTGTCCTGAATATGGAGGTATTCAATGCCGACGGAGCCGCAGTAGGTTTCGTGCAGACGGCGGAGGAGTTCGCGGACGGTGAGGGTTTCGCCCTGAAGGTAGTTGCCGGTGAAGCATGGTTGATCGAGGTCGGCTTCGGTAAAGCCCAGACGTTCAAGCGAGAGGCGGGGGTTGGAGCGCGGTTGGATTTGGAGGGGGTTGATATGCGCCTGGGTGTGACCGACACTGCGGTAGGCGTAAATGGCCCCGATGACCCGGGCCTGCAAAATCGGGTTTACCGGAATGCCGGAGGCTGGGGCCGTGCCGCCGGTGGCGGTGGCCGTGGCGGTCGGAAGGGCGCCGGTGCGCGTCTGGCCGAGTTCGAAGCCCTCGAAGAAGGCGCGCCAATCGGGCTCGAGGCTTTCGGGCTGTTTAAGCCAGTTCTCATAATATCGGTCAATGAGGTCAGCGTTCCAGCGGTTGGCGAAAGAGAGGTTTTTCATGGAAGGGGTGATGCCCGACAGGTGAAAAAAGAATGTCAGTAAGCCAAGGTTAGGAAAGGCGATGAAAGAGGCAAGGGGAAAGGATAAAAGGGGGGTCGCTATAAAGACAGACTAGTCTGTTTAACAATTGGCAATGCAGGTAACTTGACAAAGAGGAGGAGTGGTTTAGACATGGTTTAATGCAAGATAGGCAAGGTGAAACGACAGGGCTGGTATGGCTGGATCCTTTGCGGAATCGGCTGGAAGAACTGTTGCATCCACTGCCTGGAGCAGAAGGCAAAGCAAGGCTGTTGGAGGCGCTGGGGGAATTGGGAAATATGCTTGCCCGGCATCGGGCGGAGATGCCTAACGACTTGGTGCATTATCTTGAGCGTAGGAGTTATGAAAAAGCCGCCCAGTATTGTGCGGGGGAAATCTCCATTCGCCGAGGTAGTTGTGGTGCAAAAAGTTGATAGGAAGCGGGTTGCGAGTTCTTTTTGTATATTTATCGGTCGGTCAGGATAATGTGAACAACTTGTGAATGGAAGAGTGAGGGAGGCTGGGCAGCGGCGGGTAGCGTGGGTAGGGGAAAGTGTGGAGAATGGGTGGTAAGGGCAGGCAATTATGGGCACTCCGCGCGCTTGCCACGAGCAGGATAATATGGCAGGATGCAGAAATCCCGGGTGTGTGCTGCTCCCCGCACGCTGGATATGTCCATGACCAAGCCGGTTTCCATCCCGCCGCAGATTGACCCGGCGTTTCTTACCCGGCACGAATTGTTTGCCGGGCTGACGGGAGAGGATTTGGATGGGCTGGCGCTTTTGTTCCGGGTGGAACATTACAAGCAAGGAGAGCGTATTATTACGGAAGGGGAGCATGGGAGCAGCCTGTATCTGATTTACAGCGGCGGGGTGGACATCCTCAAACAGGTGGGTTCGCGCAAAGGGGAATGCCTGGAGAAGATTGCCAGCCTGCGGGAAGGGGACACGTTCGGGGAAATGGAGTTGATTGACCGGCAGGCGCGCTCGGCGACGGTGGTGGCGCAGGCGGGGACGACGGTACTGGTGCTGGACAACGTGGATCTGTACAAGCTGAACCACCGTGACACGCGGGTGGTGGCCACGCTGCTGTTGAACCTGGCGCGGGCGCTGAGCCGCCGGCTGCGGGCGACGGACCAGTCGCTGGCGGTGTCGTTGTTTTCGATCCGGGAGCAGTCGCGCTTCCGACTGTTTCCAAAGGATTGAAGCCGCGGTGGCGGGAATTGGGCGGCCGCACGCGGTAGGCGGAGCAAGGCATTTCTTATGAATACATACCAACGGATTTTGGCGGCGGCAGCACTGATCGGAGCGGCGGGGGCCGGGCTGGCGCGGGCACAGAACACGACGGCGGCGGTGACGCCCGGGGTGGGCAATGCGACGGTGGCGGCAGCGCCGGCCAGGATGATGGCGACGCGACTGGATCCGCAGCCGACGCCCGGGGCGGCGACGTTGCCGGCGGGGACGGGGGTGTTGCTGAGCGGGTATGGGCAGCAGGCGCAGGGGGGGCTGATCCTGGCGTATTTCGCGACGGGGACGCTGGGGGACGCGCTGACGGCGGGGGCTTTGAGTGGCGCGGATGCACGGCGGCAGGCTGATTCCTACCTGACGCTGGCAACGAGTGCGCGGGACGACTTGAAGCGCGTGCGCGCGGCGTATGCGCTGGAGGTGGCGGACCTCGACCAGCTCGACAAGTTGAACGCAGCCTACGGCGATGTCATCCCGATGATCACGGCAGTGCAGCGGCTGGCTGATGGGCCGAGGGATGCGGCGAACCGCGCGGCGTTTCAGGCGGCGCGGCGGCAGGCGTTTGCGACGCTGGGGGCGTTGTTCCACTGGCAGTGAGCGGGAGGCGGGATGGGTTGCGGAGAGTGGGGAAAGGTTGGGAAAGAGGATTGCAATACGGGAGGGGTGCAATAACCTAGCGATGCTCTTGGCCCGTTCGCGTCAAAAGCGCGGGCGGTTTCTGCAAACCCGAATTTGATTTCATCCGTAGAGACAATATACGCCGCCAGATACCAACCCCATGCCGCGTCGGCCATTGTGGCGCCGGGTGCGCCAGACTAGCGACAGCAAGCCGCTGCTCTTTGTGCGAGTGGCGGCGGGGCTACCGTTGTTGTTTTATGGGGGACTACATTTGCTCCAGCCGACGGATTTCCTGGCGCTGCTGCACGCGACGGGGATATTGCCGGAGGAGGTGATGCTCGTGGTGATACCACTGGCGGAAATGATCGCGGGAATACTGGTGTTGGTGGGGGTATGGGCGCGGGTGGGGGCGCTGCTGGCGGTGCTGGTGATGATACCGGCGCTGCACACGAGCCTGACGCTGGCGGGAGGAAGCGGGGGCGCGGACGCGGCGGTCATACCGCAGGCGCCGCCGTTGTGGGTGCCGGTGATGGTGTTGGTGTGCGCGATGGCAGTCCTGTCGTGGGGGGCGGGGGCGTTCAGCGCGGATTTTCGCCGGACGCGGCCGGAGGCGGAGGAAGCCGCGGCCAATGGGTGAGCATGGGCGATGTTATTTTTGGTGTTCGGCGGCGCGGAGGAGTTTGTAGGCGAAGGCGTCGCGGAGGGCTTCGTAGGAGGCGGCGATGATGTTGTCGGACGCGCCGACGGTGCCCCAGGTTTCCGCGCCGTCGGAGGATTCGACGAGGACGCGGATGATGGCCTGCGCGCCGTGACCGGTGTCAACGATGCGGACGTTGAAGTCGGTGAGTTTGACTTCCTTGAGGGCAGGGAAATGGGGGGCGAGGGCCTTGCGGAGGGCGCGGTCGAGCGCGCCGACGGGGCCGTCGTCTTCATCGTGCGCGATGATGACGCGGGGTTTGGCGCCAGCGGATTCTCCGCCGAGGCGGACCTCGACGTCGGCGTAAGAGCGGACGTTGTCGGCGGCAGCGTTCGACGGATTTACGGCCGACGGAACGATGTTCGGGTCATATTTGGTGGAGACGTGGTAGTTGAGCACCTTGAAGGGAGGTTCCCAGCCGGCGATGTGTTTTTTGATGAGGAGCTTGAAGGAGGCGTCGGCGGCTTCGAATTGGTAGCCGCGGTTTTCGAGGGACTTGATTTCGTCGAGGAGGGCCTTGAGCTTGGGCGACTTGGCGTCGAGGTCGAGACCGAGCTCGCGGGCCTTCATCATGAGGGAGGCGCGGCCGGACATGTCGGAGACGAGGACGCGGGTGTGGTTGCCGACGAGGGCGGGGTCCACGTGCTCGTAGGAGCGGGCGACCTTGTTGGCGGCGTCGGCGTGGACGCCGCCCTTGTGGGCGAAGGCGGAAGCGCCGACGTAGGGGGCCTTGATGTCGGGGCGGAGGTTGGCGAGCTCGTCGAGGAAGTGGGAAAGCTCGCGGAGCGTAGGGAGGTTGGGGCCGCAATGCATGGGGCGGCCCATTTTAAAGGCGAGGTTGGGGATGATGGTGGTGAGGTTGGCGTTGCCGTTGCGCTCGCCGTAGCCGTTCATCGTGCCCTGGACGAGCGTGCCGCCGCCTTCGACGCCGGCGAGGGTGACGGCGACGCCGAGGCCGGAGTCGTTGTGACAGTGGAGGCCGATGCGGGTCTTGGGAAATTTTTTGACGACGGTGGCGGTAATGTCGCGCACCTCGTTGACGAGGCTGCCGCCGTTGGTGTCGCAGAGGGTGAGGCAGGAAGCGCCGCCGCGCCGGGCGGCGGCGAGGGTGGAGAGGGCGTAGGCGGGGTTGTCCTTGTAGCCGTCGAAGAAGTGTTCGGCGTCGTAAACGACCTCGCGGCCATTTTGGACGAGGTGGCGGACGGTGTCCTCAATCATGGCGAGGTTTTCCTGGGGGGTGGTGCGGAGGACCTCGGTGACGTGGAGGAGCCAGGATTTGCCGAAGATGGTGACGACGGGGGTGGCGGCGTCGAGGAGGAGCTTGACCTGGGCGTCCTCGGCGACAGGGGTGTTCGCGCGGCGGGTGGAGCCGAAGGCGGCGAGTTTGGCGTGCGCGAGCTTGAGGCCGCGGGCCTGGGTGAAGAATTCCTGATCGCGCGGGTTGGAGCCGGGCCAGCCGCCCTCGATGTAGTCGAGGCCGAACTGGTCGAGTTTCTCGGTGATGCGGAGCTTGGCGGCGACGGAGAAGGAGATGCCTTCGCCCTGCGTGCCGTCACGCAGGGTGGTGTCGTAAGTGAGGACGGGTTTGGCGGCGGCCTGCGCGGGGCGTTTTTTGGTGGCGGTCATGGAAGGAGAAATGAAAGATGGAAAATGGAATATGGAAAATTAGAAAGGCAAAAGCCACCGAGAAGATGGCCGGCGGGCGGGCGGAGCGAAGCCGCGCGACCGCGAGAGGGCCGGGAAAATTAAAACGGGGAGCGCGCGGGCCCGCAGCAAAAAGCGGGCGCAGGAAACGTCTCCCCTACCGAATTCGAATTCGGAGGGCGCCGCCGAGGGGAATGCGCTGGGAGGGCCGGTTCACTTGTGGGG
>CAZDAQ010000105.1:8279-10577 GCA_964503425.1 uncultured Opitutales bacterium
GGCTGCGGAGGACAGGCCCGCGGGAGCGGGTTCGGTGGGAGGAATTGTTTGGTTGGATTTGGTTGGACTAGGTGCGACTGGGTGCGACGCGGGGGGCGGGGACGGGGGAGCAGAGAGCGGGGAACCTGGAGCAGGGAGGAGGGTGGAGGAAGCGCGGGCGAGGAGGGCGTTGATGCGTTCGAGCGCGGCCTCCTGCTCGGCGAGGGAAGGGGAGGAGGCGGTTTGGGGGGATTTGGCCGGAGGTGGGGCTGGGACGGGAAGGTTGGCGGCGGCGAGGACCGCGGCGTCCATCGCGGCGTAGGGGTTGTCAGCGCCGTAGAATTTGGCGCGTCTTTGGGCGACGCGAACGCGATGGATTTTGTCCTCCTCGGCCTTGATTTTGTCGGACTCGATTTTTTCGCGGGCGGCGATGACGGACTGGGCCTGTTCGGCCTGCCAGCGGGCGCGTTCGACTTCGAGGCGGTGTTCGGCGAGGGCGACGTCGGATAGCGTGCGCCGGGTTTCGAGGCGGAGGCGGGCTTCGGCGTGGTCGTAGCGGCGGAGGCGGTTGAGGCCGGAGGCGAGGTCGAGGAGGCGGTGGAGGTGGGCGGGTTTGGCGGAGGCGTTGGCGGAGAGGTGTTGGAGAGTGCGGCCCAGGGCGACGGCGAGCGGGGCGGCGAGGAGGGCGGAGGCGGCGGAGGCGTCGCCAGAGTCATTTTGGAGGGCGGTGGCTTGCTCGCGGAGGTGGGTGAGCCAGGCGCGGGACTCCTGGAGTTGGAGCCAGTCGGTGAAGCCGCCGCGGCGCCATTCGGAGAGGTTTTGTTTAGTGACGGGGCGGCCGTGGAAGTGGGCGGCGAGGATGGATTGGACCTCGGGGAGGGCATTGAGCCAGGGGAGGAGGGAGGCGGCGGGCTCGCCGTCGTGGAGGCGGGTATTGAGCTCGTCGCGGATGGCGGCGGGGAGGCGGGCGATTTTGCCGGTGCGAGAAGAGGCGGTGAGGGGGTGGCGGCCCGCCTTCGCCAAGGCTGCGGAGGGTGAACCCGCTGGCGCGAGTGCAGAGCGGGGGGAGGATGATGGTGATGGGTGTGAGTTCATGGTATTATTAGTTTACCATGGTGGACAGTGTGTATCAAGGATAATTTATTTGGAATCGGAGGAGGGTGAAAAGTGAAAGGTAAAAGGAAGAGGCCGACAGGACGCCCATTTTAATCGCCAATAGGCACGAAGCGGGAAATCCTTCAGCGTGATCCGAAAGCGATTACAGTCTTCCTGCCCGGTACAGGCTCGACAGCCCAGGGGATGCGCCGTTTACTGGCACAGGGCTGAGACCCATCCCATGCCACTGCGGAATGATGATACATGAAAAAGCCCATTTCCCCCCCCATCGCCAAAGCGGACCCGGCCCGGGCCCGCTTTGGCGGATAAAAACCGGCAAGCCGCTTGCTGAATGAACCGAGTAAATCCAAAACTGCGGAATTTTGCCGAACGTCTCATGGCTTATGAGGCGAGGGAAAACAAGTCTGCGGAGACAAAAACCCCGGCGGTTTTTCCCGTCGCCGAGAAGCTGCGTCCCCATCTGGCGATACTCATGGGCACCTTTGGTTTTCGCTCGCTCATTTCCCGCGCGCTCGCGCTGGCCCGCGCCGAAGTTCCGTGGCTGCGCACGGTCGAGGTCAAAGCGGATGGCTCGCTGCCAAGGCTGGACGAACTTGAAGCGCAAGTGGCCCCGGCGGACATTTTCGAGGGCCGGGCGGTGCTGCTGGCCCAGTTGCTCGGGCTGCTGGTGGCCTTCATTGGTGAAACCTTAACGCTGCGGCTGATGCACGAAGCGTGGCCGAATCTGCCCCTCAAGAAAAACCGATTTGATTTTAATTAAGGAGATAAAAATGAAGAAAAAAACCCACACGGCGAAAACCAAACCGGCGAAAGCCGTCGTTAGCCAGCCGGCCAAAGTCACGATCCGGAAACTGCCGACCGGCGTGCGCGGACTCGACGACATTTTGGGCGGCGGCATCCCGGAATTCTCCTTCAACGTCATCGCCGCCGCGCCAGGTTGCGGCAAGACCACGCTGGCGCACCAGATCGTTTTCGCCAATGCGACGGTGCAGAAACCCGCGCTGTATTTCACGGTTCTCGGTGAACCGGCCATTAAAATGCTGCGCTATCAGCAGCAATTTAATTTCTTCGATGAATCCATGTTGGGGAAGGCCATCCGGTTTATCAACCTCAGCGACCTGGTGTTGGAACAGGATTTGAAGGCGGTCCTCGCCGAGATCATCCGGCAGGTCACGGCGCTTAATCCGGGGGTGGTGGTGGTGG
>CAZDAQ010000106.1:0-3429 GCA_964503425.1 uncultured Opitutales bacterium
TCGAGATTAATTCCGTCGCCTGCTCGGTCAGCGGCAGCTCCTCCAGCAGGATCGCTGGCGGAATGAGCGGGCGCAGGGTCTCGATGCGGACGTCATCGGTATTGCGAAACATGGCGCAAGTGTAGCGATCCTTGGTCCGAAAAACAGTCTGAAATACGCCGGCTTCCTCTCGTCAATGCCTGTCCCAATTTTAACTTTCCCCCAGCGGTTCGAGCACCGCCGCCAGCGGCACCGGACGTTCCCGGGAAAATAAAATCTGCAATCCGCCGCTGCTCCCGTCCGGCAGCAAGACGGGCACCGCCGCCACGGGCAGTTTGGCCAGCGACGCCGGTGCATTCAACGCCAGCAGTGTTTTCCGCAGCTCTGGCGTCAGCCCGTCAATTCGGGGTGTCGGCACCGGTACCGCCGGCAGCACCACATAGTCGTAGATGGCGAACACCGCCGCCAGCACCGCTTCAAACTGCGCGCTCGCCGCTTTTGCCCGCGCCGCATCCTCCTCCGTCCAGCGTGCTCCCGTCAGGATGCGCTCTTTTGCCGTCTTGCCATAGCGCTCGCCATATTTATCCAGCCAGGGCTGATGGACCGCCAGTGCTTCGCGCCCGCGCAGCACATCAAATGCCCCCGCCGCCTCCTGCCAAGCCGGTTGGAGCGTAGCCAGCGCATCGCGGTCATACAGCGCGCCGAGGCGATGCACCATCGCCACTTGCGCGTCTGCCAATGCTGCATCCAAACCCACGGGCAAATTCTGCGCCAGCGTGCTCGCATCCATCCCGCGCGGCGGGCGGCGTGGTTTTCCGGCGTATTGTTCCGGCAGCAACGCCTCCAGGACATGCGCCAAATCCTTGGCGCTTCGCGTAAACCATCCGACCGCGTCAAACGACGGCGCCAATGGCATACAACCATCGCTTGTGAAAGGCTCATGCCGCAGGCGGAATCCATATAACCCGCTCCACGACGCCGGCACGCGGATGGACCCGCCCGTATCCGTCCCAAACGCCAGCGACGCATAGCCCGAGGCCACGGCCCAGGCCGAGCCCGCGCTTGACCCGCCGACTGCATGGCCCGGCAAGCGTGGATGCTCAATCGGCCCGCTCCGCGACACGCCTTCCATACCAAAGGCGAATTCATCCAGTTGCGTCTTGGCGAGCAGCACGGCTCCCTGCTCTGACAATGCCCGCGCCAGCGCGCCGGAGCGCGCCGGCACTCCCCGCGCTTCTTCCAGAAAATTCCCGCCCGCCAGCGTAGGCACGCGTGCCACGTCAAACAAATCCTTCAGCGCATATGGCACCCCCGCCAGCGGCTTATCCGCTTTTTCACGGGCGTTTTCCCATTCGCTTCGCAAATACAACTCATCGGCCCGCCAGGTCAGCGCCGTTTTTTCACCCGGCCAGGTTTTCGTACTCTCCAATCGTTCTGCCTCCACACCGCGAGCATGAAACGCGGCATGAACCTCCGCTAGCGTTGACGGCTTCTTGTACTCCATCCCCCAGCGACTATCAGACCACCGGAGCCCCGGCGAAAATATTTTTCGCAATTTCAAATATTTCTGCGACACTGCCACTCTAACTTTACCCCATGACTTGCCGTCGCCCTGTTTTCCTCCTTGCCGCGCTGCTCGCGGCTTTAGGCCTTTTTGCCGCCCTGTTGCCCGGCTGCACGGCGAAGAAAACGGCTGCCGCCACCGACATCCGCGTCCAGTTGGACTGGTTTCCCGAGCCGGAGCACGGCGGACTCTACCAAGCGCAGGCCAAGGGCTATTTCGCGCAGGAGGGCCTCAATGTCACGCTTTTGCCCGGCGGTAGCAATGTCCTCGTCACCCAGTTTGTCGGCAACGGGCAAGCTGAGATCGGCCAGTCCGCCACCACCCAGGTTATCTACGCCGTCGCCAGCGGCCTGCCGGTCATCAACGTCGCCTCGCTGTTTCACCGCATGCCCTCCGGCCTCATTATGCACGCGGACAACCCCGTCGCTTCCTTCCCCGACCTCAACGGCAAAACCATCATGGGGCGGCCCGAAGCCGTTTACATTCCGTATTTAAAAAAGAAATATGGCATTGATTTCAAGGTCGTCCCCCAAAGCTTCGGCCTCGCGCAATTCCTCCAAGACCCCACGATGATTCAGGAGGGCTACTTCATCGCCGAACCGTATTTCATGGAACAGGCCGGTACGAAAGTGAAATGGCTTCCGCTTTGGGACAGCGGCTACGACCCCGCCGCCACACTCTTCGCCAACACCGCCTTTGCCCATGACCACCCCGCCGAACTCCGCGCGTTCCTGCGCGCCTTCATCCGTGGCTGGAAGGACTATCTCGAAGGCGACCCTGCCCCGGGCAATGCCCTCATGAAATTACAGAACCCCAAGATGGACGACGGCTACATGCAATTCAGCCGCGATCAAATCATCAAATACAACCTCGGCCGCGGCGACCCCGCCAAGGGCGAAAACTACGGCACGCTCGACCCCGCGAAAGTCCAAAGCGAGATCGCCATCATGGAAAGCGTCGGCCTCATTAAACCCGGTCAAGTCCCGCTGGCCAAGGCCGTCACGCTCGACTACTTGCCGGAAACCCGCTTGGGCAACTGACTGGTATTGGCTGCCGCCGTGCCGGAACTCGGCGCATTTTTGGCCAATCCCGCCACTGGTGGTTTTGCCGGCTGCGCCGGTTCCTGCGGTGTCACCGGCGGCGCGGCGCCGGGACGCAAGTGAAATGTCTTCATCATGTTGTCCAGGTCCATGTCGTATTTCTTCCAGCTCGCGTCCTGCATCGTCGCCATGAAGCAAAACTGCCGCGTGCCCGGCCCCTCGACAAAATAGAAAACCTGCCGGTATTCGGCGTTCGGCATTGTCGCCGTAATGACATATTTAATGCCCACGCGGTCGTCCGCCGTGTGAAAGGCGTCACGCAGCGAAAGCGTGTTGGACGGGTCCTTCAGCATTTCCTTCAATGTCGCGTCGCCAAGCGTGAACAGGTCGGTCTCGCCGCGCACCTCCGTGATCACCACATACGGCGAGTCGTTGTCGTCCTCCGGCCCGAACAGCACCGGGTATTGCTCCACCGGCTGCTTGACGATTCGCCACGTTTTTGGCGCGAGGAACGCGAACCCGCCCTCGGGGCTGTCGTAAACCGGCGCCGCCGCGTGCGCCGTGGCGGTCGCTGCCAAAATCCACAAAAAAGCGTGCGCCCGCACAAAGAAAAGGTTTCGCCCCGGCCTAGCCGCGGTGTTTTTTGACCATCTCGTAAAACGACTCGAACAGCGGGTCCGCGTCGTTCGGCCCCGGCGCGGCCTCCGGATGGTATTGCACGGAAAACACCGGCAGGTCACGGTGCCGCAGCCCCTCCACCGTCCGGTCGTTCAGGTTGATTTCCGTAACCACCGCGCCGACGCGCTCCAGTTCCTCCGGCTGCGACGCAAAGCCATGATTCTGCGC
>CAZDAQ010000106.1:3529-10550 GCA_964503425.1 uncultured Opitutales bacterium
GGCTTCAGCGCCTTGACTTCCGCCGCCGTCGCCGTGGCCGGCACGACCGTCGCCTCAAACCCGTGGTAAACCAGCTTCCGTAAAATCGAGCGCTTCGCGCCGTAATCGAACGCCACCACCTTAAACCGCTTGCGGTCAAACTTTGCCGGCCGCAAATGCGTCCCCGCCACCGTGAAAGGCCGGTCCTCGTTGCGGATTGGCTCAAACAGGTAGGGCTTCTTGCACGTCACGTCCTTTACATAATCCACGCCGAGCAATCCGGGCCAGTCCCGCGCGCGGCGCACCGCTTCCGCGTCACTCAGTTCCTCCGTGCTTAGGCAGGCCTTCATCGCGCCGGTGACCCGCAGTTTCTTGGTCAGAGCCCGCGTATCCACGCCTTCGATTCCCGGAATGCCGTAGGCTTGCAGGTAGTCATCCAGGCTCTGCTTGCTGCGCCAGCTGCTCGTCACGGGGCTCAATTCGCGGATGACGAATCCAGCGGCCTTCGGGGCGTCGCTTTCTGCGTCGTCGGGATTGATCCCGTAATTGCCGATCTGCGGCGCCGTCATTGTCACGATCTGCGCGAAATACGACGGGTCGGTCAAAATCTCCTGGTAGCCGGTCATGCTCGTGTTGAACACGGCCTCGCCCACGACCGTCTTGCGCGCCCCAAACGCCGGCCCGCGGAAGACGCTCCCGTCCTCCAATGCCAGCACCCCCTGCCCGGTTAGTCTTTCAGCCATGAGGGAAAGTTTTACCGCCTTTCCCGGCCCCGGCGCAAATGAATTTCACTTCTTCCCCGCCCGTTTCCGCGTCGCCTCGGTTTTCGCCGTCTGGGTGAATACCTTGTCCAGCGTCTTCAGCATCGCCCCAGCTGCCTGCGGGTCTATCCAGTAAAACACGTCCCGGCACATCTTCCGGTAGGACACCAGCCCCGCCTGCCGCAACACCCGCAGGTGGTGGGAAACGGTCGGCTGCGACATCCCCAGCTTCACTGCCAGGCCCGACACATTGCTCTCATGCTCGCAGTCCGCCGTCTGCGGCAACAGCCGCAGGATCCGCAGGCGCACCGGGTCGCCCACAGCCCAAAGTTGCTTGGCCAGTTCGGCATCGTTGCGGGAGGGCATGGTGTGGAATTTGGAAGATATTGCAGGTGACAGGCTTGCGGGTCAAATCCCAAGGCAACTTGACTTTTGGGCCAATCTGCACAATGTGTATCGAAGCATTCATATATATCAATTCTTCGATACATGTCAACCTGGCGCCGTCGTTTGCGCTAATTTAACCACCTCGATGCACCCGCATGACCATCCTTCCCGCTGGACTCACGGCCAGGGCCTCTGGGCTCATGTGCCCGCGGCACAGTGGAACGACTGGCGCTGGCAGTTGCAGAACCGCATCCTGACCATAGAGCAGCTCGAAACCCATCTCAAGCTTACGCCCGACGAGCGCGCCGGTTGCCTCCATGCACGCGACAAGCTCGCCGTCGCCATCACCCCGCATTTCTTCAACCTGATTGACCGCCACGACCCCGCCTGCCCCATCCGCCGGCAAGTTATCCCGCGCGGGGGCGAGCTTGTCGTCTCTCCTGAAGAACGCCTTGACCCCGTGGGCGAAGAGCACCACATGCCCGTGCCCGGCCTCGTGCATCGCTACCCCGACCGCGTGCTCTTCCTCGTCACCGACCGCTGTGCCGCCTACTGCCGCTACTGCACCCGCAGCCGGCTTGTGTCCAACGCCCAGCACTACGATTTCCATCCCGAATTCGAGTCCGGCCTCAAATACATTGAGGAACATGCCGAAGTCCGCGACGTCCTCCTCAGCGGCGGAGACCCGTTGCTGCTCGCCGACCACAAGCTGGATTACCTTCTGGGCCGCCTCCGCGCCATCCCGCACGTCGAATTCATCCGCATCGGCACGCGCATCCCCGTCTTTTTGCCGCAGCGCATCACCCCCGCTCTCTGCGACATCTTTAAGAAGCACGGCCCCATCTGGATGAGCCTGCACATCAACCACCCGCGCGAATGCACCGTCGAACTCAAGGAAGCGTGCGACCGCCTCGCCTTCGCCGGCGTTCCCCTCGGCAACCAAAGTGTGCTCCTGCGCGGCGTCAATGATGATGCCGAGACGATGAAGTCCCTCGTCCACCGTCTTCTCCAGATGCGCGTGCGGCCCTACTACCTTTACCAGTGCGACCTCATCACCGGCAGCGCCCACTTGCGGGCCGACCCGCGCAAGGGCGTCGAAATCATCCGCGCCCTGCGCGGCCACACCACCGGCTACGCCGTCCCGCAATTCGTCATTGATGCTCCCGGCGGCGGCGGCAAGGTCCCGCTCAACCCCAATTACGTCGAGGAAATCACCGACCACGAAATCGTCCTGCGCAACTTCGCCGACGAATCTTACCGCTATCCCCTCCCCGTCCGCGCTGCGGCCTCCGCTCCCGCGGTTACGGAGGAAACGGAAGTTTCCTCTACCGCAGCCCATTGATTCCGCGGACGCGGTTGCCCGTTTACTTCTTCGGTTTCTTCCGCGAGGTCAAAAACACCTCCACGCGCCGCACGATTTCTTCCACCGGCGCGAGCTTGCCCATTCCCTCGTAGCCGCACGCCAGCAATCCTTCCGCGGGGTCAATGATTGCGTGCCCGCGTTCCCGCAGGGTTTTTAAATTTGTTTGCGTCGCCGGGTGTGCCAGCATCTTGCCGTTCATCGCCGGCGCAATCATCACCGGTGCCGGAGTCGCCAGGTAAATCGAGGTCAGCAAATCCGGCGCGAGCCCGTGTGCGAAGCACGCCAGCGTGTTCGCCGTCGCCGGTGCCACCAGCAGCAGGCTCGCCTTGTCCGCCAGCTCGATGTGCCCCGGCTGCCAGCCCTTGCCCTCGTCCCACAAATCCACCCCCACCGGGTTGCGCGACAACACCTGTAACGTCAGCGGCTGGATGATCTGCGCCGCCTCCTTCGTCATCACGCAAAACACGCTCGCCCCCAGCTTCGTCAGTTGCGAGGTGATGTCCGCCGCTTTGTAGGCGGCAATCGAGCCGGTTACGCCAAGAATTACCGTCTGGCCGTCGAGGGTGGGCATCTTCGAAAAGTAACGCCCCGCCCCGCCCCGCTCAAGCGCAAAGCCTAAAACCATTCGGGATACTCGACGGGCTTGAAGTCCTCCGCCCGCACTTCGCGGCGCTCCTTTTGCAAGGTGTAGAGCGGTACCTCGCGCAAAAACGACGCCGCCCGCACAAATGTAGACTTTGCCCCGATTAACCGGTCGCACAGGCTCAGCTTGATCAGGTCCTCCCAATAGGGTGCGCGTGAAATCAACACCGGCAGTCCCGCAAACTCCGCCGCCGCGCGCTCTTCGTCTGAACACACTAGAAAGCGCACCCGCCGCGGCGCCAACGCCTGCGCCGCCTCCCGCATTGCGGCGACATATTCCTCGAGCGGAAAAAAATGCGCCCCCCCCGCGTAGTGCCGGAAATCCCCGTGCCGGATATGCACGCCCAACAGCAGGTCATCCCCGCGCCATGCCCGCAATTCCGCCTGCAACGGCGCAAATTTCTCCGGCGCCAGGTGAAACTGCCGCCGGGTGACCGCCCGGTGCTTGGCGCACGCGCTGCGGCAGGTGAACAAATACCCCTCCAGCAGCACCACCTTGTACGGCGCGCTTTGCCGCCGGTATTCCTCCGTGTCCAGGCCCAGCTCCTGCGGGTAAATTGCCGTGACATGCCCCAGCCATGGGAGCGCCTTCCGCCAAAAGGGCCGCTGGTGCAGCCCGACGCATAGGCGGAAAAACTTAAACCACGCCCGCAGCCACAGGCCCGGCACTCCCGGCCCCGGTACCACCGGATGTCCGTGTAAAAAATTGCGATTCAGGTTTGGGAAATGCACCGAGGCGTCGAGAAACGAATAATCCACCACCGCGTCCCCTGTCTCGATTGCATGGGCCAGCAGGTGCGCGTGCCGCGTAATCAGGTTGCCCAGCCGCCCCGGATTGTCCACCACCACCAAAATCTTCCACCGTTTTTTTGGGGGGTTCATGCGTAAAATTATTCCTCGATCGTCCGCGCGTCCTGGCCTGCTCGTTCAGCGAGCATCGAATGGGATAAGCCACCTTCGCTACTGATTCGTCCGGGTTATCACAAGCGGAAAGCCTTTCTCTGTATGGCCACCCACCGCCCGCGCCCGTCTATTCCATCATTGACGCCCGCGCGCTCCCTCCCTTAGCCTTGGCCGCGTAATGACTTCGTGCGCCCATCGTCCGGCCCTGCTGCTGGCCCTGCTCCGACTCCCCGGGCGGGGAGCTTAATCGCGCGCGGCGCGGCCCCGCCTTTCTGCGGCCGTCTTCTTCACCGGGCTTTTCCCGTCGTCCGGTTCCCCTTTTACCGGCATCTCTTTTGATATGCCTTTGCAGTCAGTTTGTTTTTCCATCTTCCATTTTCCATTTTTAATTAATTTCTCCATGCAACGCGGCGCCATCACCAAATACCGCCCCCTCCGCCCCGTCGTCCTCAGCGACCGCACCTGGCCGGATAAAACCATCACCCGCGCCCCCATCTGGTGCAGCGTGGACTTGCGCGACGGCAACCAGGCCCTCGCCATCCCGATGAATGTCGAGGAAAAGCTCCAATACTTCGCCCTGCTCGTCCGCCTCGGCTTCAAGGAAATCGAGGTCGGCTTCCCTTCCGCCTCCGACATCGAATTCCGCTTTATCCGCCGCCTCATCGAGGAAAACCGCATTCCCGACGGCGTCTCCCTGCAAGTGCTCACCCAGGCCCGCGAGCACCTCATCAAGCGCACGGTCGAGTCCCTCCACGGCGCCAAAAGCGCCATCATCCACCTCTACAACTCCACCTCGCCGCTCCAGCGCAAGGTCACGTTTGCCGATGCCACGCGCGAGCACATCAAGGAAATCGCCGTCAACGGCACCCGCATCGTCAAGCAACTCGCGCCAACGCTCACCGCGGGAGGCACCCGCGTGCGCTTCGAATACTCGCCCGAGTCCTTCACCGACACCGAGACTGAGTTCGCCCTCGAGGTCTGCGAAGCCGTCATGGACGTCTGGCAGCCGACCAGGCAGGAACCCATCATCCTCAACCTCCCGGCCACGGTTGAATACTTCACTCCCAATGTCCACGCCGACCAAATCGAATGGTTTGGCCGCGAGTTGAAAAAGCACGGCCGCCGCGACCAGGCCCTCATCAGCCTGCATACCCACAACGACCGTGGCACGGGCATCGCCGCCACCGAACTCGGCCTGCTCGCCGGCGCCGACCGCGTCGAGGGCACCCTCTTCGGCAACGGCGAACGCACCGGCAACCTCGACATCGTCATCGTCGCCCTGAATCTCTACACGCAGGGCATTGACCCCGGCTTGGACTTTTCCGCGCTGTCCAAGGTGCGCGCGGACTACGAACTGCTGACCCGCATGGAAGTCCCCGCGCGCTGGCCTTACGCCGGCGACCTCGTCTTTACCGCCTTTTCCGGCTCCCACCAGGACGCCATCAAAAAAGGCATGGACCGCCGTCGCGTCGCCCAAGGCCACCCCCACGACCATTGGGAGGTCCCCTACCTGCCCATTGACCCGCAGGACATTGGCCGCACCTACGAAGCCATTATCCGCATCAATTCCCAGAGCGGCAAGGGTGGCGTCGCCTACGTCCTCCAAACCGAATACGGCCTCGACCTCCCCAAGTCCATGCACCCGGAAATCGGCGCAGCTGTGAATGCCGCCGCCGACCGCCTCGCCCGCGAGCTCACTCCCGCCGAGGTTAAGGACCTCTTTGACCAGACCTACCTGCGTGTCACCCGCCCGCTCGAACTGGTGGATTACGATGTCCATGCCGATCTCGAGGTGAAGCACCAGTTCAACCTCGTCGCCCGCGTTCACTGGAATGGCGCCGAACGTGCCATTCACGGCGAAGGCAACGGCCCCATCAACGCCTTCGTCCACGCCCTGGACAGCCAGGGCTGGAAGGGCTTCCGCCTGCTCGATTACCGTTCGCACGCCATCGGCGTCGGCTCCGCCACCGACTCCGCCGCCTACATCCTCATCGAACGCGAGTCCGACGGCGTAAAATTCTGGGGCTGCGGCATTGACACCAACATCGAGCAAGCCGGACTCCTCGCCCTCGTCTCCGCCTTCAATCGCGCGTGGCCGGCGCCCTAGTCTGCCCCTGCAAGGCCCGCTCAACGCTTCGTTGACTCCCCGCCGCAGCCACCCCATCCTGCGGCCAGTTCGCACCCCGCCCGCAGCCACACCGTGGCGCGTCTCAATACCCGTTCCCATGATTTCCCTCATCATTGCCATCGTCAGCGCCGTCTTCATCTTTGGCGGCGCTCTCGTCGGCCTTTTCCTCCAGAATGTCCTGCCCCAGCACCACCGCGACAAGGATTCCCACGACGCCGTCAAGCTCGGCATCGGCATTATCGCCACGCTCTCCGCCCTCGTCATGGGCCTCCTCGTCAGCTCCGCCAAGGGCACCTTCGATACCCTAAACGCCGGCCTCGTCAAGGTCAGCGCCAACGCCATCCTCCTCGACCGCGTCCTCGCCCATTACGGCCCCGAAGCACAACCCGTCCGCGCGGACCTCAAAAGCTCCCTCATCACCACTATCAATCGCCTCTGGCCTGGTCAAGACCCCGGCGCTCCCATACTCGATTCCGTCGAACGCTCGCACAGCCTCGAAGACGTGCAGGAACAACTCCGCAACCTCACGCCCAAAAACGACTCCCAGCGCCAGTCCCTTGCCGAAGCCAATCAAATCGTCGGCAACATGCTGGAACTCCGCTGGCTCCTCATCGAGCAGGCGCACAACCAGTTGCCCACGGTCTTTCTCGTCATCCTCGTGCTCTGGCTCACCCTCATCTTCACGAGCTTCGGCCTCTTCGCCCCCCGCCACGCCACCGTCGTCATCGTCCTCCTCGGCAGCGCCCTCTCCATGGCCGCCGCCATTTTCCTCATCCTCGAATTGAACCAGCCCCTCGGCGGCGTCATCCGCTTATCCAGTGCCCCCATGCGCGACGCCGTCGCCCAGCTTGGCCGCTA
>CAZDAQ010000107.1:0-2238 GCA_964503425.1 uncultured Opitutales bacterium
GGCGATATTGACGACTGGTTTGGTTCTAAACAACTCGTCCTGCTCGCCATTCTCGCCGCCGGCACCGGCACGGCCTTCGTCCTGCGCGGCTGGGCACTCGGCTCGCGCAACATCATCAATCTCACCCTTCTGCGCGACCGCAATTTCACCCTCTGCTGCATCCTCATCACCATCATCGCCATGGTCTTCCTCGGCCTGCTGGTGCTCACGCCCGAGGTCTTCATTACCTTCTTCGGCTGGGAGGTCTCCACCGCCGGCCTCGTCATCGGCTCCTACGGCCTCGCCGGGTTCCTGGGTAGCGTCATCGGCGGCCAGGTTGTGCGCCGTCTCGGCATCCGCACCGCCATCGTTGCTGCCGGCCTCTTCATGGGACTCGGCTGGTGGAAATTCAGCCGCCTCGACCTCGGCGCGAGCATGTTCGAATGCATGCTGCCCGGCATGTGGGTCCAGTTCGGCGTCCTCCTCATTTACGGCCCCCTCGCCTCGCAGGCCTTCAAAAACCTCCGCCCGGAACAGCGCGACGAAGGCGCCGGCCTCTTCAATTTTCTCAAGACCCTCGGTTTTTCCCTCGGCGTTTGCTTTGTCAGCACCCTCATGTATCGCGGCCTCCAGTCCAACTGGAACCAATACGGCGGCACTCTCAATTTCTCCAATCCCGGCCTCCGTCCGTGGCTCGACACGCTCGGCTTCCCCGCCGTCAACGCCCCCGCTGGCGCCCTCCTCAGCCAGGTCCTCCAAAACCAAACCCAGATGGTCACCTTCATCCAAACCTCGGAACTCCTCTGCGCGCTTTCCCTCGCCTGCATGTTCCTCGCCTTCTTTGTCCCCCGCGACCACCCCGCTGTCGCGCAACTTTCCGCACCACCCGCGCGGCCCACGCCCAACCCGGCCTGAAGATCACTCCTTCACCGCTTCAAGATTGCCTCGCCCGCGCCTCCACCTAGTTTGATTTCTCCGCAGCTGCTCAGCCTCTTCGCTTCGCTCCACTCTTCTCGCTTTATCCTGCGAATTTCGTCATCCAACATTTCTTTCCCTCATGAAGCCTTCCTACGACCTCATCATCATCGGCTCCGGCCCAGCCGGGGAAAAAGCCGCCGCCCTCGCCTCCTTCTACGGCCGCTCCGTCGCCCTCGTCGAAAAGGAACCCCGCCTCGGCGGCGCCGGCACCAACACCGGCACCCTCCCCTCCAAAACCCTCAAGGAAACCGCCCTCTTCCTCTCCGGCCACAACGACCGCGGACTCTTCGGCCTCGAGCGCAAGCTCGAGCGCTCCGTCTGTGTGCAGGACCTCCTCTTTCGCAAAAACACCGTCACCTCCAGCCAGGCCGACGAAATTCGCCACCGCATGGACGTCCTCAAGGTGGACGTCTTCACCGGCCACGGCTCGTTCATGGACGCCCACACCGTCAAGGTCGAAACCCCCAACGACCCGCCCCTCCTCCTCAAGGGCGAGTTCATCCTCATCGCCACCGGCTCCTACCCGTTTCACCTCCCGGGCGTTCCCTTCGACGGCAAGCGCGTCCACGACTCCGACACCATCCTCGAAATTGACCACATCCCCGACTCCATCGTCATCGTCGGTGCCGGCGTCATTGGCTGCGAATACGCCACCGTCTTCAACGCCCTCGGCACCAAGACCACCCTCATCAATGGCCACCCCGAATTCCTCACCTTCGTGGACGGCGAAGTCCTCGCCATCCTGCGCCGCGAAATGGAATCCGACGGCGTCAGGTTCCTCATGCCCAACCGCGCCGAGGGCGTCACTGTCACCCAGCGTAACGGCAAAGCCGTCGTCACCGCCCAACTTTCCGACAATACAGAGATTGAGGCCGACATGTTCCTCTACGCCGCCGGCCGGGCGGGTGGCACCGCCGGCCTCAACCTCGAAGCCGTCGGCATCACGCCGAACAAACGCCAGCTCCTCGACGTGGACGACCATTACCGCACCTCCGCGTCCAATATCTACGCCGCCGGCGATGTCATCGGCTTCCCCGCTCTCGCCAGCACCAGCATGGACCAGGGCCGCGTCGCCGTCACCCACATGTTCGACCTCCACGCCCTCGAACGCATTGACCAGACCTTCCCCATGGGCGTCTACACCATCCCGGAGGTCTCCTGCGTCGGCCTCACCGAGGAGGAAGCGAAAAAGCAAAAACTTCCCTACATTGTTGGCCGCTGCTGGTATAAAAACACCGCCCGTGGCCGCATCATCGGCGCCCGCTTCGGCCTCCTCAAAAT
>CAZDAQ010000107.1:2338-10492 GCA_964503425.1 uncultured Opitutales bacterium
TACCGCCGCCGGTTCACCGTGATCGTCTGCGTTGTCTGCTGACCCTGGCTGTTCGTCACCCGCACCGTGACCTTGTTCGTGCCCTTTTTGAGCGACACCGCCGCCGTCCACCGCTTCGTCCCCGTCGCGGGCTTGAAACTCCCCCCGTTGATCGAAAATTCCACCTTCTTCACCGCTCCGGTGCCCGTGGCCATGCCGTGCAGCAGCAGTGATTTGCTAAACGCCACCCGCTTGCCCCCGCCAATCACCGTCAAAGTCACCGCCGGTTTGTGCGGCACCTTCGCGCCGTGTGTCGTCCCCGGTCCCTTCTTGCCGCCCGCGCCGCCGCCACCTGCTCTCGGCCCCGCCGCCGCGCCCAGCGTGTTCACCCACGGGATCAGGAAACTCCCGCCCGATTCAAAGGACATCAGCGTGTTCAGCGTGCCGTCCGGCGTCAGTTGGAACAGCGTGCCGCTGCCATTCGCGCCGCCGCTGGCCGTCACCCCGTATAAATTCCCGTCCGCACCCTGCATCAGGTTCACCGGATACGCCCCGCTCGCATCGCCGCTGAAGGTGAACAACGTTGTCAGCGTCCCGTCGGCCTTCACTTCAAATACTGTCCCGCTGTCGTTGGCCCCGCCGTTGCTGGTCGTGCCGTAGAAATTCCCGTCGCTCCCGACGATCAAATTGTTCGGGTAGGCCCCGTTGTTCGTGCTGTCAAAAGTCACCAGCGTGGTGAACCCGCTGCCGTCCGTCCCCAGCTCAAAAATCGTCCCGTAGCCGTCCGTCCCGCCGCCCGAGGTCGCCCCATACAGGTTGCCGTCCGGCCCCATCAGCAACGCAAACGGGTCACTCCCGTCCGGAAAATTCCAATCCCCGTCCGAGTCAAAGGAAAACAGCGTCGTCACCGTCCCGTCCGGCGTCAGCGAGAAGACCGACCCCTCGCTGTCATCGTAGTTGCCGCAGAACATCGTCACTCCGAAAACCACCCCGTCCGGCGCGGTCAGCGTGCTCGTCGCCGAATACGGCAGGCTCCCCGTCCCGTCGGCAAAACCCGCCTGCGTGGGGAAGTCCGCCAGCGTCGTCAGCGCGCCCGCCGGCGTCACGGTAAACACCGTGCCCGCGCCGTTCGCCCCGCCCGCCGTCGTCGAACCGTATAAATTCCCGTCCCCGCCCTGCCCCACCCCGGTCGGATTTCCGCCGTTGGCGTCGCCGCTGAACGCATACATCGTCGTCAGCACCCCTGCCGGGGTCATCTGGAACACCGTGCCATTCCCGGCCACCCCGCCCGTGTTCGTCGTGCCGTAGAAATTCCCGTCCCCGGCCAGCATCAGGCTGTTCGGTGTCGCTCCGGTCGTCACATCGTCAAACGACACCAGCGAGGTGAAATTCCCGCCGTCCGGCGAGATCGAGAAAATCGTCCCCAACCCGTTGATGCCCCCGCCCGAGGTTGCCCCGTAAAAACTCCCGTTCGCATCCGGCAGCAGCACAAAGGGGTTGCTCCCGTTCGTGTAATTGCCCCCGCTGTCCGCCTCGAAATTATACAGCGTCGTCATGTTTCCATCCGGAGTCTGCTCAAACACCGTCCCCGCGCTCGAGTCGTTGTCCCCGCCGTAAACCGTCACCCCGTAGGAATTCCCGTCGGTCCAGGTAAACACGCTTGTCGAAAAATACGGCCCGTTCAGCCACGGCCAGCGGATCGGCGGCCCGATCGGATCAATGATGATCGGCGGAAAAATCGGCTCCGGACCAATGACCCACGACCCGTTCCCATCCACCGCGCCGGACACCCCGTTCAGCGTGCTCATCGGCGTCATCCCCAGTGCCGCCACCGCGCCGAGCGCCCAGCACGCCAAAAACAGGCATTCTCGCGCACGGGTCGTTATGGCTCTGATCGGGGTAATCATCACTGGAAAAATCTTGTCCAAAAGGTTCATGGGAGACAACAAAATTCGCCGCCCGCGCGGGTGACAATAAGAGTGCAATTCCCGTGGTTTATTCCCCGAGGGCGCCACCCCTCTAAACCCCGCCCGGCCCGCATTGGTCGCACATACCGTTGCGCTCCTTTCCCATTGTCCAAGTTTACCCACCTCAATCCCCCCCCTGCATCTCCGACGGCATCTCCTTCTCATTCATCCGCACGATGTTCGCCCCCAACCCCCGCAGCTTCTCGTCAAATTTCTCGTAGCCGCGGTCCAGGTGGTAAACCCGCTGCACCCACGTCTCCCCGCTCGCGCACAGCCCCGCCAGGATCAGCGCCGCGCTCGCCCGCAGGTCCGACGCCATGATCGGCGCGCCCGACAGCCCCGCCTTCCCCTTGATGATCGCGCTCGCCCCCTCGATGGCGATGTCCGCCCCCATGCGCTGCAGTTCCGGCACGTGCATGAACCGGTTCGGATACACCCGCTCCGTCACGATGCTGATCCCCGGCGTCAGCGTCAGCATCGCGCACATCTGCGCCTGCAAGTCCGTCGGGAACCCCGGGTGCGGCAGCGTGATCACGTCCACCGGCCGCAACTGCAAATTCGCCGCGCGCACGCGCAACGTCTCCGGCCCTTCCGTCTCCACGGTCACGCCGGCCTGGTCCAGCTTGTCCAAAAACGCCCCCAAATGCTTCGGGTTGGCCCCGCGCACCGTCACGTCCCCGCGCGTCATCGCCGCGGCCAAAATCCACGTCCCCGCCTCAATTCGGTCCGGGATCACGCGGTGGTGCGTCCCGTGCATCCGGCTCACGCCTTCAATCGTCAGCACGTGGCTGCCGATGCCCTCAATCTTCGCCCCCATCTTTACCAGCAGCCGGCACAGGTCTTCGACCTCCGGCTCGCACGCCGCGCTCTCCAGCCGCGTTATGCCCGGCGCCAGCACCGCCGCCATCACCAGGTTCGCCGTCCCCGTCACCGTGCTGCCGTGCCGCCCGCCCAGGAAAATCTCCGCGCCGCGGATGCGCGAGCCGTCCAGGTGCAGGTAGCCGCCTTCCATCCGCACGAAGCACCCGAGCTTCTCCAGCCCTTTCAAATGCAGGTCAATGGGCCGCGGCCCGATGACACACCCGCCCGGCAGCGATACTTCCGCCCGCCGCAGCCGCCCGACCAGCGGGCCGAGCAGCGTCACGCTCGCGCGCATCTTGCGCACCAGCTCATATGGCGCCTTTGGCACAATCGTCTTCGCCGTGATTTTCCAGGTGTGCGGGTCTGGCCGCTCCACCTCCGCGCCGAGGTAGCCCAAAATCTCCCCCATGAACCGCACGTCGCTCAGGTCCGGCACATTCTCGAGAGTGACCGTCTCCTCCGTCAGCAGCGTCGCCGCGAAGATCGGCAGGCACGCGTTCTTCGCCCCGCTGATGGTGATCTCGCCCCGCAAAGGGCGTCCTCCCTGAATGCGCACTACGTCCATGTTGCAAAAATTTAAAGGTTTTCCGCCCGGCGGTCCCGCGTTTCCGCGTACTACCGGACTCTCAGGCAACGTGAAGACCGTCCCGCCCCTTGGCAAGCCCAACCCCGTTAAATGTCCCCGTGGTTCCGGTGCCCCTGCTGGCCGTCACCGCCGGAATGCCCGTGCCCGCCCGAATGCCGCCCGCGCCCGCCGCGCCGCCGCCGGCGTCGCCGGCGCCCGTCGCCCGACCCTTCCCCCTCCCGCCGCGAGCCATGGTGGGAATGGTGCGAATCATGGTGGGGTATTTGCTCTCCCAGCCCCTCAACCTCCTCGGCGCGCTCCGGCTCCTTGTCCGGCGCATGCACTACGGGGATTTCGCCAAAACCCAGCGCCCGCTTGATGAACCCAAAAATCCCGCTCTTCTTCCCTTTCTCCGCCTTCTCGCTGCGCCCCGACTTGACCCGTACGTCAATCGTCGCGTGCGCCTTGGGCCGCGCCGCTTCGCGCTCATGCGTCCGCTCCCGCCGCTCCGGAGCGATTGTTTTGTCCGGAACCCGCGCCACGCGCGAGGGCGCATAGTCCTGCACCGGCGCCTGCCTTGGGCTTTCCGTCCGCAACCGCCGCGGCGCTGCGTCATTCGCCGGGTCGGGCATCAGTGAAATTGTCGCCTGCCGGTGCTCGCCGTCCGCTCCGCCGCGGTGGCCGCGCTCCCGGGAATCTTCCCGCGGCGCCCGTTCACGTTCCGGTGGTCGTTCACGCTCCATCGGGCGTTCCCGTCTGTCCTCGCCCCGCTCGCGTTGCGCCGGACGCTCGGGCCGCTCTTCCCGCGGCTCGCGCGGCCGTCCCACAGATTCATCACGAAACCCTTCCACCCGTTCCGCCGGCGGCGTCACCGGGCGCACTTCTGGCACGGTTTCATCCCGAAATCCCTCCACCCCGTGACGCGGGCGCTCGCCGTGCCCACCCTGCGATTCCGGCGCAACTTCATCCCGAAATTCCTCCACTTCCCGTTGCGGAATCTCCCTCCGCGCGCCGCGCGTTTCCCGCACGGCCTCGTCCCGATATTCCTCCACCGGCTCCGCTCTCGGCTCGGCGCTCCTGGCTCCGGGCTCAACTCCGCCCGCCAGCCGGCCAGACAACGATTCCCGCGCGCTCGCCAAATCCGTCACAATCCCGAACGTCCCCTTCGCCGCCGCCGGGCTGGCCGCCGGCCCCGTGCTGGGCCGCGGGCCGCGCTTCCACCGACGCTTCAGGTTCGAGGGGTTCTCGCTGCGGGCGCCGGAGGCCGCCCCCGCCGGTGGCGGGCTCGTTTCGTCGGAATTCATCCTTGTTTATGACTTTAAAAATGATGCAGCACGGGCGTTGGCCGCCTTGCGTTAAACCTTTGACTATGTCCCGCGCCCAGCCGCCCGACAATCCAATTTTTGTCCCGCCCTCCGCCCGTTGCGAATTCTCCTTGCCGCCGCCATCCCTTTCCCTTCCGATGCTTCCTTTATGAGTGAACCCGCCGCCGCATCCGCCATCCCCGCCGACAAACTTGAGGCCATTTTTCACCTCCAGGACGGCCTCAACCGCCGCATCGGCGTCAACACCGCCGGCCTCTCCGAGGCCGACCAGACGAAGTGGATCCTCAATTACACCCGCGCCATGCAGCAGGAGCTCGCCGAGCTCACTGACTCCGTCCCCTGGAAATGGTGGGCCAAATACCAGAAATTCGACCAGCAAAACGCCCGCGTAGAAGTCGTGGACCTCTTCCACTTCCTCGTCTCCCTCGCCCAGGTCCTTGGCATGAGCGCCGACGACATCTACCAGGCCTATCTCAAGAAAAACCTCATCAACCACCAGCGCCAGGACTCCGGCTACACCGTCAAAAACGAAAACGACTCCCGCAGTGTCTGATTTGCCTTAATCGTCCTCCGGGTGTTAAGTGACCTTGAAGTGAACTTTTATCGCTCGGAACACTTTCAGCTTTTCCCTCCGCTGCCGATTATCTTATATTCCTAGTCCGAACAGGGGTTTAAAATCGCCCGCCTGCCTCTTTAACTTCCACGCATCGCCTCCCATGCCGGTCGTCACCGTCAGCCTCAACCTTGCCGCCTTGGACGCCCCCTCCGCCATCCGCACGCTGGCCGGCCTCCTCGCCCGCTCGCCCGGAGTCGTTGATGTCCAGCGCCTCCTTACCGACATTCTCGCCCGTGAAGCCCTCACCCCCACCTTCCTCGGCTCCGGTCTCGCCCTCCCCCACGCCCGCACCGACGCCGTCACCGAACGCGTCCTCTCCATTGGCCGCAGTGTCGCCGGCGTCCCCTTCGGCGCCGCGGGCGAACGCGCCAACCTCGTCGTCCTCATCGGCTGCCCCAAGCACGAAATCAAAGCCTACCTCGACACCAACCGCCAGCTCCTCAACCACCTCCGCGACCCCGCCGTCCGCGCCCAATTGATGGCTACCGCCGACCCCGCCGACTTTCCCCGGCTCCTCGGCTTGAGCACCCCCTAGTCCGCTCTCCACCCAATTCCTCCCCATGACCGGCCAGCGCCTTTCTTCCTTGCTGCGCCTTGGGGTGCGACTTCTCAAACGTCTCCGCCCCACCGAGGCCCACCAAAATCTCGCCTGGGCCGCCCTCGTCGGCATCCTCGGCGCGGCTATGGCCCTGCTCTTCGAGCGCGCCACTGCCGCTCTCCAATTCCTCTTCACCGGGTGCGAAGGCACCAGTCTGGACGTATTCAAAGAGCTGAACGCCTGGCGCTGTGTCGCCATCCCCACCTTGGGCGGCCTCCTCGCCGGCGTCGTCCTTACCTTCAGTCAACGCTATCTCCGCCAGGAAGCCACCGACTACATGGAGGCCATCACCTTGGGCGACGGTAAGGTCCGCGTCCGCTCCAGCCTCTGCCGTTCCCTCGCCGCCATCTTCTCCATCGCCTCCGGCGGAGCCATCGGCAAGGAAGGCCCGCTGGTCCAGCTCGCCGCCATGGCCGCGTCCCTCTGTGGCCGCGTCCGCCACCTGCCCCCGGCCCGCCTGCGCCTCCTCGTCGCCTGCGGCGCCGCCGCGGGTATCACCGCCGCCTTCAACGCTCCCATCGCCGGCGCCCTTTTCGTCGCCGAAATCGTCCTCGGCTCGCTGGCCATGGAAACGCTCGGCCCGCTCTTTGTCGCCTCCGCTGCCAGTATCATCACTATGCGCCTCTTTGGCGAGTCCCAGCCGCTCTATCAGCTCGCCACCTTCCAGGCCCCCGGACTTTATGAAGTCCTGCTCCTCGGCGTCCTCGGCATTGCCTGCGGCCTGATGGCCTGCGTCTTCCAGCGTCTCCTCGGGATTTTTCACGAGGTCTTCGCCAAACTCGCGTGGCCACTCACGGCCAAGCTCGGCCTCGGCGGCCTGTTCGTCGGCCTCGTTGCCATCTACCATCCCGAGGTCACCGGCAACGGCTACGATGTCGTCAAGTCCCTCCTCTCCGCCCCCGCCTTCTGGGACGCCGTGCTGCTCACCCTCCTCTTCAAGATGCTCGCCACTTCCATCGTCTTCGGCTCCGGCGCGGTCGGCGGTGTCTTTACGCCCACGCTGATGGTCGGCGCCTGCACCGGCTTCCTCAGTTGGCACGGTTTTGATGTCCTCTTCCCCTCGCTCCACCTGCAAATGCCCGGCTTTGTCGCCATCGGCATGGGCGCCATGCTCGCCGCCGCCACCCAGGCGCCCATCATGTCCGTCCTGATGGTCTTTGAAATGACCCGTGGTTACGAAATCATCATCCCCCTGATGCTCGCCAGCGTCGTCGGCTATTACACCTTCCGCGCCACCGGTCTCACTTCCCTTTACTCCCCCCGCCGCCGCGTCACCCGCGATGTCTTCTCCCGCCCGCTCGAAGCCATCACCGTGGCCGACATCATGCAAAACCGCCCCGGCACCGCGTTGCCCACCGCCGGCTTTGCCGAGCTCGCCCGCCACTTCCTCACCGGCGGCCTGGACCGCCAGTATGTCGTGGACCGCGACCGCCACCTCATCGGCGTCGTCCGCCTCGAAGACCTGGCCGACTACCTCCACTCCCGCACCCTCGCCGACTCCGTCATCGCCCGCGACATCGCCTACGAAGACGCCCCCACCCTCGCCCCCGAGCTTTCCCTCCCCGAAGCCCTCGTCACCTTCACCCGCGCCAAGGAGCACGAGCTCCCCGTCGTCCACCCGAAAACCGCCGAACTCCTCGGCACCCTCTCGCGCAACGACCTCCTTCTCACCCTCGCCGAAGTCGGCCGCCGCGACGTCCGCTAAAATTCTCCCGCCCTCACCCGCCCACTGGCGCCCCGCCACCCCCGCCCCGCCTTCCGCGTGCCGCCGGCGGTATCGGGTAATCCCACGTTTCCGATTTCATGTAGGCCAGTGATGAACACCACTCCTGTATCATGATATTGTGGCTGTCGTAAATCCGCACCCACACCGCCAGCACTTTGTTATAGACGGTGTGAATCCCCGCGCCCTCGCCGTATTGCGTCGCCTGCACCGGCGTCGTGTCAAACGTCGTCGTGTTGCCCGCCGGAAAATCCGTGATCGCCGCCGTGCCGAATTGGTGGCTGATCTGCCCCGCCTGCGGCGCCACGATCAAAATATACTTCACCACCGCCCCCGTCAGGTGCAGCGTCGCCGAATTCGTCAGCTTCACCCGGAAGCTGTCGCCCCAGTTCAGCACGTCGTTCACAATCGTCTCCTTCACCTTCAGCGGTGCGGCCGAAAATTCAAACACCTGCGCCCCGTCCCGCGTCGCCTGCTGCTCCGCCCACCACCGGATCGCCGCCTGGTCCGCCGCGCTAAA
>CAZDAQ010000108.1:0-3209 GCA_964503425.1 uncultured Opitutales bacterium
GCCGGCTGGAGGGGATCATCCCGGCGCTGGAGAGCACGCACGCGGTGGCGCACGCGATCAAGCGCGCGCCGCAGATGCGCCGTGACGAGATTTTGCTGGTGAACCTTTCGGGCCGGGGCGACAAGGACGTGCAGGAAGTGGCGCGCGTGCTCGGCGGATTGGAGAAGCAATAATTTTATGCAAAGCATGACCGGATTTGGCGGAGGCAAAGCGCCGCTGGCCCCGGCCCGGGCCGGAGCGGGCGGGCGCGAGGTACGGGTGGAGGCATCGTCGGTGAACCGCAAGGGGCTGGAGTTTGCCGTGTCGTTGCCGCGGGAGTGGAGCGCGCTGGAGGCGCCATTAACGGAATTGGCGCGGGCGCGGCTGCACCGGGGGCAGGTGCGGCTGGCGGTGGCCGTCCATGAGCCAAAGATTGCGGATACGGCCGGGGCGCTGGCGTGGGACGAGGTGGCCGTGGGCGCGGCGCTGGAGCAACTGAAGTTGCTGGCGGAGCGCTTTAAGGTGCCTTTTACGCCGGATACGGAATTGCTGTGGCGGCTGGCGCAAGGGACGGGTGGTGAAGCGACGCCGATGCCGGCTGACGAAGCTTGGCCGGCGGTGCAGGCGGCGGCGACGGCGGCGGTGGAGCAGTTGGCGGCGTCGCGCCGGAAGGAAGGGGAGGCGTTGCAGCGCGATTTGACGGCGCGGCTGGCGATTTTATCCCGGCTGCGCGAGGAGATTGCGCCGTGGGCGGGGGAGGCGGTGACGCGTTACCGGGAGGGGCTGCACACGCGGTTGCGGCAGATCGGGCTGGAGATAGATTTGAACGACGAGCGAATTTTACGGGAGATTGCGCTGTTTGCCGACCGGTGCGACATCGCGGAGGAATTGACCCGACTGGAGAGCCATTTGGCGACGTTCTCGAAAACGCTGGCGGAGGACGGGGCGGTGGGGCGCAAGCTGGATTTCTTGTGCCAGGAGATTCACCGGGAGATCAACACGATCGGGAGCAAGGCGCAGCATTTGGAAATCACGCGCCGGGTGCTGGAGGCGAAGAACGAAATTGAGCGCATTCGCGAACAGGTGCAGAATGTGGAATAGCGGGGATTTCTGGCGGGCGGTGTTTGGGGGTTGACCGGGGCGGGGCGGGCGTGACAACGTATTCGGTTTACCGGGACTCGTGCCTGCTCCTGTAGTTCAATGGATAGAATACTGGCCTCCGAAGCCGTAGATCTGGGTTCAAGTCCCAGCGGGAGCACCAGCGCGAACCAGTTTCCGGAGACCGTGGGCCGCAGGTAGCGCGCTGAAGAGATGGCGGGAAGCGCCGATAAAGTAGCTGGGTGGCAGTTGGCGATTGCACTTACCCCCTTTGACTGATTCTTGACCACGGTGAAACCTGTCGCGGAAATGCCGGCCCGGTCTGGAGCCGACGCCCAAGTCACATCCCGCGAAGGGCGTGCGGCGGCGGCGCAGTTGACAGTCCCGGCGCGGGATTGGGCACCCGGGCCGCGGCGCAGCGGGTTGGTGGCGGGGTTGCTGGCGTTTACGGTATCGTGCCTGGCTTTGGGGGTGTTGTATTGGCTGGCGCACGAGGCGTTGAAGGAAGCGGTGCGGGAGCAGTTGCGCATTCTGGCCATGGGAGCGGCGCGGGAAGTGGATGTGGCGGTGCACGAGCAATTGCAGGACAAAGCGCAAATGGGCTCGCCCGCGCATCTGAAGGCGCTCGCGCCGCTGGTGGAATACCACAAGCTTTTCCCGAACATCCTTTACCTCTACACCGTGCGCGTGCGAGACGGGAAGCAGAGCTTCGTGCTGGATACCTGGTATGATCCGGCGATCGCCGCACGGAGGCCGGGGACGCTGTCGCCGATTGGCGAGCCCTACCAGTCGGATTCGCCCACGGAGGACCGCCAGACGCTGGAGGCGATCGCCCGCGGCGAGCCGCATGCCTCGCAGCAAATTTTTAGCGACGAATACGGGTCGTTCCTGAGCGGTTCGGCGCCGCTGCGCAATGCGGCGGGGCAGATTGTGGGCTATGTGGGCGTGGACATGACCACGCAGGATTATGATGCGGCGATGCGGCCCATGAAGCAGGCGCTCGGGGTGGGATTGCTGGCGGCTTTGGTGTTGAGCGCGGGCGCGGGCGGCGGGGTGACGAGGTTTTTGCGGTATCGCCAGCGGACGCAGGCGGACATCAACTCGCAGCAGGCGCTGTTGGCGCGGATGCTGGAAAGCCTGACGGACGGGATCATAGTGCTGCGGGCGGTCGGCGAGCCGACGGCAGAGGCGCGGGATTTTGAAGTCTTGCTGGCCAACCCGGCGGCGAAGCAGTTGACCGGGCTGGCGACGGATGCCGCCGTGGAGGGCAGACTGCAAACGCTGCTGCCCGGCCTCGCGGGCAAGGAGCTGCGGGACGCCTATGAGCGCGTGGCGCGCACCGGCGAGCCCTACCAAGGGGAGTATTTGTATGCCGGCCCAGGGCTGGAGCGGTGGCTGCGGTTGGCGGCGACGCGGGTGGACGACCGGCTGGTGCTGGTGCTGGCGGACATCAACCCAAGCAAGCGGCATGAGCGGGAAGTGGAACTGGCGCGCAACGCGGCGGAGTCGTCGGACCGGGCGAAGAGCCAGTTTTTGGCGAACCTCAGCCATGAGGTGCGGACGCCGCTCAACGCCATCATGGGAATGTCGAACCTGATGAAGAGCACGCCCCTGACGGGCGAGCAGGTGGAGTATTTGCACGCGATCCAGGAGAGCAGCGACGCGCTGCTGACGGTAATCAGTGACGTGCTGGACTTTTCGAAAATCGAGTCGGGCCACGTCACGATCGAGGAAACGGCGTTCGAAGTGCGGGACCTGCTGGGGCGGCTGCGCGACGTGTTTCAATCGCTGGCGCGCAACAAGGGCTTGGATTTCATCCTCGAAATTGAACCGGGCGTGCCGCAGATGCTCCAAAGCGACCCGGCACGGTTGCGGCAGGTGCTATTGAACCTGTTGTCGAATGCGCTGAAGTTCACCGAACGTGGCGCGGTGACGCTGCGGGCAAAGCTTTCCCACGACGGGCAATGGCTGTGCCTGCTAGTGGCGGACACGGGGATCGGGGTCGCGCCTAATTTGCGGCAGGCAATTTTCGAACCCTTCACGCAGGGCGATCCGTCCACCACGCGCCGCTACGGCGGCACGGGGCTGGGGTTGGCCATTGCGTCGCGGTTAATCAGCCGGCTGGGCGGGCG
>CAZDAQ010000108.1:3309-10427 GCA_964503425.1 uncultured Opitutales bacterium
GCAGCAAGGCCGTGACCGGAGGCGCGGATTTTCGTCGGGAATAATTCGGCGGGGAGGAGGAAGGTGGTGGCGTTGGGGCCGAGATTAGCCATGAGATTGAAGAGGATGAAGCCGAGGAAGACGAGGGGGATGCTGGGTTGGGCGTGTGCGTCCAACTGCGAGCCGGCGACGGCAAGGAGGGCCATGCCCGCGGCCATGCCGGCGAAACCAAGAACCTGCAGCCGGATGCGTCCGAAGCGTTCGACGAGGAGAATGTTTAGGATAAAACCGACGATGAGAAAGACATCGAGGAAGGCGGCGCCGACCGTGGCGTGCCGGTCGCGTAGGATGTCATCCATCAAGCCGGGGGTATTCGCGGACGGCCCGATGATGAAGGCGGCGAGAATTACCGGGGTGAAGATGCCGATGCCGTAAGTGGCGATGTCCATGAGCATCCAGGGGACGGTGGCGAGCAAAGTGCGACGGCGGTATTTTTTGCCGAACAAGTCGGCATAGCCCAACTTGCGGCCTTCAACCTTCTCAATGTGGCGGGCCTCGCGGGCCATGAGTTCGCGCAGAATATCGCGTTTTTCCGGCACGACGAGGCCGACCACGGTGGCGGCCTTCTGGTAATGGCCGTGTTCGAGATACCAACGGGGGCTTTCCGGCACGCTGAGGCGGAGTACCAGCACGATGAACGCCGGGACGGCAGGCAGGCCGAGCATCCAGCGCCAGGATTCCACGGAGGGATGCAAATACAGCAGAATGGCGCCGCAGGCAGCGGCGGCGAGCATGCCGAGCGCCTGGAAGCTAAAGGCGGAAATTAACATGCGGCCCCGCAACCGCGCGGGCATGAATTCGGAGACGTAGGAGGCGCAGATCGGGTAGTCCGCTCCGATGCTCACGCCCATGAGGAACCGCATGGCTATCAGGAGGGCGATACTGCCGGCGAAAGCCGAGCCCAGGGCAAAAATGACCACACACAACATGTCGAGGACGTAGATGGTTTTGCGGCCCCAGCGGTCAGTAAGCGCGCCGCCGGCCAATGCGCCCCCGATCGCGCCGAAGGAAGCGGAAGCGGCGAGCAGGCCGACGAGCGTGTTCGACGGATGGTAGCGGTAAACAATGAGCGGCAGGGCGATGCCGATAATGAACAAGTCGAACCCGTCCAGAAACACGCCCATGGCCGACAGCCACCAGATTTTCCAATGAATCGGACGGAGTGGGGAAATATCGAGCGCGGAATTCAGCGCTTGCTGGTTGGAGGCTTCGCTCATGGAGGCACAGGAAGAAAAGGGCGCCGCCGGCGCAAGCCGGCAATTAACGCGCCGGAGTGTGGGCTTTTTCCGGGAGGTGGTAAAGTCCAGGGTTGTGACAATCCCGTCACATGCGAGCGCCCACGGGGAAACCACAAATAAAAACGCCCCGCCGGGAAGGCCGGACGGGGCGTGGAAAAAAGCCGGTTGGCTAGGGGGACGGCGGGTCGGAGGCGGAAGGAGGCGGACGGCGGAGTAGGCGCAGCTCGTAGGTTTTTACGATGCTGAGAAATTCATAATAGGCGTGCAGCCACGCAAAATACCAGCCGGCGCGACCATCGCGAAAGCCGCCCTGCCAGAAGTAAACATAGCCGAAGCGCAGCAACGGGCGGGCGGGCAGCCGCTTGGCGAGGGTTTTGAGTCGGCGCCGCCAGCCGACGCGGGAGGCCTGGAGGGAGCCGGCAGAATTGGCCGCGGGCGATTCAAGGGCGACGATGGCTTCCCAGTTGGAGTAGCGGTTGTGTTTTTCGACGAAGATCTCGACGGTGGGGAAGGCGTAGTGGTCCATGAGGCAGCGGAGCCGCCCAGTGGTGCCTTCGACGAGGAGGTGTTCGTGAACCTCATTGTCGCCGCTGGCGGTGTTGCCCTCGGCGAGCCGCTCGAAACGCGCGAGCCGGTGGCGCGCGAGGCGCAGGTTCCAGTTGGGGAAATAGGCGTGTTTGAGCCACTGGCCGAGAAACATAAAGCGGCGGTTGATCCAGTAGCCGTTATGCGGAGGGGAGGGATTTTCCACGATGGCCCGGATTTCTTCAGCAGCATCGGGCGGCATGACCTCATCGGCGTCAAGGAGCAGAACCCATTCGTTTTGGAAAGGCAGGTGGCGGAGAGACCACTCTTTTTTCTTGGGCCAGCCGCCGGAGTAATGGAACTGTTCGACGCGCGCGCCGCGCTGCCGGGCGAGGGCCGCGGTGGCGTCGGTGCTTTGCGAGTCCACGACGAAAATTTCCGCCGCCCAGGCGACCGAGGCAAGACAGCGCGGCAGGTTGGCGGCCTCGTTTTTTACCGGGATGACCACCGATACCGGCACGGATTGGGCGGGGGCATTCATCGGAGCAGGGATTTTTTTACGCAGGTCATGACGAGTTCAGCAGACGTAACTTTGCCGAGCAGGTGGTGGACGGCAAAGCCGTGGGCTTCCAATTGGGCGCGGATTTTTGCGGGGTCGCACAAATGGGGATGGAGCTCGACGGAGAGGACGGAGGTTTTTTCCAGGACGGAGGCGAAGTTTTCCAAGAGCGCGCCCTCGGCGCCTTCGATGTCAATTTTCACCAAATCCAGGCGGGGCCAGGAGCGGGTGGCATCGGCCAGATCGAGAGTGGGGACGCGCTCGGCGGCCTCGCCGGAACGAACGGACGGGGCGAGGACGGAGTGCGTGGTGTGGCTGGCGCCGTCGTGCCATAGCTCGACGAAGGGCTCGCGTGAGCCAACGGCCGCATGGCGGATTTCCAAGGTGGCGTAGGCGGGTGGTATCTGAGCGAGATTTTTTTCCAGGAGCGGGCAATTGGCCTGGGCGGCTTCGACGAGCAGACCGTGAAAAGGGCCGGGCAGATGGAGGTGTTTGGCACGGTCGAGCAAGTGGAGGGTGAAGAGCCCGTGGTTGGCTCCAAGGTCGAGGAAGTAGAAGTTGTCGTCGGGACGGGGCGCGGCGAGGGCGAAGCGAATAGCTTCATCGTATTCGCCGGAAACAAAAATTTCGCAAAAGATGCTCCATTCGGCGGGGTCATGCACGCGGACGACCCAGCCGCTGGTGAGGGTCCAGGCGTAGGGCGTCATCCGCTCGCGAACCTGCCGAACCAGCCATTGGCGGATTTTGCTCACGGAAAAAACGATTAAGCATGTTCGCCGGCCCGGGAAATCGGACGGGCGGGGTTGCCAACGACCGTCTGGCCGGGAGCGACATCGCGTGTGACGACCGCGCCGGCGCCGACGATGGCGTTCGCGCCAACCGTGACGCCGGGAAGGACGATGGCGCGCAAGCCCACGAAGGCGTTGGTGGCGATGAGAATGGGGGCGGTTTGCAAAGGGCGCTCAGGCGCGGCCCAGTCGTGCGTGGCGGAGCAGAGATAGGCTTCCTGGGCAATAGTGCAGGCCTCACCGAGTTCGATGGGGCCAAGTGAGTAGGCATGCGCGCCGTCGCCGAGGCAGGCGCGGTCGCGCAACACGAGGTGCCATGGGTGGGAGACGCGGGCGCGGGAATGCACAAAGGGGCGGCCCTCGATTTGCGTGCCGAACACGCGCAACCAGAAGAGCCGCCAGCGATTGAGGGGCTTGGGCGTCCAGCGGCAGAAAAGCGCCCAGCACCATTCCCAGAGCTGAAGGCGCACGCGCTTGCCCAGCGGCCACGGCGAGAGGTAGGGCGACGTTTGCCGGTGGGTGGTGTAATTGCGGGCGGGGCTCATGGTAACTGGCGAAGTTGCAAGGGACTCAAGATCATCCGGGCAGGCGGCGGCAAACTCTTTAAACGGGCGCTGACTGTGCCGGAGCGGTGCCGGCGAGCACTTCGACCTGGCGGCGGGCGGCGGTGGCGAGCTGGAAATGCGCGGTAAAACAAGCGTGAGCCGCGGCGGAAAACCGGCGGCGCAGGTCGGGAGTCCACTGAGCGTGGGCGGCGAGCAGGCGCTGGGTGCCCGCGGCATCGTCTTCGTCGGCCAAGCCGGCGGCGGCATCCACGATATCACGCCAGATATTCACCCGTTTGGAAATGAGGACGGGAGTGCCGACAGCGAGCGCCTCCGCGACGGCATAGCCGAAGTTTTCCTGATGGGAGGGAAGAATAAGGGCGTCGGCGGCTTCGAGCGCGGTCCATTTCCAGTCGCCTTCGAGCAGGCCAGTCCAAAAAATATCGCGGCCCTCCTGAAGGCCGAGTTTTTGGGCCTGCGCGCGACATTGCGTGGTGTATGCGGGATCACTTTCCGGACCGGCCAGCACGAGCGCGGGGGCGAGCCCGGAGGAACGGTCCGGCGTTGGGTAAGTCGCGGCATAAGCATCCAAAAGCAAATCCACGCCTTTTTTGGGGTCGAGCCGGCCGAGGAAAAGGAGCGATTTGCGACTGGCCAGGGCGGGATAGCGTTCGCGCCAGCGGTGGGCGCGGCCGGTGGGGTCGCCAGCCGGGGCGGCGATACCGAGCGAGGCGACAACGGATCGTGCCCTCCAGGGGCGGAATTCGCCTTCGGCCTGCCGGAGTTCTTCCGCGGCGGTGAAAATGACCGCGCGGGCGTCGCGCAGGACCCGGTGTTCGATCAAGCGCCAATAGAGAGCTTTTTTACGATGCTTGGACGGATACGCACGGCGGAACCACGGGTCGAGCATCCCATGTGGATACACGACATAAGGGATATGGGCCGCGAGCGCGGCGGCACGGGTGGCGGGGCCGTGGTATTGCCAGAGGCCTTCAATGGTGACGACGTCGAAGCGGCGCAGGTTTTCGCGCAGCCAGCGGGAGAAGGCGGGACTCCAACCGTAACCGCGCAAACAGCAAGGGGGGAAGGCATGGACCGGGTAAGGGCGGCCTGTAAGCCAAGGCGAAGCCGGGTCGTCCATGCACGCCACCTCGACAGAGTGGCCGAGGGACTGCTGCGCCCGCGAAAGGACGTCAATCGCCGTGGCGACACCACCGCCGGCGGGCGCCAGCGAGTGGGTGGTTTTCAAAATTCTCATGCGACGAAGTGGCGGCGGTTTGGAAGAAGGGCGGGCCGGGGGATGGCGAAGCAATGGGTTGGTTTACGCCGGTCCGGCGGCGAGGGCGCGTTGATACAATTGCCAGTAGGCGTCGAGCATCCGGTCTTCGGAGAAGCGGGCGACGTTGGCGTAGCCCGCGGCGATGAGTTCGGTGCGGGTGGAGGCATCGGCGAGCGCAACAATGGCGTCGGCGAAACCTTGGGCATTCTCCGGAGCCCGCAACCAAGCGCCGGAGCCGGCGACTTCAGGCAGGGAGGTGGTGTTGCTGCAAATAACGGGGCAGCCGGAAGCCTGGGCTTCGAGGACGGGCCAGCCGTAGCCCTCGGCGTAGCTCGGGTAAACGAGCGCGTGTGCCCAATTGTAGAGGGCTTCGAGTTCGGCGTGGGTGGGGTGGGAAATTTCGCGCACACTTTCCGACGGCAGGTTGAGTTCACGGGCCACGGCGCGTTCGGAATCATTCAAAGGCTCTCCGGCAAAGACGACCTGGCCGGGCCAGTGTGGACGCGCGAGGGCGAAAGAGCGAAGCACGCCTATGCGGTTTTTTCGCAGTTCGGTGGAGCCGACGTGCAGGATATACGGAGTGTCGAGCAGGCCGGGGAAGCGGGCCAGGCGCGCGGCGGTTTCGTTGGTCGGCTGGCGGGAGAAAGGAGCGTTGAGGGACAAATGAATAGTTTCCACCCGTGGGTCATCCTGACGACGGGTAAGGCGGAGGAAATCGGCGCGGGTGGCCGCGGAATCGCAGCCAACCCAAGGGGCTTCGCGCAACTGGGACAGGATCATGGATTGCAGCACGCGGCCCGTGGGCGAGACGCGACAGTACGTGGCTTCACCACGCGCAGCGCGCAGGGCGAGGAGGTCGTGGCAGGTCACGACGACGGTGCGCCCGCGCAGGGCGCGCAGGTAGAGGGCGTTGCCGTGGTCGCAGACGTGGAAGACGGTGGGTGCTTGCGGGTTCCAGCCTGCGGCTTCGGCGAGTTGAAAACTTTGGGGAGGAAAGCGCACAAATTGATCCACGTAACCGGCCCATTTGCGGGCGGCGGCAGGAACGCGCCGGGCGGCCCAGGGTTGGGGTTGTATCAGAAACGCGGAAACTCCACGACGGCGCCAGCCGGCGAGCAGGAGCCCGGCAAAGCGCAACATGCTTTGCTGCCGGGACGGGGCGTAATTGCCCAGCAGCACTACTTGGAAAGGACTCACGGTGGCGAATCGGTCAACTGCGGGCGGGGTTTTGGCTCGGGCAAGGGGGAGCCGAGGGGTTGCCAGGGCTGCCGGGTGGGCGGCGGCTCCCAGCGACGGACCGGGCGCCGGGCGCGCACCACCGGGGTGGTGACGGTTTCTGCAGAAATGTTGGCGGCGGCAAAAGTGAGGCCGGCGGTGAACGTGGCAAAGCCCAGGGTGGTGGGCTGACCCCACTGGCCGTTGAGAACCAGCAAGACTCCGTCCACGCAAATTAAAATAGGAAGGACATTGTCGCGCCGCAAGGCCAGCAAGCCGGCAATAAGCATGCGTCCGCACAGGGCCACCCGCATGCCGATAAAGATCAGCCCGAGGATCGGACCCATTTCGAGGAGGATGCGCGGCCATTCGCTTTCGCCGAGGGCGAAATTGCGTTTCCCGGTGAGGTAGGCCTGGGCCATCATGGTGCCGTAGCCCACGCCTTCACCCATGAGGGAGTCGCTGTTGAGAATGTAATCCGTCGGGGGCATGATGTCATTGAGGGCGCGCTCCACTATGCTGGTCTGGAAGCCCTTGACACTGTTGCTATTGGAGTCTGCCCAGCGCGCTTCGAACACCCTCATTCCCTCGCTGAAAAAGCCCAGCCAGGGGAGAATGCACGCGAGCGCGCCAGCCACCACGATGCAACGCACCACGAGCATGGGGGGCTTGGGGAGGATTAACATGGACAACAAGGCGGTGAGCAGAACGATAATGCAGGTCAAAAAGTTAGTGCGGCTGATGGAGAAAGGGACGGCAACGAGGATGCTGAGGCCGGCGGCAATGGCGACGGGGAGCGACAATTTTTTGCGACTTATGAGCAACCCCAGCAGCATGGCTAGCGCGAGCGGATAAAACTCAGATACGCCGGTGGTGAAGGAGAAAGTGCCGGAAGGCCGGAAGCGGTCGGGGGCGCCGGGCATGCCGACG
>CAZDAQ010000109.1:0-10419 GCA_964503425.1 uncultured Opitutales bacterium
CGAATTCGCCTTCGGCGACGTCAACCCCCCCGTCCACGCCTGGGCCTGCTGGCGCACTTATAAAATGACCGCCCTCCGCGGCCAGCGCGACCTTACCTTCCTCGCCCAAGCCTTCCACAAGCTCCTCATCAACTTCACCTGGTGGGTCAACCGCAAGGACCCCAAGGGCCACAACGTCTTCTCCGGCGGCTTCCTCGGCATGGACAATATCGGCGCCTTCGACCGCAATCAAAGCCTCCCCGGCGGCGGCCACCTCGAGCAAGCCGACGGCACCGCCTGGATGGCCTTCTACTGCGGCACCATGCTGTCCATGTCCCTCGAACTCGCCGGCTACGACTCCGCCTACGAGGGCGTCGCCTCCAAGTTCTTTGAGCACTACATCACCATCGCCGACGCCATGAACAGCCTCGGTGGCACCGGCCTCTGGGATCCCGAAGACGGCTTCTATCACGACCAGATCGCCTACAAGGGCACCTACATCCGCATGCGGACCCGCTCCATGGTCGGCCTCATCCCCCTCATTGCCGTGGAAGTCCTCGACAACGCCATCATTGACCGCCTCCCCGACTTCCGCAAACGCCTCGACTGGTTCCTCCACCACCGCCCCGACCTGCGCGAACACATCTCCTGCATGGAAGGCGGCGGCACCCACTCCGGCAAAATGCTCCTCGCCATTCCGTCCCGCGCCCGCCTTGAGCGCGTCCTCCAATACGTCTTCGACGAATCCGAATTCCTCTCCCCCTACGGCCTGCGCAGTCTCTCCAAAATCCACGAAAAACAACCCTCCCGCATCTTCCTCGAAGGTCACGAATACTCCGTCCACTATGAACCCGGCGAAAGTACCTCCGGCATGTTCGGCGGCAACTCCAACTGGCGCGGCCCCATCTGGTTTCCCGTCAACTACCTTCTCATCGAAGCCCTCCAACGCTACGACTATTTCTACGGCGACACCTTCACCGTCGAATGCCCCAAAGGCTCCGGCATCCGCCTCACCCTCGGCGAAGCCGCCGATGAATTGGGCCGCCGCCTCGTCCGCCTCTTTCTTCCCGACGCCCAGGGGCGCCGCCCCTGCCATGGCGGCGACGCCCGCTTCGCCAACGACCCCCACTTCAAGGATCTCGTCAACTTCTACGAATACTTCCACGGCGACACGGGCCGCGGCTGCGGCGCCAGCCACCAAACCGGCT
The DNA here is from genome assembly GCA_964503425.1 of uncultured Opitutales bacterium. Taxonomy (GTDB): domain Bacteria; phylum Verrucomicrobiota; class Verrucomicrobiia; order Opitutales; family JABDGR01; genus CAZDAQ01. The sequence continues at coordinate 1,188 of CAZDAQ010000109.1, forward strand.
GGACCGGCCTCGTCCTCAAAATCATCAACGACCTCGGCCACCGCGGTCGCCTCTAAGCCGCGCGCAACCTCCGCCGCGCAGCCCGCGCTTACTTCAGCCGGTCGTAGTGGCCCTTCACCATCTTGACCACCACCGCATAACTGATGCCGTATTCCTTCGCCGTCGCGTTCATCGAGCGGCCGCCTTTCACCGTCTTCTTCACCGCGTCCCGCAATTCCACGGTAATCTTCGTGCGCTTGCGCCGCTTCCGGGCCGAGCCCTTCCGCCGCCCCGCCAGCCGCACGTGAAACTTGTCCACCAGCGCGAAGACCAGGTCCCGCGGCGTCAGTCCGCTCTGCTTCACGAAGGACTCCAGCTTGCTGTCGGTCTCCTTCTGGGTCTTCGCCTGCTCCACCAGGTTCTTTTCGCGCTCCACCAGCCGCGCTTTTTCTTTTTCAAGGGTTTTAAGTTGGTCCTGAATACTCATGTTTTTTTGTCGGATTGGCACCGCGCTTTCGGCGGTTCGTCCGCGTTATGAATAAGCAAACCGTCCGCAACGCAATGACATTTTTAAAAATAATAAAGGAGGTCGCATTAGACCAAATCTATTTCCATTTGTTCCGGTGAGCCGACGCCGTTTAAACTCCGCTCCACTCCGCCACGGCTCCCTCATCCCGCCGCCACCCTCCTTTACCTTTGCCTTTTGCTTTTCACTTTCCCCGCGCGCCGCGCAAACCGCGCCTGCGGTGGCCGCCCCTCCAATTCCGCCTCCACGCACCACGCCACATACCGGCTGAACGGCAGCCCCAGCACCCGCGCCCGTGCCGCCGCCGCCGCCCGCAACTTCGGCGACAGCGACACCCCCACCGTCCGGTGCTTCTCGACCTCCTTGATCGTTGCCCGGCCAGCCCTTGGCCCCGGCAACGCCTCCGCTACCGGTTGTGGTGCTGCCTCTTCGTGCCACGATGCCAGAAAATCATGCGCCATGCCTCATCCCTTAATTAATTTTCCGCTGCAATACAATAAAAATAGACATAAATAATAAATTATTTATTATTCTATTTCGCCAGTTTCGCCTTCGCTCATAAGCCCTTGACCCCTTCCGGCTGCCCTTCGGGTTTTACCCCATACAGCCCTTTTCCCAATTCGGGTATTATTAGCTATACCTCGTCTGTGTATCATGCCAACTGCGACTTTACCCGCTCCTCGAACCGCCTTTGGTCAATCGCCAACCCAAGTCGCTACCAACTTGGGGGGTGAAAAACTTGCGGGCGCGACCCACGATCCTTTCGTCGGGTTCGTCTGCAAGATGCTCCTCACCTTCTTCACCGTCGTCGCGGTTGACCTCGTCGCTGTCTCCCTGCTCACGCATCAGCTCCGCGTCTGGTTCCCCGTCTGGCTCGACGCCCAGTGGGCCACCCGATCCCATCCCTGGGTCGTTTACTCACAAAGCTATTTTGCCGGCATCTTCTTCATCCCCTTCCTCGCGCTGGCCCTCGACCGCAAATTCCTCCGCGCTCCACATAAAAAAAACGCGCGCCTCGTCTTTTGGATTCTCAGCCTCGCCGTCCTCACCTTTATCCTCGGATGGAAGGGCGAGTTGATGGTGCGCTTCGGCAAACAATGGGAGGCGCTCGGCTGGCTGGCCCTCACCGCCGCCGTCTGGACGGCCCTCTCCCTCGCCGAACGCTTGCCGCGGATCCTCGCGGGCGTCACCCCGCTGCCAATGCTCCGGCTCCTCGCCCGGGGCGTGTCCATCTTCTTCCTCGTGATGGCTGTCCTCGATCCCGTGCTGCAATTGGTCGTGCAAGGATTGGCCTGGTCAAGTGGTCTCATGATCGAAGTCGGGTTTTTCGTTCCTGCCGGCCTCGCGCTTCTCGCGGCGTCGCGCTACCCGCACCCATTACCGTCCGCCGCTACCGGAGCCGCCGGCCGCGCCTGTGCCACCATGGCACCCATGAATAATGCCGCCGCGCCGCAGTTGCGATAACGACAAGGAAGTTTTTACGATCAGGGATGGGTTGGGGATGTTGCCGAAATCAGAACAGGCTTGCCTGTAACACACCACCCCCTGCGCCAATAGGCCCATATACTTCCCCGCTCCGCACTTCATTTCCCTCGCATCTCCCGCTACTTCGCCCCCGGCCCTTCCTTCGCCGCCTGGTTCTTCAAAAACGCCAGCACGTCCTGGAACTTCTCCTTGTTCGCCGGGTCCGCCGCCACCAGGTTCTCGTGCGCCTGCAAAATCAATTTCGCGTTTGCCGGATCCTGCTGCCCCGGCGAGCCCAGCACCTTCGCCTGCTCCGGTGAAAGAATTACCGGAAACTGCCCGCTGTCCACCGTCACCAGCCGGAACAACCCCAAATTTCGCACCAGTTCCAAATTCCGCGGGCTCAGCCCCGTCAAGGTCAACCCGCCCGCCGGCTCCCCGCTACGCGCCGCCACCGCCGCCCCCGTCACAATCCCCAAAAATGTCGAATCCATCCCCGTGCACCGGCTGAAGTCCAGAATCATCCGCTTTCGCCCCTGCTTCAGCATCTTGTCGAAAAACTGCGACACCGGCGCGCAGTTCAGGTAGCTCGCGCGCCCCTGGATGGCCAGCACGACCGGATCGGACGCCGTCTGGACGAGATACACCGGTTGCGCCTCGTTTGCCATGCAATGAAACTAAAGTTTATAATCCCGCGATGATGACAAAGCACGCTTAAACCGTATGCCGGGCGATCCGCTCCGCGCATCGCCCCGCCGTTCAGCTTTTCAGCAACTGCCGCAGCACATACGGTAGGATGCCGCCGTGCCGGTAATATTCCACTTCTATCAGGGTGTCTATTCGCGCCACCAGCGGCGCCTTGTCCACCCGCCCGTCCGCCCGCTGGATCACCAGCTCCAGCACCTGTCGCGGCTGCAGCTTCTCCCCCAGCCCCGGCAGCGAGAACACCTCCGTCCCGTCCAGTCCCAGCGCCTCGGCGCTCTGCCCTTCCGGAAACTCCAGCGGCAGCACCCCCATCCCCAGCAAATTGCTCCGGTGGATGCGTTCAAACGACTTCGCCACCACCGCCTTCACCCCCAGTAGCGCCGTCCCCTTGGCCGCCCAGTCGCGCGAGCTGCCCATGCCGTAATCCACGCCGCCAAAGATGATCAAACCCGTGCCGCGCTTCGCGTATTCCTGGCAGGCGTCATAAATCGCCAACACCTTGCCGTCCGGCTGCAGCTTCGTGAACCCGCCTTCCTTCCCGTCCGCCATCCGGTTCTTGATGCGCACGTTCGCAAATGTCCCGCGCGTCATTACCCGGTCGTTCCCGCGCCGCGAGCCATACGAGTTAAAGTCCGCCGCCGCCACGCCATTCTCCAGCAAATACCGCCCCGCCGGGGTGTCCGCCTTAAACGAGCCCGCCGGCGAAATATGGTCCGTCGTCACCGAATCCCCCAGCAATGCCAGCGGTCGCAGCCCCGCCAGCGGCGCGATCTTCCCCGGCGTCAGCGAAAACTTCGCGAAAAACGGCGGCGCCTGAATATACGTGGACTTCTCGTTCCACGCATACCGCTCGCCCAGTGCCACCTGGATCTCGTTCCACTCCGGGTTCGCCTCGGCAATCGTCGAATACTTCCGCTGGAACATCTCCGGCTTCAGCCCCTTCAAAATATTCTCCTGAATTTCCTTATGTGACGGCCACAGGTCCTTCAAATACACCGGCTGCCCGTCGGTCCCCGTGCCCATCGGCTCCGTCGTCAAATCAATATCCACCCGCCCTGCCAGCGCATAGGCCACCACCAGCGGCGGCGACATCAGGAAATTCGCCTTGATGGACGGATGCACCCGCGCCTCGAAATTCAGGTTCCCCGACAACACGCTCGCCGACACCAAGTCCCCCTCCTTGATCGCCGCCTCAATCGCCCCGTCCAGCGGCCCGCTGTTCCCGATGCAAGTCGTGCAACCGTAGCCCACGAGGTTGAAGCCCAGCGCGTCAAAATACTTTTGCAGCCCCGTCTCCTCCAAATAATCCGTCACCACCCTCGAGCCCGGCGCCAAACTCGTCTTCACATACGCCGGCACCTTCAACCCCTTTTCCACCGCCTTCTTCGCCACCAGCCCGGCCGCCAGCATCACCGACGGATTTGAGGTGTTCGTGCAGCTTGTGATCGCCGCAATCAGCACCGACCCGTGCGTAATCTCCGCCGCTTCCTCCGCAAGCGCCGTGCCGCCGCCTTCCGCGCGCTCCGCGTGCGCCGCCCTTCCATTCACGCCCGCATGATGGTGCAAATCGCTCAACGGCTTCCCATACCCGCCGTCCTTCACGTCCTTTTGAAACAGTTCAATAAATCGGTTCTTCAGCGCCGGCACGTCAATCCGGTCCTGCGGTCGCTTCGGCCCCGCCACGCACGGCACAATCGTGTTCAAATCCAACTCCAGCGACTTCGTGTAGTCCACCTGCCCGCGATGCGGGATGCCCCACATGCCTTGCGCCTCATAATACGCCTTCACCAGCGCGACCTGTTCCGGCGTGCGGCCCGTCGCCCGCAAATACTCCAGCGTCTGCTCGTCCAGACCAAAAAAGCCCATCGTCGCCCCATACTCCGGCGCCATGTTCGCAATCGTCGCCCGGTCCGCCACCGTCAGCTTCGTCGCGCCTTCCCCGTAAAATTCCACAAACTTCCCCACCACCTTCTCCTTCCGCAAAAGCTCCGTCACCCGCAGCGTCAGGTCCGTCGCCGTCACGCCTTCGCGCAGCGCCCCGCTCAAATGCACGCCGATCACCTCCGGTGTCTGGAAATACACCGGCTGCCCGAGCATCCCGGCCTCAGCCTCGATGCCCCCCACGCCCCAGCCCACCACTCCAAGTCCGTTGATCATCGTCGTGTGCGAGTCCGTCCCCACCAGCGAATCCGGGTAAAACCACGTCTTCCCGTCCACTTCCTTCGCAAACACCACTTTCGCCAGATACTCCAGGTTCACCTGATGTACGATCCCGATCGCCGGGGGCACCACCTTGAAGGTCTCGAACGCCTCCTGCCCCCACTTCAAAAATTCATACCGCTCCCGGTTCCGCCCAAACTCAATCTGCAAATTCTCTAGGAATGACGCCGCCGACCCAAACCGGTCCACCTGCACCGAGTGGTCCACCACGAGGTCCACCGGCACCAGCGGCTCGATCAACCCCGGCTTGCTGCCCAGCGCCGCCACCGCGTCGCGCATCGCCGCCAGATCCACCAGCAGTGGCACCCCCGTGAAGTCCTGCAACACTATCCGCGACACCACAAAGGGTATCTCCACGTCCACCGGTTTCGGCGCATTCCACGCCGCCAGCTTCCGCACGTCATCCTCGTTGATCCGCAGCCCGTCGCAATTTCGCAGCACCGACTCCAGCACGATGCGGATCGAAATCGGCAGTCGCGAGATCTTCCCCAGCCCCGCCGTCTCCAGCGCCAACAGCGAGGCGATGTATCCGTGGCGCCCATCAGGCGCGGTGAACGAACGGCGGGCGTCGAAGGGAATGGTCGTGTCAGGCATGGTCGCTCAGGAGTTTGTGGTCGGCGACCCCGGCCCTACGCCTTCAACGCCGCCTGGATGGCCGCGAAATCCGGCAGGACCTTCGGATCGTCCGAGGAGGAGGAGTATTTGATTACACCGTCTTGCCCGACCACAAAAGCCGACCGCTTGGCCACGCCCTTGAACCCGAGCAGGTCCGGATACAGCACATCGTATGCCTTCGCCACGTCTTTGTTAAAATCGGACAACACCGGGATCGTGATCCCGTTCGCCTTCGCCCACGCCTCCTGCGCAAACGGGCTGTCCACGCTGATCGCATACACCGCCGCGTTCAGCCCCGTGTAGGCCTCCAGGCCCTGGCTCACCGAGCACATCTCCGTCGTGCACACGCTTGTGAACGCCAGGGGGAAAAACAACAACACCGTCTGCTTCTTGCCGAGTGTGTCGGCCAGGGCGACGTCCTTGAGGCCGTCCGCCGTTTTGGTCTTGAGGGAAAAGGCCGGAGCCTTCGTGCCGTGTGCGAGTGCCATATAAAATGTTCCTGTTGTGGGTTGATGAATCTGCCGGGCTTACCACCGTAATCCTCCTCCGCCCCACCGCAAGGAGAAACCTCCGCCCTGTCTCCCTGTCCGTTTTCCCGTAAAACCCGCATTGCGGATTTGAAACATTCGTTTGAATCGCTTAGGCTGTCCCTCTTCGCCGCCCCATGCCCGCCCTCGCGCCCGATTTGCCTGTCGCCGTCGCCCCTTCCATCCCGGAAGGCGGCCTGCGCTTCATGCTGCGTGCGTTGCGCCACCGCAACTACCGCCTCTATTTCACCGGCCAGGGCCTCTCCCTCATCGGCACCTGGCTCACCACCACCGCCACCAGTTGGCTCGTCCTGCGCCTCGCGCCCACCTCCGGCTTCTTCACCGTCGCCGTGCTTCTTGGCATCGTCCGCTTTTCCGCCCAAATCCCCATGTCCGCGCTCGCTCCCTTCGCCGGAGTTTTCGTGGACCGCATCAACCGCCACCGCATCCTCGTCATCACCCAGTCCCTCTCGATGCTCCAAAGCGTCGCCCTCGCGATCCCCACTTTCACCGGCCAAATCACCGTCGGCTACGTCATCGCCCTCAGCATCTTCCAGGGCCTCATCAACGCCTTCGATGCCCCCGCCCGCCAGGCTTTCGTCGTCGAGCTCGTCGAGGAACGCAACGACCTGCCCAACGCGATTGCCCTCAACAGCACCATGTTCAACGGCGCCCGCCTCCTCGGCCCCGCCGTCGGCGGCCTCATCATCGCCACCGTGGGTGAAGCTTTCTGCTTCACCATAGATGCCGTCAGTTACTTCGCCGTCCTCGTCGCGCTGCTGATGATGCGCCTGCGCCCTCGCGTCCTCGAGCCCCACCCGCACGGCCCGTGGAAGGATTTGCGTGAGGGGTTCGCCTACGCCGCCGGCTTCCCGCCCGTGCGCGCGTTGCTCCTCATCGCCGCCCTCGTCAGCTTCATGCTTTCCATTTATCAAACCCTCCTGCCACTTTTTGCCGACGCCGTCGCCGCTCCGGGCCACGGCGCGGCCGTCTTCGGTTTTCTCGGCGCTGCCGCCGGTCTGGGCGCGCTCGCCGCCGCCATCTACCTGACTTCGCGCCGTTCCGTCGCCGGTCTCGGGCGGGTCATCGCGCTCGCCACCGCCCTCGCGGGCGTCGCCCTCCTCGGCTTCACCGCTACGCGCTCCCTGCCCATGATGTATCTCACCTCCATCGCCGCCGGCTTCGGCCTCATCGTCACCTTCGCCTCCTGCAACACCCTCCTGCAAACCCTCGTGGATGACCATCTCCGCGGCCGTCTTATGGGCTTCTACGTCGTCGCCGTCATGGGCGCGGCCCCTCTCGGCAGCCTCGCCGCCGGCTGGCTCTCCAACCGCCTCGACGAATCCTGGGCCGTCGCCCTTGCCGGTGGCTCCTGCATCGTCGGCGCGCTCCTGTTCTACCTGAACCTCCCGTCCCTGCGCGATCTCGTCCGCCCGATCTATATTAAAAAAGGCATCCTCCCCGAAGTTGCCACCGGCCTCGCCCACGCCGACCGCCTCCACACCGCCGACGAGGGCTGATCGTTTCGGACTCCGCCTCAAGGATTGCCACCGTTCCGCTTTTCCGGTTCGGTTTGCCCCTTGCCCGGCTCCATGACCCCTCCTCCGCTTCTCGCCCTTCGGCAAATCGCCAAAAGCTTTTCCGGCGTCCGCGCTTTGCGCGGGGTGGACTTCGACCTCCGCGCCGGCGAGGTTCATGCCCTCCTCGGCGAAAACGGCGCGGGCAAATCCACCCTCATCAAAATCGTCACCGGCGCCCACCAGCCTGATTCCGGCGCCATCGAAATCAACGGCTCGCCCGTCCCGCGGCTCACGCCCGCCGCCGCCCACAAGCTGGGCATCGCCTGCATCTACCAGCAACCCGCCCTTTTCCCCGACCTCACTGTCGCCGAAAACATCGCCCTGCGCCTAGAGCCCGTCGTCGTCGCCCGCCGCGTCAACTGGCCCGCCCGCCGCAACCGCGCCAAGGAACTCCTCCACCGCATCGGCGCCGCCATCTCGCCGGATGCCGAGGTCCGCACCCTCTCCATGCCCGAGCAGCAGCTCGTTGAAATCGCCTGCGCCCTCGGCTCCGGCGCGCGCATCGTCATCATGGACGAGCCCACCGCCTCCCTCACCCAAAAGGAACAGCACCTCCTCTACGCCGTTGTGCGCGACCTGCGCGACCACGGCGTGGGCGTCATCTACATCTCCCACCGCCTCGAGGAAATCTTCGCCCTCGCCGACCGCGTCACCGTCCTGCGTGACGGCCAGTCCGTCGGCTCCAACCGCGTGGACGACATCAACGAAACCGAACTCATCCGCATGATGGTCGGGCGTGAGGTCTCCCATATTTATCCCGCCAGCGAATCCACCCCCGGCGACGCCGTGCTCTCCCTCCGCAATGTCGGCTGCGCCGCCTCCCACGTCCGCGGCGTCACCTTCGATGTCCGCGCGGGCGAGGTCTTCGGCCTCGCCGGCCTCGTCGGCGCGGGTCGCACCGAGCTCGCCCGCGTCCTCTTCGGCCTCACCCCCGCCGACTCCGGCGAAATCTTCCTCCACGGCCAGTCCGTCACCCTCCGCTCGCCGCAGGACGCCGCCGCCCGCGGCATCGCCTACGTCCCCGAAGACCGCCGCCGCCATGGCGTCATCCTCGAAATGCCCATCGCCCAAAATATGACGATGGCCATTCACCGCCGCATCTTCCCCGGCACCTGGCTGCGCCTCGGCGCGGAACGCTCGCTCGCACTCGACTACATCCGCGACCTCGCCATCAAAGCCTACGGCCCCGCCGCTCCGGGCGGTTCCCTTTCCGGCGGCAACCAGCAAAAAGTTTCTCTCGCCCGCTGGCTCGCCACCCAGCCCAAGCTCCTCATCCTCGACGAACCCACCCAGGGCGTGGACGTCGGCGCGAAAAGCGAAATCCATAAAATCATCCGCCGCCTCGCCAAGGACGGTCTCGCCGTCCTCATGATCTCCAGCGACCTCCCCGAAGTCCTCGGCATGAGCGACCGCATTGGCGTCATGCGCGGCGGCGAACTCGCCGCCATCCTCCCTGGAAAATCCGACGCCCACACCGTCATGGCCGCCGCCCTCGGTCAGAAAGGCGCCGCATGACCCGCCACTTCCGCGAACTCTCCGTCGCTGGCGCGCTCGGGCTGCTGCTCCTCGCCCTCGCGGTTTTCGCCCCGCGCTTTTACGAGGGCCAGCCGCTGCTT
>CAZDAQ010000110.1:0-10288 GCA_964503425.1 uncultured Opitutales bacterium
ATTTGCCAGAGGAGGTTGGGGTGGTAGGGTGGGTCCCACGCGATTTTGCCGAGGTCGAGCTTGTCACCCGAGACCACGACGCCATCCTTGGCGAAGGACTGGGTGATGGGCCCCTGAGTTTGCCAGGCGTAGAGCGTGTAATTGCCGGGGCGGACGGCGGGCAGGGTGAATTTACCGTCGGCATCAGCCTTCACATAGAAAATGTAATCGCCGCCCTGGTTGGCAATCACGCTCGCGCGGTCGGTGGCCTGGCCTTCATTGGGGCCGCCGCGTCCGCGAAGCCCAGCGACCGAGGCGGCGTCCGTCGGGGCGATGGCTGGGGCGGGGGCCGAGGAAGCTTGTCCAGTGGAGGCAGCTTGGCCGGTGGGGGTGGCGTTTTGGTTTGCCGCGGGAGCAGAGGCAGTTGCCGCAGTGGCGTCTGTCGTGCTGGTGGCTGCGGTTGCCGGCGCCGCGCCGCGTCCACCGCGTCCGCCCCGGCCGCCGCCGGGAGCGCCGGGCTGCGCGAGGATGATATAGGCATTCGCCGCGCTACGATCGTGGGAAATTTCCAACTGGCCGGTGACTTCGGTGCGCTTCGTCGGGTAGAGCGGGTCGTTCATCCATGCGTAGGGCCATTTTTTTTGCTCGGCGAGCGCGGTCTTTTGGGCATCGGCGACAATGGCGTCCAGGGTGTCGCCACGGTTGAAATAGACATACCATGGGCCGTGGATCTTATCGCCATTGCGCCCGCTGGCCGTGCCCCCGCTGCCCAGGTGGCCGCCGCCGAGATAATTCAGGATGAGCGCATCCTGGTGGACGGCGAGGTCCTGGCGCAACGGGCCGCCGGCGTAAGACTCGGTGCTGACGGGGATGAACCACGCACCGAAGCCGTGGCCGAGATGACCCCACATCGGCGCCTCGGCATAGTAGAGGCACCAGTCGTATTTGGAGTAAATGGTGCCGGCGGGCAGACCAATGGGGTTGTTGGCGGGCAGGCGCCAGGTTTCATCGCCGGCGTTCCCGGTGTCGGAAATGGACTGGAGGAAGGCGTAGGAAATCTGCTGGTCGAGGCGTTCGGGGGTCCAGGTATGGTCAAGAATGTGCATGTCGAAGCGATACATGGTGCGCATTTCGCCGCCGAACTGGCTGCGGATGATGACATAGGGGTGGATGCCGCTTTCACCCGGGAGCATCACGAAATGGTCTTCGAGGTAGGGCCGTCCGTTCCCGCCGGTGTCAATGATGGCGAAGTGAACGCGATAGGGCTGGTTTTCAAAAATGCGGATGACCTGGGCGTGCAGGCGGCCGTTGCTGCCGCTGTAATCGTGGTAAAAGGTGCGCTCGGCGTTCTCGTCGCGCGGCCGCACGCCGTTGAGGTTGTGCGCGAGCTCCTGGCCGAAGGCGATGACGGAGGTCGCGCTGAAATCGTCGAGCGTATCCTTCCCGAAGGTGATTTTGAGCAGGCCGTTGTCGAGAACGAGGCTTTGAATGTCGGCCGGGGCGTAGTCGCCAACCTTGGCCGGCTGGCCGTTGAGGGTCATCGTGACGTCGTTCGCGGCGTGTGCGGACTGGGCCAGGATGGACGAGAAGAGCGAGAGGGTGAGGAGGGCAGCGGGGTGGAGTTTCATGGGGGTAACAAACGAGAGCCCACTTTTGCCAAAATGGGCCACTAAGCAAACCCTTAAGCGGTGGTTTGGTTGCAGGCCCGCAGTCTGGCAAAGGTCGGGGGCGATGACGGGTATGGTGGAGACGTTGATCGCGCGGATGGGACAGACTATGAGCCGTGTGGGGTTTTTACGAAGGATTTTGAGGGCGCGGGGGGGCAGGCAGCGTGAAGGAGAAATTGCGAGGGCAGATGGCGAAGTCCGCGACGGGCATCCCCGTCCATTCACAAATGCTCTGGACTTCGCGGAATCAATGAACGAACATTAACCAACAAAAATCAAAAAAGATTCAATTATAGGAGAGACAAATCCATGAAATTGACACTGCGGAAATACGCCACGACCACATTTCTGCCGGCAGCAATGCTGGCGTTCACCGCCTGCTCCTCGACACCGCCGGCCGGGAACACAACGACGCAAAGCGAAAGCACGCCGCCGCCAGTCCAGGGCACAACGACGGTCGCGACGCAAAAGGGCGTGCCGGGCGGAACCATTGTTGACACCTACAAGATAACCGCCACGGTGACAGCGATAGACGCGGCGAAACGAAAAGTGACGCTCGTCACTTCCGACGGCACGACGACCACGTTCAAAGCCGGGCCGGACGTGGTGAATTTCGACCAGATTCAGGTCGGGGACAAGCTCAAGGTCACGGCGGCACGGCAACTGGTCGTATTCGTGCGGAAGAACAACGAGCCTCCGAAGGATGGCGAAGCCGCCGCAGTGGCTTTGGCCCCGGTGGGCGCCAAGCCAGGCGTCCTGATGGCCGACACGGTGGAGGTGACGGCCACGGTGGAGGCCATTGACCTCGAGAACCGGCAGGCGACCTTGCTATTTCCAGACGGGACATCCCAGGCCTTCACGGTTCGCCAAGATGTTGATCTGACCAAGGCAAAAATTGGCGAGCAGGTGGTTATCCGCACCACGGAAGCGCTGGCGATACTGGTGGAGAAGCCGTAGGTTAAGAGTGCACAGGCGACTGCCGAGGACACAGGGAGTCTTTACGATTTGCCCCCGGTAATTTACTTCCCGACTCTCCAGTTCCCGGTGACGGTGGACAAGCCATTTCCCGTCCGCATGTGACGCCATAACCGCAGGGCGTGTTTCACCATGGGAGGCGCGTGGTGGTAGCAGTGGCTTGGCAAACCCTTAAGCGGCGGCTTGGTTGCAGGCCGGCGGGGTCTTGCAAAGGGCGGGGGCGACGGCGCCGGTCATTCGGCTCGACTGTTTAGCCGGGGGAAAATATGCCAAAGTAATGAAGGGCTTACTCCGCCATGTGCTCGCCGGGATTGGGCTATGCGCGGCCGTGGTCCGGGCCCAACCCCCGCCCGCGTCCTTCGCCTACGTTCTCCAAGCGGACGCCCTGGCCAAGAGCAAGTCCGCCGCCGTGGCCCAACTGGCCGCCTCCGGGCGCGATTGGGTGGTGGTGGATGCGGTGTTCGCGGAAGCAGCGCCATGGACGCGCGCGGACCTCGACGCCGTTCGCGCCGGCCAGCCGGGGCGCAAGGTGATCGCCTACCTTTCCATCGGCGAAGCGGAGGATTACCGGCCTTATTGGCACAAGGAATGGGCCAGCGGCGGTCGCCTCACCGCCGCTGCGCCCTCGTGGCTCGTGGCCGAAAACCCGGAGTGGAAGGGCAACTACATCGTCAAATACTGGCGTGCCGATTGGCAGAAGCTGATGCTCGCGGCGGTGGACGACGCGATGGCGCGCGGCTTTGACGGCGTCTATCTCGACATTGTGGACGGCTTCGAGACATTTGAACAGCAGGGGGGCAAATACATGGACAACCGGGTGAACCCGGAGACGGGGCAAAGCTACCGGCACGACATGGTGGATTGGGTGAAGACCATCGCCACGCGCGCACGCGCGAAAAATCCCGCCGCGCTCGTCATCCCGCAAAATGGCACGCAACTGCTCGCGCAGCCGGATTTTCTCGCAGCCATCAGCGCCGTGGGCGTGGAGGATTTGTTCACCGATGGCGACAAGGTGCAGGCGAAAGCGGACACGCGCGAAGTGCTGGACAACCTTAAGCCCCTGGCGAAAGTCCACAAGCCGGTGTTGGACATCGAGTATCCAAAGGCTGCGGCACTTCAGGAAACGGCAAAACAACTCGCGCAGGCAAACGGCTTGATCTGGCTCGTGACCGACCGGGAGCTCAAGACCCTCGGCAAATCGGGAAAATGAGACCGAATGGCGGTGGGGCCACTGTGCGGGTGGGTGGTTAACCTTTGTCCGAAACCCCCGGCAACGCTAACGCAGCAAGGTTCTTGTTAACGGCACCGCGTCAAACTTGGCGCAGGGCGTAGAAACGGTCGCGTTCGCCAAGGGAGGCGACGAGCCGGTAGCGGGGATTGAGGAGTTGGTGGATGGCCTCGGGGAAGTTGGCCTCGACGAGGATGAAGCGCGGGGGGCGATGGTCGAAATCGAGCCCGCGGAGGGCCTGTTCTTCATAGCCTTCGACATCGAGGGACAAGAAATCAAGCTGGGTGAAGCCGCATTCGCGGATGAGGGAATCGAGGGTGCGGGCGGGCACGGAGATTTGGCGGGGAGAATAGTCGCCGTAATAAGCCCGGGCGGCTTCACGGGACTGGTCCGCCAGGGGCGAGCCGACGACGGCGGAGAGCAGGCCGCCGGTTTCGATGGTGATTTCGGTGCCGGAGTAGTCGCCGGAGACAAGGGCGCAATTAAACACGCGGGAAAAACGGTTGCGCAGACATTCGCGATACAGGGCGGGGACCGGCTCGACGAGCGCCCCGCGCCAGCCCCGGATGGCTTCGAGGCTGTAGGTGTTGCTGCCGGTCCAGCCGTCGTGGGCGCCGGCTTCAAGAAAGGTGCCCCCGGTTTTGGGCGCAAGGTGTTCCTGGAGGAACGGCCAGTAGCCGGCGACCGAGTAGCGGTAAATGCCGCAGGCTTCGCAGAGGCGGCGGCGTGCGCACAGCAGACGGGAATGGACGGTTCCGCCGCGCCAATGACCCGGAAAACTCATGGTGAAATCCCGCGCGGTAAACCTGCGAGGAGGCGCGGCTTGCGGCCCAGAGGGGCCGTCACTGCTTGGGCGCGGAGATGGTGCGCAGTTGCAGGCCGACTATGGCACTGAGGGTCGAGCCCTGGCTGTTGGTCACGCGAACTTGATAGGTGCCGGCGTCGGTCTTTTGGACGGCAGTGATGACCAGGCGGTTGGAGTTGAGGCCGCTGTCGCGCGGAAAGCGCTTAACGCGGGAGGTCACGAGGGGCTGGCCGTTCTTGATCCACTGGTAGGTGAAATTGGACGGGGAGCCGGTGGCGACGACGCTGAAGACGGCTTGGTGGCCGAGGCGCACGAGCTGGGCCAAGGGCTGTTTGACGATCTGCGGCTTAAAGAGGACGTTGACGGGGACGATGTCGCTTTCCACCGGATCGCCGATGCCATTATAGACGATGACCGAATAGGAACCGGAGCTGGCCGAGGTGATGTTGGCGACCGTGAGGTTGCTGGTGGTTGAGCCGGTGATGTTGCCACCATCGGAGAGCGGGCTGCCATTGAGGAGCCACTGGTAATGGGGTGAGGGATTGCCGGTGGCGGTGACCGAGAGGTTCGCGGTGAGGCCGACTACAACATTGCCGCCGACGGGCTGCTGGGAGATTTGGGGGCCGGCGAGGGCGGGGAGGACGGTGAGCAGGGCCTCGCTGCTGGTGATGTTGCCGAAGTCGTTGGAGATGTTGACGGAGTAGTTGCCGGCGTCTTCGCTGGAGACCGGGCCAAAGAAGTAATCGGAACTGGTTTGGTCAATCACCAGTTCGTCGTTGAAATACCATTGGTAGCTGAGTTCGCCCGTGCCTTCGGCGCCGACGTAGAAATCGGCGTATTGACCGGCATTGGCGGTGGAGTTGTAGGGGCCATAATCAATGATCGGCGCCAAGCCAGGGTCAACGGTGAGGGAGACAATGGTGCTGTTGGTGACGCCATTGCCGTTAATGACGGAGACGAAGTAGCTGGTGGCGTCGCTGGGCTGGGCGCTGGGAATATCGAGACTGGAGCTGGTGGCGTCGGGGATGGCGGTGACGGTGTCGCCGTCGGTGGTATACCACTGGTAGGTGATTGGGCCCTGGCCAAAGGCGCTGACGGAGAAGCTGGCGTCATCGTTCTGGGTGACTTCCAGCGGATCGGGCTGGTTGATGATGCCCGGCGGGTCGGAGGGGGTCAGTACCTGGAGGCCGATGTCGTCACTCGTGGTCGAGCCGGCGTCGTTGGTGGCGACGACTTGGTAAAAGCCAGCGTCGGAAACTTGCACGCTGTTGAAAACGAGGGTGTTGTTGGTGGCGCCGGGGATGGGGTCCCAGTTCTCGGTGGTGGCGTTAAAAATGTTCCATTGGAAGGTGATGGGTTCGTCGCCGGAGACTTCGGCATCGAAGATCACTTGCTGGCCGGAAAGGGTGTAAACACTGCCGGTGATGCTGGTGAAATAGGGGAGTTGGGGTCCGGGGGGCGCATCCACGGTGAGGGTGGCGGTGTCGCTTTGGACAAAGTCAATCGCGTTGGAGGCGACGCAGTAGTAGTCGCCCGCCTGGTTGAGGGCGGCATTGCAAATTTTATAGGTGTCGCTGGTGGCGCCATCTATGGGCTCGCCATTGAAATACCACTGGTAGGTGGGGCTGGGGGTTCCCTTGGCGCAGACCTTAAAGGAAACGGAATCGCCTTCGTTAATCTCCTGGTTATCGGGCTGGGTCGTGAAGGCGGGGGCGGATTGGCCGAGGTCGGCCTGGAAAACCTGCCAAACCGGGGCGGAGTTGTTTTCCAGCACGATGGCCGGCTGGGGGCCTTTAAGGCTAACCTGGTTGCCGAGCTTGACCGCGCCTTGGTCGGGGGGGCCGAGAGGGACGGGGAGAGGCGGAGGGGTGAGGAAGAGCTTGGTCACAGCAACATAGCGGGTGTCGCCGCTGAAGCTGACCGAGTTGGCACCATCGCCATCGCTGTCGGTGATGATGGCGCCGGTGGTGAGGTTTTTGATGAAGATGGAGGTTTTGTTGCCGCCGGCGCCGGGGACGAGGTTGGTGGCGTTGCTGGTGAAGATGAGGAGGTGGCCGGTGGCGCTGAGGTGGGAATTGACGCAGTTGGCATTGGCGGGTGTGCCGTCGGCCGCGGCG
The DNA here is from genome assembly GCA_964503425.1 of uncultured Opitutales bacterium. Classification (GTDB taxonomy): domain Bacteria; phylum Verrucomicrobiota; class Verrucomicrobiia; order Opitutales; family JABDGR01; genus CAZDAQ01. Next base: position 6,772 of record CAZDAQ010000110.1, read on the forward strand.
CTGGCGAGGGCGACGCCGTTTTCGCCGGTCGAGTCGGTAACGTAAATTTCGCTGACGTTGGCCGGGGCGTTCTCGATGAGGTTAGTGGCGGCGGTCTCGAAACTGATGGTGTTCCCGTCTTCGCTGATGCTCGGATTGTTGCAGGTGGCGTTGGCGGGGTCGCCGTCGCCGTTTACGCTTAGGAGGGTGATCGTGTCGCAGCCACCGCCGACGTAGAGGTAAACCTGGGCGGGGCCGTCGAGCGTGCTGTCCTGGAAATTGGCGGCGTTGGAGACGAAGGCGATGGCGCTGCCGTCGCCATTGGCCGCGGGTTGGGCGCAGACGCGCTGGCCGCTGGGAATGTCGGTCGGGTAGGAGACGGGGGTGTTTTCGTCGGAATCGAAGGCAAAGCTGATCAGTTCAATTTGCTGATTGTTGGAATTCCAGCGGTAGAGCTGCGGGCCGGTGGTGTTGGCGTTCGAGGGGGACGGGCTTTTGAAGCTGTTGGTAAAGCAGCCGGAAAAAAGGTCGGTGGCGCGGGTGGAGAAGGCGACATACTTGCCGTCGCCGCTAATGGCCGGGGCGCTCCCGGAATCAGCATTGGCGCTCATGTGCCATTGCCGGGATTCGCTGACGAGCTGGGTCTCGCCGGTGCAGAGGTTGACGTAGAAGACATCGCCGGTGCCGTTATAGTCGTTGGAGACGATGTCGGACGCATAGGAGGAGTAAACGAGGGCTTTGCCGTTTTTGCTGAGTTGGGGATGGCCGGAGACGCCATTGGCGGGGTTGCCGTCGCCATCGGTGCTGATGGCGGAGACGGTGTTGTTGGAGCAGTTCCAGACGAAAACCTGGGCGAGGCCGGCGGGATCGAATTCCGATACGAGGTCATCGGCCAGCGAGGTGAAGGCGACGACCTTGCCGTTGCCGGATATGACCGAGGCGAAGTTGTTATTGTCGCCAAGGGCGCCATCGGGGGTGACGGAAACGGGGGTGACGGGGACGGACAGGTTGGCCGTAACGGTGAAATAACCCGAATTGTCGGCGTAAAAACCGGGGGGTCCGTTCAACCCATCGGCATCAGCAATGCCGAGATAGAGGTGGGTGGCGCCTTCGGGGACGTTGAATTGCTGGGCGGTGCCGTTGCTGGTGACGCCAGCGCCGATGAAGAAGGTTTGGTTCAGGGCGGGGGAGAGGGTGGTGAAGTTGGTGCCATTGCCGGTGGTAAAGTCGAGCGTGGCCGGGGCGGGGGACTCGGGTTCAACATCGCTGGTGAAAACGCCCACGAGGAAGCCGGCCTTGGGGGCGTTCAGGCCGGAAATGCCTCCGGAACAGGTTATATTCGTGGTGTCGAAGGAGGAGCCGCCTTCGGCATTGTTGGACTCGCCGCCCTCGATGGAGATGTTGCCGGTGATGTTGGAAAAGGTGACCACGGAAACGGACCCGTCCAGCGCGAAGGACGGCGGGAGGATGCCGGCGCCGCCGCCGTCGGGCGCGGGCGGTGTCGAGTGGCCGGCGCCATAGATGTTGGCGTTGCCGGGAACTACGAGACTCGCGGCAAAGGCGGAGGAAAAGAGCGTCCCGGCAAGGCCGACGCAGGCAATAAACTTAGGAAGAGCCATCAGGGGCGTTTTTTATCGGGTTGGGCGGGTGTGGTCAAGGGGAAATGGCCCGGGTTGTGACGGGTTTTGGGGCCGGGGCAGCGAACAACGTTGACAACGGCGGGCGCGAGCCGCAGAAACAACCTTTTTTCCACTTCCGCCGGGCTCCGGCTGGGTAATCGAATGCAAAATTTTGCCGACCAGTGCCTCGACATGGCCCGTTCGATTTTGGGCCACAACCTGGATGCCATCGCCCAGGACGGCACCATCACCCCAATTCCCGGCGAAACGGGGCGTTCGGACGAGCCGGGGCACGCTGCACAGGCGATTGGGGAGTATTACCGCGCGACCGGGCAGACCAAGCTGGGGAACTATGATTTGGTGGACTTGGCGGCGCGGACGGTGACGGCGCAGGCCTTCACTGAGGAGGAGGCGGAGAACGGGCTGGCGTATTGCTCGCTCGGGCTGCTGTCGTTCGGGTGCGCCAAGGACCGCAACCCGGTGTGGGAGCGCTTGTTCGAGGAAACCCGGCAGAAGCTGGACCGGCGGCTGCTGGCGCGGACGGACTACGACAACCATTACCAGGCGTTCAACATCGCGAAGTCGGTCGCGCGGTTCAGCCTCGGGCTGTCGAAAAAGGACGAGACCAGCAAACTGGTTGACCGGTTCATCGAGCGGCTGAAGGAGAATAGCACCGGGGAATACCTGGACGACCATCCGAGCGGGTTTGGCGGTTGCTATGACATCTACGGAATCCTGAGCTTCATTTTCATCCAGCAAGCCCTGCAACTGCATGCCAACATGCACCTGCGGGAGCGCAAGCTGCCGAGCCTGCGGACGGACGCCGAGAAATACATCCGCATCCTGCCCGACATGGTCCGGCAGGACGGCCTGGGCTGGAACTATGGCCGGGGCATCGGGGCCTACGGGCAGATGCACTGCATCAGCATCATCATGCAGGCGATGCGCGAGGGGTGGATCACCGAGGACCAAAAGCCGCTATATTTCGATATCCTGCGGCGGCTGTTTCATTTCTTTTTTGCGACCTATCTGGACCAGGAGCACGGCTATCTGGTCATCCGGGACAGCGAGCGCGACACGGGCTCGCCGCACCCGACGCGGATGGCGAACTTCGACGCCGCGCGGTATTTGTGCCAGTGGGCGCGGCTGGCGAAGTCCATTGGCGGGACGATGAACCCGAAGTTCACGGGCCAGAAAACTACGGGGCGTTGGGTGATTTTCGACCAGTCGCACAAGAAGGAGCAGGGTTTGTTCATTTACCAGGATTCGGACAGCGGGCTGCATGTTTCGATCCCGCTGGTGAGCGGGGGCAAGTGGCATACGTCGGATTCGCTGGCGTTCCCGCACTCGCCAGGCGTGTTCGACTGGCCGGTGGGCCATTACCTGCCGATTTTGCTGCCGGAGTTGACGTTCGGGGATAAAGTCGTGCTGCCGTCATTTTACGGGAAAAAGTGCGCGACCGGGCTGGGGCTGCGGAACGCGTTTTTCTTCCGCTACGAGCAGCCGGAACTGATCACCAAGGACGAGCAGATCGCCAGCGGCATCGGCTCGTGCAAGGTGCAGTGGACGTTCTCGGGGAGCAAGATCACGAGTGACTTCATTTTCACGGTGAAGAACCAGATCCAGATGGACAAGATGCGGTATATGTTCGCTATCAGCTCGCCGCACTCGAAGCACCGGATCGGGACGACGCTGACCGTGGGGCCGGAGAGCCTGCGGTGCTCGGTGGTGAAGGACGATTTTCAGGCAGTCTGGGCGGAGACCCAGGTGGTCACGGGCAACCCGCAATACCGCACGTATTGGGGCGGCCTGCACTACGTGCAGATGCTGCATCGGGACCACCCGCTCATCATGCGCCCGGGCCAGCAATACCGGCTGACGGTGACGCTGCAGCCGGACATCAAGCTGGCGGATGAGTA
>CAZDAQ010000111.1:0-4334 GCA_964503425.1 uncultured Opitutales bacterium
CCCCCTTCACCGTGAACACCGCCGCGTTCGCGCTCGCGTCGCAACTCTTCACCCCTGCCACCTTTGCCCCCCTACTTCCGCACGCGCTTGAACTTCGACTGGAACTTCTCCACCCGCCCCGCCGTGTCCAGGAATCGCTTCTCCCCCGTATAGGCCGGGTGCGAATCGCTTGTCACGTCCCGCACCACCACATAGTATTCCACCCCGTCAATCGTCTCCTTCTGCTTCGACCGCATTGTCGAACGCGTCAAAAACTTCCGCCCCGTGGACACGTCCACAAAGCAAACCGGATGGTATTCGGGATGGCCTTCCTTTTTCACGGTAAATGTCTCCTGTTGAATAATTTATCGGCAAAACCCGCCCAGGCTCGTTCCCGGGCGGCCCGAATTTAGCCCTGCCGCGCCTTGAAACGCGGGTTGATCTTGTTGATCACGTAGATACGCCCCTTCCGACGCACCACCTGGCAGCCCGGGTGGCGGTTCTTCAAAGACTTGATGGATGAGACGACTTTCATGGCGTGCCTGATGGGTATGTTTCTGGGAAAAGGGTCAAAAAACCGTTTTCGCCCCCATCTGTCAACGGGAAACTGCGCCGGTGCCGCATTTCCTTTGGCCCGTGCCCCCACCCTTCATCGTTTATCCTTTCCCCGCCGCCTCGCGCTCCGTCATCCCCTGCCGCACCTTCACCGCCAACAGCATCAGCACCAACAGGCATGTCACCACGTTCGACACCGCGATGCTCGCCGAATGAATCACGCACCCGTAAGTCACCCACCCCACGTTACCCGTGCTCTGTAATAGGAGCATCCCATACGACAGGTCGTCCGTCTTCCGCGTCTTCACCGCCTTCACCACCTGCGGCAAAAACGCCGTCGTGGTCAAAAGTGCGCTCGCTGTGCCGATGATTTCTGCCTGCATGAATTCAGGAATGCCGCCGCTGGCCCGTTGTCGTTTTTGTGCCGGCTCTCACTTGGCCCCCCGCACCGGCGGCTCCTCCAGGTCCGTCGCCTTCTGCCGCAACGATTTCGCCATGTCCGTTGTCTGCTGCAACATCTGTTCCCAACTCTGCCGGGTCTCGCCCTCCGGCTGCAAACCGTCCCGCAGCGCCTGCATCTGCGCCTCCAGCCTGCCCAGCCCCGCCCGCGCGTCCGTGCCCATCTGGATCACGCTCGCGCTTTGCTGCACGATCGTCCCCTGCCAGCGGTCGGCGGACGCCCGGTAGCTGTTCTCCTCCTCCAGCAGGCTGGCAAATCGCTGGTTCCAGGTGCTGGCATCCAACCCCTCCAGCGGCGCCAGCGCCGCCAGCAAACTCTGGTTGTCGCTCGCGAAGGTGAGGCCCGCCACCCGCGCCGTCGCCTGGTCCAGCTTTTCATTGATCATCACCTCGAGCGCATGGTAGTCGAACTGCCCCAGTTTGTTCGACCACAAGACGACGTGCGCGATATACTGGCTGCCGTTGGACTGCCGCGTCGGAATCTCCGGCATCCCCGATTCGAAAGCCTCCACCGGCGGCTTGGGCGACCCCGGATAGTAACCCAAATCCACATACATCTTCCCTGTAATGTAACTGTCCACCTCCAACTTGCCCCGCAGCCCCGCCTGGATCTGCTGCTCCAGCACCACCGGGTCCCCCAGGTCCGCCACCAGGTTCAACTGCCTCCGCAGCCGCGTCACGTCCACCTTCACCAGCACCGGCACCCGCCGGTCCAGCGGCAGTTGGTTCAAGTGCAGCTTCAGGGTGTCCACATACCCAATCGGCACTCCCCGAAATTTCACCAGCGAGGTATCGTCCAGCCCGTTCACCGACCCGTTGAAATACAAAATGAACGTCTCATGCTTCGAAAACGCGTCGCTCCCCCCAAACGTCAAAATCATCACAAACCCCACCGCCAGCGCCCCCAGGACAAACGCCGTGATGGATCTTTTATTCGCCTGCACACTCATGGTATCCCGCCCGGCACCCCGTCGCCCGGCGTTTCGTTAGCATCACCCCATCCGCCCCGCCCCGCAAGCCAAACAGCATCCTACTCCCATTTCCCATTCCCCCACTCCCGCTGCCCCTTTTCCATCTTCCTTCATTGATTTTCTTAGGACAAAACCTACCGCCCCCCAAACACCGCCCACGCCTCCCGCATCGCCTCCGGCAATTCATACACATCCAGCACCGTGATCAAAACGCACGACGTCCACCCCGCCGCCAGCAGCAACCACCCGATCCGCAGCCGCCCCATCCGCCGCCGCGTGCTCGCAAAATACATCAGCGGGAACATCGCCAGCGGCAGTTGGATCGCCAGCACCACCTGGCTCAACGTCAGCAAATCGTTCACACTCCTGTCACCTCGCATCCCGATCAGCACAATCGCGGACACAATCGCGCACAACCGCGTAACCAGCCGCCGCACCCACGCCGGAATCCTCCATTCCATGAACCCCTCCATTACCACCTGCCCCGCCAGCGTCCCCGTGATCGTGCTGCTCTGCCCGCTCGCCAGCAACGCCACGGCAAACAACAAACTCGCCGCCGCCGTCCCCAGCAATGGCGCCAGCGTCAGGTAGGCCACTTGGATCCAATCCGCGTCCGCCCCAAACGCCACCACCTGCCCCGACGCCAGCGTCACCGTGTTTTTTCCGTAAAACACCGTCGCCGCCAGCACCAAAATCGCCGCATTCACGAAAAACGCCCCCAGCAGCGCCACCGCCGTGTCCACGCTGTAATACCGCACCGCCCGCCGTACCGACGCCTCGTCCTTCCCAATTTGCCGCGACTGCACCAGCGCCGAATGCAGGTATAAATTATGCGGCATCACCGTCGCCCCAATGATCCCGATCGCCACATACACCAGCCCGTGGCTGCGGAAAAACCCCGCTAAATCCGGCGCGAACAGCGCCCGCCCCATCTCCCCGAAGTCCGGTGCCACCTGCGGCAGTACGAAAATCTCCACAAAATAACACCCCGCAATTGTCGCCACCAACACCAGCACCACTGCCTCAATCATCCGCATCCCGAACCGCTGCAGCGCCAGCAGCAGTAGCACGTCCAGCGCCGTGATCAGCACCGCCGCCAGCAGCGAAATCCGCGGAAACAGCAAATGCAGCGCCACCGCGCTCCCCAGCACCTCCGCCAGGTCGCATGCGATGATTGCCACCTCGCAACTCAGGAAATTCGGCCACCGCGTCCACCCTGGCAAATGCTCCCGGCAGCACTGCGCCAAGTCCCGCCCCGTCACCACCCCCAGCCGCGCCGCAATGATCTGGAGGAAAATCGCCATCAGGCTCGCCAGCCCCACGATCCACAATAACTGATACTTGAACTGCGCCCCCGCCTGCAGGTCCGTCGCCCAGTTCCCCGGATCCATGTAGCCCACGCTCACCAGCAGCCCCGGCCCGAAAAACGCCAGATACTGCCGCCATGGCCGTGCCCCCGCCGCCGGCACCCGCACCGTCCCGTGCAGCCCCTCCAGCGACACCGCCTCCCGCCGCGCCGCCGCACCCCGGTGCGCCGCGGTGTCCGGTGGTTCAGGATTCATCGTGTCCATTTTTTACGAATAATAAAACTCTCTATTTTGAATACTCAAAATGAAAATTTCTCCCGCGTCAATCCCCGAATCCGCCATCCTTCCGTCCACTGCCCGGCGATTTGCCCGCCTTCCTTGACGCCGGATACCCTTGTCTTTCAGGGTCAAAACCGTGTAGAAAACCGGCATGACCACGCCCGCCCCATCCTCCAGCCCCGCCTCGCCCCGGTGGGTGTCTAAGCTGCCGGTGGCGTTGCTTTACTCGGCCACCCTGCTCTTCGCCGTCACTGCCGCCTTTTGTGGACTGCTTTTACACCATTCCCACGATGCGTTCATCCAGACCTGCGGCCTGTTTGTCATCCTTGGCGCACTTGTCACACTGCTCGGTATCAGCATCGCCGCGGTCGCCGTTTGTTTCAGCAAACCCAAAAGCTGCCACTGAACTTACCTCTTCACCTTCCACTGCCTATCCGGCGTCCCTTTTCTTCCCTTTTCCCTCTTCCATTCACTCTCCCTAAAACGTCACCACCGCCCGCACCCCCACCACCGTCGCGGTCGCGCGCGTGACCGCGTTCGCCGGGTTGAAAATCACCTGCAAGTCCGGCTGCACCGTCAGCCACGGCGTCACCGTCGCCTGGTAGGTCGCCTCCACCACCGTTTCGCTCGCCGTCATCACCCCCAGCGGCACTGGGTTGAACGCGCTCGCCGTGTAATCCGGGCTGAACCCGGTGTAGAGCACCGCCACTCCGGCCAAATCGTTCGGCGCGAACGGCAGCGGCGCATACCAGTTCACCCCCGCCGAAAACGTCGTCTGCACCGT
>CAZDAQ010000111.1:4434-10261 GCA_964503425.1 uncultured Opitutales bacterium
CGAACGGCAGCGGCGCATACCAGTTCACCCCCGCCGAAAACGTCGTCTGCACCGTTACCCGCTCCGTCGGCCCGGCCCACCCCGCATAGGCATACCCGCTCAACACCGGCTGCACACTCCCGTCCGCCGCCTTCGTCTGCCACAGCGTCTGCTCCACCATTGCATATGCCCCCTCGATCCCCCGTTGCGGCTGGTTCGTCTGCCAGTCTGTAAACTTTCCGCTGTGGTAAAACCCGCCCGCCTTCAGCGTCCCATTCAATCCGTTCACTGCGTAATGCCAGTCCGCCTCGCCCAGCAGTAGCACGCCGTTGCCCGTGCGGAAACCCAGCCCGTGGTAATGACTCACGTTCGGCCCCGCGTCGCCATCATACACCGCCGTGAAAAAATCCCACCGCTGGTCCGCCGTCTGGTAGTGCCCGCGCACCCCCGGTGTCGCCACCGGATACTGCGGAATCGCGAAATCCCCGTTCGCCAGCGTCTGCGAAAACAATGTCGGCGGCGCCGTGATCCCCGCGTTCAAAAACACCCCCGCGCTCTGCGTCTGGAAAAACGTGTCGTCCGCCGTCACCCACCCCGCCCGCGCCTCCAGCCGCCCGTCCAGCCACTGCTTCGCCGCATACGCCGTGAACACCCGCGCCAGGTTCGGCGAATCATAATCCGACGGCGAATTGAACGACCCCGTGTTCTTGTCCGGGGTCCGCCCTTGATACCAATAAAACGTCGCATTCGCCGAAAATCCTTTCCACGCCGCCAGCTTGTCCAGATCCAGCCCAAACCCCCACGCCAGCAGCATGTCCTGCGTCATCCCGTTGCGAATCCCCCCGTTCACGTTCCCCCAAATCTCCCCCGTCCAATTCATGAACGGCGAGAACCCGTCGTTCCCCAGCGTATCCCGCCACCCGCCCCAATTCCCCGTCAAATACGGCTGCGTCCAAAAATTCGTCGGTGCCGCCGCGGTCGCATTGCCCCCGGTCGCGCTGGCTGCCGCCGTCCCATTTCCGCCCGCGGTGCTGGCCGCCACCACCGTCGTATTCTCCGCCGCGCCCGCCGTTCCCGCATCCGCCCAGGCCACCCCCATCGCCAGCAAACCCGCGATAAACGCCGCCATCCCCCGGCCATGTTTGACACCCAATTTCATCAAGCCCGCTATCTCGCCCATTCCCGCGCCCAAACCCAAGCCAAAAATTTTCGCCCACAGTCGCCTCATTCGCTTCAGTTGCCTCCTCCTTCCCTCCCCACTTCATCCTTCATAATTCATCCTTCATCCTTCATAATTCATCCTTCATCCTTTTCCCCGCATGCCCACCAGCACCGTCGAGAACTACGTCAAGCAGCTCTACCTGCTCGGCCAGCAGCACCCCGGCGAACCCGTGCCCATGGGCGAACTCGCCCGCGCCATGGCCGTTGTCCCCGGCACCGTCACCACCATGGTCAAGGCCCTCGCCAAGTCCCGTCTCCTGCGCCACACCCCCCGCGTCGGTGCCCGCCTCACCCCTGCTGGCGAACGCCTCGCCCTCCGCATGCTCCGCAAACACCGCCTCATCGAAATGTTTCTCGTCCAAACCCTTGGCCTCGACTGGTCCGAAATCCACGCCGAAGCCGAACTCCTCGAACACGCTTGGTCCGACCGCCTTGTCGAGCGCCTCGACGCCTTCCTCGGCCACCCCCGCGTGGATCCCCATGGCGACCCCATCCCCTCCGCCGCCGGCCGCATGAACCCCCGCCCCGCCCACCCCCTTGCCGAACTTCCCCCCGGCGTCTCCGCCCGCATCACCCGCATCACCCGCCAGGACCCGGAATTTCTCCGCTTCATCCACGACGCCGGCCTGCGCCCCGGCTGCTCCCTCCGTCTCACCCGCCACGATCCTGTCGCCGACCTCCTCGCCATCACTCTCGCCAACGGCCACTCCGTCTCCCTCGGTGGCCAGGCTGCTACCCACATCCTCGTCGAACGCCTCCCCCACGCCTCCGCCCGCCGCCACTAGCCTCACTTTTTACTCCACTTCTTCTTATCAAATTTTTCCAAATCTTTGCTAATCTGCGGATATCCCCCTCTTCCCCCATCTTCCATTTTAAATTTTTAAAATTCTTCCCTCCCATGCCTCTCTACCTCTACCAGGAAATCCTCGACGACGGCTCCGACGGCGAACTCCTCGAAATCGAGCAGCCCATGTCCGCCGCCACCCTCACCCATCACCCCCACACCGGTCGCCCCGTCCGCCGCGTTTACCAATCCCCCAACCTCGCCACCAAATACACCCCTGGCCACACCAAAAAACTTCTCTCCGAAAAACACGTCGCCAAAGCCGGCTTCACCAAATACGTCCGCGACAAGCAAACCGGCACCTACCATAAAACCGCCGGCGCCGACCCCCGCGCCCCCGACACCCTCAAGCGCCAGTGACCCCGCTCGGGCCTCTTGCTGAAATGGAAAGCCCCACAACGAACAAAAAAATTTGGCCCTCTAATCCTCCCGTCCGTCCGGCAAACCCCCCAGGACTTCCCCTCCCGGCGTAAACAAACCGTTAATCTTCCCCCATTTCCCGCTGCCGCCTTGCCCTCCGTTTGCTCCTGTGCCAAGTTATAGGCATGCCACGAGAATTCCTCCGCATCGCTCTGTCCATCGCGCAGAAAGCCCGGCCCTGCGGCTATCATCAGCCCACCGGCCTTCCGCGCCCGCCCGCCTCTCACTCGAACAACCCGTTCATTTGCGAACGGCATCAGACTCCCATCCTCTCGCTCAAATCAGAGTCCGTGAAAACCACTCCCCCCCAAAGTCGCTAGCCTGCGCCCCAGCCCGTTCGCCTTCCCCTCTCCGCTAACCTTGGCGGCGCATTTTTATTTCGCCGGCGGCGAAAAAATTTCCTCCGGAAAATGATACCGCTGAATCGCAATGTCGCGGATCTTTTGCGCGTCGTCCGGAAACTTGGCCTCCTCAAACGCCCGCACCAGCGTGATCAAGGCCTCCTTGATTTCCTCGTGCGCGTCCGCGTTGCTGCCATCAATCCCGTAGTGGCCGTTTTGCACTGACACTACCCCCGGTTCTCCCAGCGCCGCATAGCACCGTCGCAAGCCGTCCCACGCTTCGGCGTCGTTCGAGTCAAGCATCAGCGCCGCCACAAACTCCGTGGCCGCCTCCTGTCGGTGCCCCAGGTCCAAGGCCGCCGCCCCCACAATCTTGTAACCCATTGCCTCCTGTGGCGCGATATGCTGCATATACCGTCCGGCCTCCTCCGCGCCGGCGTTGTCCCCCGCCACGAGATACGCCATCCCCAGTTGCACATACACCCGGTAGTTTCCCACATCCCGGATGTCTCCCGCCGCCGCCCCGCCCCCCAACGCTTTCTCCCGCGACGCCTGGTTTACATAACGGTCCACCTCCCGTGCCCGCTCCAGCACCGCCACCGCCTTCCGGAAAAAAATCTGCGCCTGCGCCGCCTCGCCCCGATCCTGCAATACCATCCCCTTCATCCGGTAATACATCCCCAAATCCTGATAAAGCGTATTATCCTGCCGCTCCGGCGACAGCGGCTTTTGCTCGAGGATTGCCCGCGCTGCCTCATCCTGCGCGATCGCTGCGTCCACGGCCGCCTCGTTCTGGCCCGCCGTCGCCAGCGCATTCGCATAACCCTTGTGCGCCTTAAAACTCTCCGGCGTCGCCGCCATCGCGCTCTTCCACAGCGCCAGCTCGTCATGCCAGTCCGCATTGCGCGCATAAGACCGGGCCGCGAATAACGCCACCACCACCACCGGCAGCACCCATGCTGCCGCCACCCGCCCGCGCTCCGCATTCACCCGCCGCCCCAGCGCCGCGCCCGCCCTCAACAACCCCTGCGCCGCCACCACGCAAAACCCCACCGACGGCAAATACAAAAACCGCTCCGCCATGATGCTCCCAATCGGCATCACCACGTTCGCCGTCGGCAGCATCATCAGGAAATAAAACCACGCCCCCCAGGCGAACGTTGGGTTGCCCCGCCGCCACCGCGTCGCCGCCCATAAAATCGCCACCACCGCCGCCAGCCCCAGCCAGCACTGCGCATCCTCCCACCACCCGCCGCCCTCCCCATACAACGGAATCTGATTGTAGGAATAATCGCACGACAGCGTCCCCGGCCACACCAGCAACTCCAAATATCTCATCTGCACCTTCATCGCCGTCAACCACCCCGCCCCCCATGTCGCCGCGTGCGCAATCGGGTTGTCCACGAATCGCTGATCAAACACTGGCGTGTTCTTCATCATCCAATGCCGGATTCCCCAAATCAACCCCACTGCCGGCGCCAGCGCCACATACCCCTTCAACCCAAACTCCTTCAGCGCCACCCCCAACCGCCCGCGCCACCCGTTCCCCGGCAACCCCGGCCACCGCCAAATCCAGTCATACAACAAAACAAATGCGACAATCATCACCGCGCTCTCCTTCGTCAACACCCCCGCCAGCGCGCTCAATCCCATCGCCCCCAGCCACGCCGCCTTCCGCCACCTCGCCGCCGCCCCCGCCCGCATATAGCACCAACCCCCGAACAAAATGGACAGCGTCGCCAGCAAATCCGCCCGCCCCACGATGTTCGTCACCGACTCCACGTTCACCGGATGCACCGCAAACAGCGCCGCCGCCAGCCCCGCCAGCCCCAACCGCCCCGTCAGCCGCCGCCCAATCACCAGCACCAGCCACGCATTCGCCCAATGCAGCAAAAAATTCACCGCATGATACCCCCCCGGGTTCAGCCCGTTCCCCAACATCGTGTAATTGCCCCAATAACTCAGCGTCGTCAGCGGCCGGTATAAATCGCTCTCCAAATACGGCCACCAATAATTCCGCGTGAAAATCTCGTGCAAATTTTCCCAGCCCCACCCCCGCAGCCGCACGTCCTGCCCAATCAACACGCTATTGTCCAGCACCAGCCCCGCGCTGAACGAATTCGCATACGTCGCCAGCGTCAGCAACCCCAGCCCCACTCCCAACCCCGCCATCACCCGCCACGACACCGCCCCCGGCCCGCTCGCAATGCGTTCCACGCTCTTCGTTTTTCCGGCAAAATGGGGCGGTTTCCGGCGCTTCATCAAATTGGCGGAGGAGGAGGGATTCGAACCCCCGGTACCCTTGCGAGCACGTCTGATTTCAAGTCAGATGCCTTAAACCACTCAGCCACTCCTCCACCGTCATTCCTAGACGCCAACCCCCCGCCCACGCAAGTCAGGACATCCTGGGGGCCATCCTGAATTCTGCACTCTGCCTTCTAAATTCTCAATTCGCTGCCTTCTCCGCCGCCTTGTGCCCGTTCTTCCTCCCGTGCCCGTTGCCATTGCCGTTCCCATGCGCAAACGCCCGCAGCAACTGCGCCACCGTCACCTTCATCTTCAAGCGCGACACGATCAAATCAATCAACCCGTGCTCCAGTAAAAACTCCGCCGTCTGAAACCCCGCCGGCAGCTCCTGCTTCGTCGTCTCCTCAATCACCCGCGGCCCCGCAAACCCGATCCGCGCCCCCGGCTCCGCAATAATCACGTCCCCCAGCGTCGCGAAACTCGCCATCACCCCCGCCATCGTCGGGTCCGTCAAAATCGAAACATACGGCAGCCGCGCGTCCGCGTGCCGCGCCAGTGCCGCGCTCGTCTTCGCCATCTGCATCAAACTGTGGATCCCCTCATACATCCGCGCCCCGCCCGAGGCCGACACAATGATCACCGGAATCTTCTTCTCCGTCGCCCGCTCAATCGCCCGCGTGATCTTCTCCCCCCCGACTGCCCCCATGCTCGCCCCCAAAAACCGGAACTCCATCACTGCCACGCTCACCGCCATCCCCTCCCACGCCCCCATCCC
>CAZDAQ010000112.1:0-10093 GCA_964503425.1 uncultured Opitutales bacterium
GCGGCGGAGCACATCAAGAAGAAGCTGCCGAGCATGTATCACCAGTTCATGCAACTGGCGAATTTGGACATCACGAAGGAGCCGATGGAAGTCGGGCCGACGACGCATTATGCGATGGGCGGCATCAAGGTGGACGGCGACACGCAGATGTCGAACGTGCCGGGGTTGTTTGCGGCGGGTGAGTGCGCGGCGGGGCTGCACGGGGCGAACCGCCTGGGGGGCAATTCCCTTTCCGACCTGCTGGTGTTTGGCAAGCGCGCGGGGGAATATGCCGCGAAATTCGCCAAGGAAAATCCGGCGGGAGCCATCAACGAGGAGGAAGTGCAGGCGGATGAACGCGAGGCGCTGGAGCCGTTTATGCGCGGCGCGAGTTTGGGCGGCAGCGCGGAAGGGCCGTATCAGATCCAGTATGACCTGCAAAACATGATGCAGGAGCTGGTCGGCATCGTGCGCCGCGAGGATGAAATGACGCGGGCGCTGGACGGCATCGCGAAACTGTGGGAGCGGGCGAAGCGGGCAGCGGTTTACGGGCACCGCGAATACAACCCCGGCTGGCACACGGCGCTGGACTTGAAGCATTTGCTGACGGTGGCGGAGGCGATCACGCGCTCGGCCATCGAGCGCGAGGAAAGTCGCGGCGGGCATTTCCACGAAGACTTTCCGCACAAGGACGAGGAGGAGAGCAAGGTGAACACGATTGTGTCGAAAGCGGCGGACGGCTCAATGAAGCTGCGGCGCGAGACGATACCGGACATGCCGGAGCACCTGAAACAAGTCATCGAGGAGTTGAAATGAAAACCGTCACCTTCAGAATCTGGCGCGGCGACGCGAGCGGCGGGAAGCTCGTGGATTACACCACGGAGGTGACCGAGGGCATGGTGGTGCTCGATGTGGTGCACAAAATCCAGGCGGAGCAGGCGAACGACCTGGCGTGCCGGTGGAACTGCAAGGCGGGGAAGTGCGGGTCGTGCTCGGCGGAGATCAACGGCATGCCGCGGCTGATGTGCATGACGCGGCTGGACATGATCCCGCTGGACAAGCCGGTGACGATCGAGCCGATGCGGGCGTTCCCGAGCCTGCGCGATTTGGTGACGGACGTGTCGTGGAATTTCCGGGTGAAGAAGAAGATCAAGCCATTCAAGCCCCGCGCGCCGGACGCGCCGGACGGGACGTGGCGGATGCAGCAGGAGGACGTGGACCGGGTGCAGGAGTTCCGCAAATGCATCGAGTGTTTCCTGTGCCAGGACGTGTGCCATGTTTTGCGGGACCACCAGAAGCACGAGGAGTTCATCGGGCCGCGCTACCTGGTTTACACGGCGGCGCTGGAAATGCACCCGCTGGACACGGAAGACCGCATACCGGAGTTGAAGCAGGCGCACGGCATCGGCTACTGCAACATCACGAAGTGCTGCACGAAAGTCTGCCCCGAGCACATTACCATCACGGACAACGCGATCATCCCGCTGAAGGAGCGGGTGGTAGATGACTTCTATGATCCGCTGGGGGCGCTGTTGAAGAAGCTCCGCCCGAAGGGCTGAGAAAAATTTTCTCGCCAGGTTTCCGGTAAAGGCGCAATTTTGGGACAGGAAAAGCGATGAACCCCGGGACCCCACTGAAGTATTGGCTGCGCTGGGCACTGGGCGTGGGCGGAATGCTGGCGGGCGCGCTTTCGGCGTTGGCGGCGTCTGACGGGCTAGATACTTCCGCGACGCCGAACATTGAAGTCACGGGGGTGGGGCATGTGTATGCGAAGCCGGACACGGCGATAGCATCGGTCGGGGTGGATGTGACCGCGGCGACGCTGGGGGATGCGCTCAAGCAGGCAAACGACGACGCGAGCAAGCTGGTGGGGGTGGCGAAGGCGCAGGGCATCGCGGACAACGACATCCAGACGAGCGCCTACAACATGAACCCGGTGACGAATCAGGACGGGAAAATCACGGGATACCGGGTGAATTATAATTACAGCATCAAAATCCGCAAGATTGACACGGTGGGCAAGGTGATGGACGCGATTGTGGCGGCGGGCGCGAGTTCGTTGAACGGCATTACTTTTACGATAGATGATCCGTCAAAATACGAGACAGACGCGCGGACGGCGGCGGTGAAGGCCGCGCTGGCGAAGGCGCAGACGCTGGCGGCGGCAGCGAACGTGCGGCTCGGGCTGATTATTTCGATCAGCGAACAGAGCGGCGGGGTGACACCGATGGAACGGGCGCCGATGGCCTTTGCGATGGCGGCACCGGCCGGAGGGGCACCGGTGGAAGCGGGACAGAACGACGTTTCGGTCACCGTGGAAGTGCACTACCAGATATTGCAGTAGAGCGGGATTAGCATGGTAATCCAAGGCTGCGGAATTGTAAATCAAGGCCGAGGTGGAGATTCGCCAAGGCGAATCCCTACTCGTTTGTATCGAGAACACACGCAACCGGAGGGGCAATGAAGGGCCAGCGGGCCTATGGAAATGTCCCAGCGAACCGCTTCGGCCGTCCATAGGGAGGCCAGCAAGCAATTTCCGATCAGTGCGCGGCCAGCCAACTCGTGTGCACGGCCAAGAGACCATTGATCATGAATTGCACGGCGACCGCCGCCAGCAACAGCCCCATGACGCGAATGGCGATGTTCAGGGCGATGGGGCTAAGCCACTGCATGCCGCGGGCCGAAAGGCGCAGGATCAGGTAAGTGGCCGCCGAAACCAGGAGGATGCTTAGACACAGGGCGACGCGCTGGGACCAGCCCTGCGCCTGGTTTTGGAGGAGGATGACGGTGGAGATTGCCCCTGGACCGGAAAGCATGGGAATGGCCAAAGGGGTGACGGCAATGTCCAGTTTCTCGATGCCGGCGTCGGTTTCCTCACGGGTTTCGAGCACTCGTGAACGCTGCGCCCGCAGCATGTCGAGCGCCACCAGCAACAATACGATGCTGGCAGCGATTTCAAAGGCGGCCATGGTAATGCCGAGAAACCGAAAGATCCACTGGCCGGCGAAGGCAAACGCCAACAGGACGCCAGACATGACCAAGGCGGCCAGGCGGGCCATGCGGATGCGGTCGGCGGGCGTATTGGAAGGCGTCATCGCGATAAACGCGGGCACCGCCGCCAGCGGATCAACGATCACAAACAACGAGCTGGACGCGAGAAGAAGGTAGGCCAAAAGGGACATGCTGCCGGACGCCAAGCGGCACTGTCGTCGCAACGTCCATACATAGATTAACGGAAAGTTGCTAAGAGAGCAAACGAACGCGTCAGGTCGTGGCGAAGGGATCCGGGGGGCAGGTCCGCGCTACGAAGGAGGGCTGCACAGGCGGCGTTTGGCTTCGGCCAGTTCGAGGCCGGCGAGGCGGACGACTTTTTGCCGGGATTTGTCGCCGCGGAGGAGGGTGATGGCCGAGCTGCGGAGAGAGAGTTTTTCCGCAAGAAAGTCGAGTAAGGCGGCATTGGCGCGGCCTTCGAGCGCGGGAGCGTGGACTTTGACTTTGAGGGTGTCGCCGAGCCAGCCGGTGATTTCGTTGCGCGGGGCGTTGGGCGTGATTTTCAGCTGGAGCGTGCAGGAGACAGGCATGAAAATATGCCGGGAGCGATGATGCCGATGGGATAACGCGAAGCCGGCGGCTTTTAGGACACGGCGACGCCGGCGGGGTCGCGGGCGAACTGGTCTATGTAGGCGATGCCGATGAGCGCACGGGTGATGCGGGTGTTGTCGAAGACGTGGCGCATGTCGCGGAAGTCGCCATTTTCGACGACGGCCTGAATTTCCTCCTCGAGGGAGCGTGGCTGGGGATGAAAGGGGCGGGGGGAGAAAAAGACGCCGTGGTTGTGGAGGATTTGGTCGGGGTTGGCGGCGGCGCGATTCCCGGGGTTGACGTAGAAGGCGTCGTCGAGCATGGCCTGGTCATAGTGCTTCGCGTAGTCGCTATGGAGGTCGAGACCTATGCCGCTGAACAAGCCGGTGACCTGGTGGTGGCGGGGGGCGTGGTCAATTTCGAACCAAGTGTCGAAATTCTCGGGGTCAGTGAGGGATTTGTGGTTGGTGGGCTGGTTCAGGAGAATGGGGGAGCGGAGAACGCCCGCGCCATAAGCGGCGTGGACTTCGGCGCGCATGGCGAGACAGAGGCCGCCTTTGAAGGGCGTGCGGCGCGAGGGCGCGAGGGCAAAGAGGTCGCGGTAAATGTCGCCGATGGCGCTGCCTTCGGGCAGCGGGCTTTGAAAGAGGGCGAGGTCGTTGAAGTGGCCGGAGAGGGAGACGTTGAAGCCGGTGCGGATGGTGACTTCGCCGGTGTCTTTTTGCGGGATGAGGTAGTCGGCGGTGTCATGGCCGTCGGTGGGCAGCCAGACCATGGTGCCGCCGATGGTGATCATTTCGCCGAGGATGGGGAGGTAGTCCTCAAGCTTGTCGCCGAGGGCGCCCAAGCCGATGGAGTATTCGGTGGAGGAAAAATGCTTGGAGCGCATGAGCTCGGGCGTGATGCGGCAATGGAGGACGTCCTTGATGTCGCCGAGGACGAGGACCTGGCAGCGGTCGCGGCTCCAGGGGGCGACCTGATAGGAGCCAGCTTTGCCGGCAAAGGGGAGGGATTGGTCCCAGTGGATTTCGGCGGCGTCGGCGTTGCCGGTGGCGGAGAGGGCGAGGGCGAGGGTGGGGTAATGAGGGAGGGTTTTGGCGAAGCCCGACATTTCGAGGACTTTTTGCGAGTAGCCCTGGGTGCCGACGAGGAAGAGGTCACCGCCGCCGTTGCGCATCTGGCGCAGGGTGGTGACGAGGACGCGGATGCCGGCGCTGCTGAGGTAATCGAGCTCGGCGAGGTCGAGAATGAGGTGGCGCACGGCGGGGTCCTGCAAGGCGACGGCGAGGCGTTCTTCGAGGGCGCGGGACGTGAAGGCGTCGAGCCGGCCGCTGAGGGCGAGGACCAGGACGGGAGGGCGGAGCTGGGCTTCGATTTTCATGGGGAGGCGTGGGTGGAGGAGGAAATGTTACAATCAGGTCACGTCGGGGAATGGCAGCTGAGTGGACAAGTTAATCGAGTCCGGGGCGCGATTCGAGATTCGATTTTTTCACCGGGGCGGACATGGTAGGGGGGACTTCGGTCAGCCCATGCGCAACTTACTTGAATTGAGTTTCACGATTCTGGCCGGGCTGGGATTGTTTTTTGTCGGCCTGAAAATGCTCGGGTCGAACCTGAAGGGTTTGGCGGGGAAGCAATTCAAGCGGCTGATTGAGCAGGTGAGCGGGCGGCCGCTGGCGGCGGCGCTGGGGGGAGTGGCGGCAGGGTTCATTACGCAGAGCGGGCGCACTACGTCGTATCTGGTGGCAGGGTTTGTGCAGGCGGGGTTGATTGACGTGCGGCGGGCGCTGCCGCTGGTGTGTTGGTCGAACTTCGGGTGCACGCTCATTGTGTTTGCAGCGGTGCTGCCGATGAAGGACGCGATTTTGCTGCTGGTCGGGCTGGCGGGGCTGGGGCTGGCGTTCAATTACCCGCCACGCTGGCAGGCGGTGAACGGGGCGCTGTTTGGCGTGGCGCTGCTGTTGTTTGGGCTGAACCTGGTGTCGGTTTCGGCGGGCGGATTCACGCAATATGCGTGGTTCAAGGCGGCGCTGTCCACAATCCAGTTTTCATTTTTTCTCGGGTTTTTGGTGGGGATGCTGCTGACCTTTCTGGCGCAATCGCACATGGCGATCATCCTCATCACGCTGGCCATGACGAAGGCGGGATTTTTCAATTTCCAGCAGGCGGTGATGATCATTTACGGGACGCATGCGGGCTCGAGCCTGATTACGTATGCGCTGGCGGCGAACATCCGCGGGACGGCGCGGCAGGTGGTGATGGCGCAGGTGTTTTACAACCTGGCGGGGGTGACGCTGTTTGGCGGGTTGTTTTACCTGGAGTTTTTCACGGATGCGGACGGATTGCACATGCTGGCGGAGCGGTTTTCCGCGCAACCGGAACAGCAGGCGGCGGCGGTGGCGCTGCTGTTCAACCTGGTGACGCCGTTGCTGTGCACGCTGGCGGCGGGGCCGAGCGGGAGATTTTTGGCGCGGCACTGGCAGCCGAGCGAGCGGGAGACGTTGGGGCGTCCGCAGTTTTTGCAGGAGCACGCACTGGAAGAACCGGAGACGGCGCAAGTGCTGGTGGAAAGAGAGCAATTGCGGCTGCTTGAGTGGCTGCCCGGTTATTTGGAAGTGGCGCGGGCGGGCGGGGTGGCGACGGAAGTCGCGCGGCGGCAGGTGCACCATGAGGCGTTTCACGAAGTGGCCGAGCAGACGCGGCGGTATTTGGCGGATTTGCTGCACCAGCGGCTGACGGTGGAAGCGACGGAGCATGTGCTCAACCTGCAAAACCGGCAGGAGCATTTGGAGACGCTGGAAACGGTCGCATGGGACATGCTGCAATTATTGCGCGGGCAGCATGCGCGACCCGAGGACGCGGTGCTGGCGCTGGGCCTGCGGCTGCTAGAGGGATTCGACACGCAGTTGCTCACGCTGGTGGCGGCGCTGGCGCAGGACGACCCGGAGGAACTGACGCTCTTGCGCGCGATGACGGCGGAGCATGGCGACGCGATGCAAAACCTGCGTCGCGGATATTTCACGAGCGGGGAGGGCCTCACGCCGGCGGACCGGCCGCGGCTGCTGCAATTCACGAATCTGTTCGAGCGCGGGGCGTGGACGATGCGGCGGTATGCGGAGGCGGTGGCGGCGGCGAATGCCCGGCGCGCGGAAAATAAAAGCGGTTGAGTCTTAGCGGTATTCGCGGCGGGAAGCGAGGGCGCTGCGGAGGGTTTCGGCGTCGGCAAAGGTGAGGCCGCCGCCGCTGGGCAGGCCGAAGCCGATGCGGGAAACGGCGAGGCCGCGGCTGGTGAGATACGTTTCCTGCAAGTAATGGCAGGTGGCTTCGCCCTCGATGTCGTTGGAAAGCGCGAGGACGATTTCGCGCACGGCGCCGGCGTCGAGGCGCGCGGCCAGGGTGGCGAGGTTGAGGTCGCCGGGGCCGACGCCATGGAGTGGCGAGAGCTTGCCATGCAGGACGTGGTAAAGGCCGCGGTAAGCGCCGGCGCGTTCAAGGGCGAGCAGGTCGGTCACGGTTTCGACGAAGCAAAGCTGGTCGGTGCGGCGGGAGGAGTCGCGGCAGATTTCGCAGAAGGAGGAATCAGGGGAGCCGGGGTTGCCGGACTCGGTGAGGTTGCCGCATTGCTGGCAGCGACACAGGCGGGCGGCGGCATTGCGGAGGGCGTCGAGGAGGGGCGGGAGGGATTCGGGTTTTTCAACGAGCAGGCGCAGGGCGATGCGCTCGGCGGAGCGGTAACCAAGCCCGGGGAGCTGGCGCAGCAGTTTTTGGACGTGCTCGAAGGAGGGGGACATGGGCTAGAACATCCCCGGCATCTGGAATTGGGCGGTGACTTTTTTCATTTCCTCCTCGTTGGCGGTTTTGGCCTGGGCGGCAGCCTGCTTGACGGCTTCGAGGATGGTGTCGGCGACGAGACCGGCGTCCTCCTTGAGAAAATCGGGGTTGAGGGTGAGGGCGAGGAATTCGCCGGAGCCGTTGATTTTGACGCGCACAGCGCCGCCGCCGGCGGAGGTTTCGAGTTCGCGCGCGGCCAACTGCTGCTGCACGAGCTCCATTTGTTTTTGGGCCTTTTGGGCTTGTTTGAGGAATTTGCCGAGTCCAGCCATGGGAGAGGGGGGTGAAGGTGAACTTTCAAAAAGCCCCGAACTGCCGGGAAACGCAAGCCGCAAGCGGGGCGCGACGCAGGCTTGGCAAGACGGGAGCGGAGCGGTTTGCTGTGAGACATGCGGTGGAAAATGTGGCTGGTTGCGCTGGGCGTCCTCGCGGGAATGCCGGGCGGCGCTGCCGCCGGAACTCCGCCGGCGTGGCCGGATGACGGAGCCGTCGAGCGCAGTTGGGGCGTGGACATCCATTTCACGCAGGCCGTGCCGGGAGAAATGGACCTGCTGGCAGCCAGCGGGGCAAAGAGGGTGCGGATGGATTTGTCCTGGGCGGACACGGAAAAGACGGCGGGGCAGGATGATTTTTCCGTCTATGCAAAGCTGGCGGACGACCTGGCGGCGCACGGGATGCGGCCATGGTTCATTCTGGATTACCAGAACCCGCTTTACGAAAAGCAACGCGCGGTGGCGGACGAGGCGGGGCGGGCGGCGTTTGCACAGTGGGCGGCGGCGGCGGCGAAGCAGTTTCGCGGACAGGGAGTGATTTGGGAAATCTGGAACGAGCCGAACAACACGCATTTTTGGGAGCCGAAGCCGGATCCGGCGGCTTACGCGGCGCTGGCGCTGGTGGCGACGAAGGCGATCAAGGAGGCCGACCCGGAGGCGGTGGTAGTGGGGCCGGCGGCGGCGCTGGTGGATCTGGATTTTTTACGGGCATGCGGGGAGGCGGGGTTGTTTGGGTGGTGGGACGGGGTGTCGGTGCATCCATACCGGCAAACGCAACCAGAGACGGCGGCGGGAGATTTTCAACAAACGCGGGCGTTGCTGCGGCGCTATACTCCGCCGGGCCGCGCGCCGCCGGCCTTGCTGGCGGGCGAGTGGGGGTACTCGACGGCGTGGCCGGGGTTTGATGAGAACGCGCAGGCGGTGTATCTGGCGCGGATGGCGTTGAGTGATTTGGCCGAAGGCGTGCCGCTGACGATTTGGTATGACTGGCGCGACGATGGAGTGGACCCGCAGAATCCCGAGCATCACTTTGGATTGGTGCGGCAGCCGGAGAAGACGGGGAAGACGCCGGTGTTTGACCCGAAGCCCGCGTATGACGCGGCGGCGACGCTGGATCGGGAGTTGCGCTTTTACCGGTTGAACAAGGCGCTGACCCAGGACGCGGGGCAGGCGCACCTGCTGTTGTTTGAGCGGCGGCCCGGTGCGCCGGAGGAGTTGCCACCCTTCAAGCTCGCGGTGTGGACGACGAGCCTGGACGGGCATGAGACGGTAACGCTGCCCATCGGGCCGGTGCGGTTGCGGCGGGTGGACGCGCTGGGGCGGGTGTTGATGGACGCCGCGGCGTCGGGCCCGAGCCTGCAAATGCAAGCGACCGCGATGCCGCAATACCTGACGCCGGTGGAGGCTTCGCCGCGGCTGAGTATGCTGGCGGCATGGAAGCGGTGGCCGCGGGAGTATTTGATTGAGCCGGGAACGACGGCGGTGGCGCAATCCATTTGGGTGAATCCGCTGAAGGATGAGCAGGTTATTCATCCGGTGATTGAGCCGGATCCGTTTGCGGGGATGCCGCAGAGCGACGTCGTCATGTATCCGACGCAGATTTACACGCAGACGACCGCGCCAGTGCTGCTGCCAGCAAACGGAGCGCCGGTGCGGGTGCGCGCGGGAATCGAAGGCTGGTGGCAGGAGACTTGGCTGACGCCGACACGGACGCTGGATTTTGCGATGACGCCGCTGGGCGACACGGGGTTGACGATCAGCGTGCCGAATGCGTCGGGCGGGCGGCTGATGGTGAACGCCGGGCCGGACGCGCTGGCAACGATGGCGGAGAACGGGACGGTGCCATCGCTGGCGGTGCCGGCGAGGGACTTCCCGAGTCCATATGGCGTGCTGGTTTCCGCGACACTCGCGGGCGCGGGAGGGCAAGTGCTGGCGCAGGAAGCTTTCGGACGGGTGAGCCGGATGGTATTTCCGCTGGGCCGGGCCGGTTCGCCGAGCGGGTTGCACACGGTGGCGGATGGGGATCAGTTTGGCAGCGGCGATGCGGTATGCCGGTGGGCGGATGCACCAGCGGGCGGCCCGGCGGCGCTGGCATTGCAGGTGGACTTTTCCTGGGGAACGGGCAGCCGGTTTTATCGTTTTGAGCCGGGGCTGCCCGCCGGGTCGCCGGAATGCCCGAAGCGGGTGGGCTTTTGGGTTTACGGGGACGACACGCCGGCGAGAATCACCCTGCGGCTGCACGATGCCACGGGCCAGACCTTCGAGCCGAAGGAAGTGACGGTGAGCGGGAAGCGCTGGCAGGCGGTGTGGCTCGAACTGGACCCGGCGCATTGCGACCACTCGGGCGGGGCGAACGACGGCAAGCCGGTCGCGCCGATGGCGTGGGACGCGTATTTCATCGTGGAGAAGGCGGGCGACGCGCCGGCGAA
>CAZDAQ010000113.1:0-10060 GCA_964503425.1 uncultured Opitutales bacterium
CGCCGAGACCGTAGGCGGCTTCGCGCTGGAGGTCGGGGACGGCGCGGAGAATTTCGCGGGAGACGGAAGTGACGATGGGCAGGATCATGATGGCGACGATGATGCCGGCGGACATGATGCAGGAGCCGGAGCCTTCAATCGGGCCGCCAAAGAGTGGGAAGCTGCCGAGATGTTTGTTAATCCAAGTGTAGGGATAGTCGTGCAGCCAGGGGAGGAGGACGAACAGCCCCCAAAGGCCCCAGATGACGCTGGGAACGGCCGCGAGCATTTCGATGACGGAAGTCAGGGTCTGGCGCATCCAGATGGGTGCGAGGTCGGTGAGAAAGATGGCGGTGCCGACGCTGAGAGGCACGGCGATGAGCAGGGCGATGGCGGCGGAAACGACCGTGCCGAAAATAAAGGGCAGGGCGCCAAAGTTTTCGGTGACGGGATTCCACTGCTGGCTGGTCAGGAAGGACAGGCCGAAGGTGTGGATGGCCAGCCAGGAACCCTGAATGAGCACATAGGCGGCACAGATAAACAGGATGCCGAGGATGACGACCGAGAGGCTTGTCAACCCCTCAAAGAGGCGGTTGCCCCAGCGGTTGGGCGCGGGCAGATCGGCGGCGGTGGCGGGCAGCGCCTGAGAAGTGGATTTACTCACGGAGGAGACAAAAAAACCGGGCGGAGAAGGATGGGACTTTTCCGCCCGGTTGGTTGGGTGCAATCCTTGCGGATTTACCGGCGGAGGCTAGTTTTTAATTGTGCCCACGGCGGTGAGGACGCGGGTAACGACAGCCGGCGGGATGGGCGCGTAGTTGAGCTTGGCGGCCATGGCCTGGGCGGACGGGTCGCTGTTGATCCACTTGATGAAGGCGACGAGCGCCGCCCCCTTCACCGGGTCCTTGGATTGCTGGGGAACCAGCAGCCAGGTGACGCCGGAGATGGGATACGAGGCGTCGCCGGGGGCGTTGACGTAGGAGAAGCGGAAGTCATCCGGGATGGTGGCGGTGGCGAGGGCCTGGCTGACACCATCAAGGGAGGCAGTGATGTATTTGCCGTTGGCGTTCTTGATGTCAGCGAAGGAGATCTTGTTGGAGAGGGCGTAGATGAGTTCGACGTAGCCGATGCCACCGGTGGTCTTCATCACTTGGCCGGAGACACCGGCGTTGCCCTGCTGGCCGACACCGCCGGGCCAGGCCACGGAGGTCTTCTTGCCGACGGTGGTCTTCCAGTCATTGCTGATGCTGGAGAGATAGTCGGTGAAGATGAAGGTCGTGCCGCTGCCGTCGGAGCGATGCACGGTGGAGATGTCGGTCTCGGGGAGAGTCACTCCGGGATTGAGCGCGACGATGGCTGGGTCATTCCACTTGGTGATTTTGCCGAGGAAGATGTTGGCGATGCTGGGGCCGTCGAGCTTGAGGTTGGTGACGCCCGGGAGGTTGTAAATAATGACCACCGCGCCGGCCACGACGGGCAGGTGCAGGATGGGGGTCTTGGCGGTGGCGAGCTGGGCGTCGCTCATGGGGCCGTCCGAGGCGGCAAAGTCCACGGTGCCGTCGAGGATGTTTTTCTGGCCGACACCGGAGCCGCCGCCGGCATAGTTGATTTTGACCGTAGGATTGGCGGCGCCATAGGCTTCAGCCCATTTGTCCATGATGGGCTTGACGAAGGTGGAGCCGGAGCCGGTGAGGGCAACGGTGTCAGCGGCATGGCCGGTGAGCGTGAGAAGGCCAAGAAGAAGGCCGGAGGCAAGGAGCTTTTTCATCATGGGAATACGTGATGGTGTTGAAGTTCGCGGCAAGAAAGGTCCTGCCGATGAACGAGCGCATCCTAGGGGGCTATTGTGACAATTCCGTGTCGGAATTGTGACATAAGGGCAATTTTGCCCGATTGGGCGGGTTTTTCGTCCGATGCGGCAAAAAGCGGCGGCGCGAAGTGCCCGGGCGGTTACTGGCTGGCGGGCTCGGGCGCGATGGGAGGGGAGTCGGCTTTGAGAGCGGGGTTTACAACGGAGGCAGAGGCTGGCGCAGAGGTGTTTGCCACAGGCGGTTCGAGGGAATCGAGGCGAGGTTCACCGGGATCGGGAATTTCAGCCAGGAGAGCGGCGTCGGCAGGGGCGGCTTCGGCAGTATCGTGATGGTCGTGATGGTCAGCGTGGTCGGAGGCGTGCTTGGCTTCGCCTTCGAGGTCCACGAGTTCGCTGAGGGAGCGGAAGAAGGATTGGAAATCGGTGAGGTCGGCGAGGTCGCCGACGACGCGGTCGAAGAGGGTGCGTTTCTCGGCCTTGAGGCGCTGGATGCGTTCCTCGATGGTGCCGGCGGTGATCATGCGGTAAACGAAGACGGTGCGGTCCTGGCCGAGGCGGTGGACGCGGTCAATGGCCTGTTCTTCGACGGCGGGATTCCACCACGGGTCGAGGAGGAAGACGTAGTCTGCGGCGTGCAAGGTGATGCCGGTGCCGCCGGCGCGAAGGCTGACGAGCATGACGCCCGCGCCGGTGGCGGACTGGAAGCTTTCGACGGGCTTCTGCCGGTCGAGGGTCTGGCCAGTGAGTTCCCAAAGGGGGATGCCGGGGAAGCGGGATTCGAGAAGTGAACGGGTGCGGCGCAGGAGAGTGACGAACTGGGAGAAAATGACAACCTTGTGGCCGCCGGCGAGAACCTCCTCGAGACGCTCGGCGAGCATCATGAGTTTGCCGCTATGCTCCGTCTCGCAGGCGATCCACGGGAGAAGGGCCGGGTCGCAGCAGGCCTGGCGCAAACGAGTGAGCAAAGTGAGAAGCGTGAGCGGGCGCTCGCGGGCGGCAGCGGCGAGATCCTGGCCGAGGGCGCCGACGCCCTCATGAGCGAGGCGGGAGTATTCGGCGCGCTGCATATCGGTGAGCGGGCAGGCGAGTTCCATTTCGACTTTGTTGGGCAGCTCGCGGGCGACTTCGCGCTTGGTACGGCGCAGGAGGAAGGGGGTGATCTGCTTGCGGAGGCGGTCACGCTGGCCGGCGGCGTCGCTTTGGGACTCGTTTTCAAAGGCGCGGCGGGGGCCGAGCAAGCCGGGCATGAGGTAACGGTAGAGCGTCCACAAATCGAGGGGGCGGTTTTCTAGCGGGGTGCCGGTGAGGGCAATGCGGTGGCGGGCGCGGAGCGTGAGGCAGGCCTGGGTGGCCTTGGCTTCGGGGTTTTTGATGAACTGGGCTTCGTCGAGCACGGCGTAGCCGAACTCAACCTTGTCCAAGATGGACTTGTGGCGGCGGAGTTGGGTGTAGCTGGCGATCCAGAGGGCGGGGCCCTTGTGATGCGCGAAATCGTGGCCGGCCTTGAGGACTTCGACCGGCCAATCGGGGAAGAAGCGGGCGACTTCCTGCTGCCAGACGGGCACGACACTGGCGGGGCAAACGATGAGGTTGGGGCGGTCACCCGAAGGGCGGATGGCGAAAAGGCTGAGGACTTGGAGGGTTTTACCGAGACCCATTTCGTCGGCAAGGAGGCCGTGGCAGCCGCATTCGCAAAGATGACGGAGCCATTTCACGCCTTGAGCCTGATAGGGACGGAGGAAGGGCGGGAGGCCGTCCACCGACCAATCGGGCTGGAAGAGGGCGTCGCGCCAGGCTTGGAGTTCAGGGCTGACTTGCACGCGGCGGGTTTCGCGGGCGAAGAGGGAAAGGAGCATGTAGTTGGGCAAGCCGCCGGAGAGACGGCGGTCGAGAACCCGTTGCCAGTCAGCGAGAAGCTCAGCTTGGTCTTCAGGGAGGCGGACGAGCCCGCGCCCAGGCAGGAAGCTGGTGCCGGAGCCGCGGCGCAGGAGGCGGCGGGCTTCCTCGGGGGTGAGCCATTCGTCGCCGACGCGGAGATCCCAGTGAAAGGCGAGGCGGCCACGGCCCTTGGCGACGGCGCGGCCAGTGAGTTCGGTTTCGCGCAGACCGCGGGTGAGGGCGCGGACAGCGGAATCCACCTCGACGGTGAAATGGGTCTGCCAGTTTTTCAGTTCCTGCTGGAGGAAGGCGGGAGCGCGGTCCCATTCCTCCATGACGTAACAGCCATGGGCGCTGTCGAAGTGAAAACCGGCGCGGCGGGCAAGGCTGGCAAGGCGGATGAGTTTTTCGCGATCGGTGGCGGCGAGCTCGAAGCCTTCGGCCGGCTTACCCAAGGCGGGGTGGCGCTCGCCGGAGCCGTTGCCGGACCAAAAGGCTTCGCACGCGAGGCCGGTGTCGTTGACGCCGAGGGCGAGGAGGAGTTTGCGCGCAGCAAGGGCAGCTGCAGTCGCGGCGGGGGTGGGCGGCGGGGCAACCGGCGGGGGGGCGGGTGTGTGGCCATTACCGTTGCCATTGGTGGCGGCGCGGCGGCGGTCTTGCGGGAGGGGCGAGGCTTCCTCAGCGACCAATTCCTCAATTTCGTAGAGGCCGGCAACGGCGAGGGCGCGGCCTTCCTCTTCACCGGCGGCGGAGGCGCGGACGTGGAGTTGGCCATTGGGCCATTCGAGGACGACGTAGGACTCCTGCTCGCCGGCACGGGCGTGAATGATGGCGTCAGTCTCGCTGAGTTCGAGCTCGCGGACGCAACCGTCACGATACCAGGCGCGGCCCTTTTCGAGGGCGGCGGGGGAGAAGTCTTCCTCCCAAGGCGCAGTAAGGCGCTGGAACCAGGCTTCCAGCGCGGCGGCGCGGTAGATGCGCTTCGGGGGGCGTGCGGGCATCGTAGTGAGCGGCGCGGGCTTCGGGTGAGTGCACCCGGAACAGTCGCAACCGCACAAAAATAAGCCGCCATTCAACCAGCCGGAGGAGGGGATGGCAAACGTTTTACGCTGGGGATGAAGAATTTTCGTTAAAACGTCCGCTTGGAGAAAGCGTATTTTCCACTTGCAGGGGAGGGGGTGTTTCGGCACGATCTACCTTCCCTGTCTTGTCAGAGGCCCCGGTCGGTCTCTGTTGCCGCAAGGAGCAAGGCGGGCCACTCCTCAACCAACAACCCAACCTCCAACCCCCCGGGCCGGGCATGACCGGCAGCGCTCGGGGATTACACGTTATGAGCTCAGTCATGGAACAATTGCTCGCAGAGAGCAAATTCGAAACCCTCAAAGTCGGCACGATCGTCAAAGGCACGGTCACCGAAATTCGTCCGAACGAAGTGATCGTGGACATCGGCGGCAAGGCGGAAGGCAGCATCCCCCATGCGGAATTTCTCGACGTCGGCGCGCTGCAAATCGGCGCGCAGATTGACGTTTTCATCGAAAAGCTCGAGGACAAGGACGGCAACCCGATCCTGTCGCACGACAAGGCCGAGCAGAAGAAGAACTGGGAGCACATCCTCACGAAATGCCAGGAGGGCACAATTGTGTCCGGGCGCGTGAAGGGGAAGGTGAAAGGCGGGCTGATTGTGGGCATCGGCGTGGACGCGTTCCTACCGGCGTCGCAGATTGACGTGCAGCCGCCGAAGAACCTGGACCAGTATCTGGGCCAGACGTATGACTTTAAGATCCTCAAGATCAACCTGGACCGGCGGAACATCGTGGTGTCCCGCCGCGAGCTGATCGAGGAGCAGCGCCAGTCGAAGCGGCGCACGCTGCTGAACGAGGTGAAGCCCGGCACGCTGCGGCGCGGCGTGGTCAAGAACATCACCGATTACGGCGCATTCATTGATTTGGACGGTTTGGACGGCTTGCTGCACATCACCGACATGAGCTGGGGGCGCGTGTCGCACCCGAGCGAGATGGTGAAGGTGGGCGAGGAATTGAGCGTCATGATCATCGAGGTGGACCGCGAGCGCGAGCGCGTGTCGCTGGGCTTGAAGCAGACCACGGCGAACCCGTGGGACGGCATAGAGGCGAAGTTCCCGGTCGGGACGAAGATCCGCGGCAAGGTGGTCAACCTGGTGCCTTACGGCGCGTTCGTCGAGCTGGAGCAGGGCGTCGAGGGCTTGGTGCACGTCACCGAGCTGTCGTGGACGAAGCGGATTTCCAAGCCGGGCGAAGTGCTCAAGGTCGGCCAGGAGCTGGAGGCGCAGGTGCTGGCGATCAACAAGGAAGAGCAGAAGATTTCGCTGGGCGTGCGGCAGCTTGAAGTCAATCCGTGGAGCATGGTGCGGCATAACTACCCGGTGGGCGCGCGCGTGCACGGCAAAGTGCGCAACCTCACGAATTACGGAGCCTTCATTGAACTCGAAGAGGGCATTGACGGCATGGTGCACGTGTCCGACATGAGTTGGACGCGCAAGGTGAACCACCCGTCGGAAGTCCTGAAGAAGGGCGACGAAGTGGACGCCATCGTGCTCGACGTGGACGCCGACCAGCAGCGCATTTCGCTCGGCATGAAGCAGACGATGCAGGATCCGTGGGAGGAGATTGACCGCCACTTCCGCATCGGCGACGTGGTGAAGGGCAAGGTCTCGAAGCTCACGAATTACGGCGCGTTTGTGGAATTGCAGAACGACATTGACGGGCTGGTGCACATCTCGCAAATCGGCGAGGAGCGCGTGGAGAAGATCAAGGACGTGCTCAAGGTGGGCCAGGAAGTCACGGCGCGCGTGATCAAGGTGGACCATGCGGAGCGCCGCATCGGGCTCTCGATCAAGGCGGCGGCTTACGATGCGTCGCAACTGGCGGCGGAAGTGGCCGCGTTCGACCGCATCAAGGGCGAGCAGGAACTCACGAGCCTGGGCGACATCCTGGACGAAGCGACGAAGTAATTTTCAAGTCGAAGCAATTCGATTTTTTAAAAGAGGGACGGCTGCAAGGCTATCCCTCTTTTTGTTTTCCAATACGTGGCGGTCGCAGGATTATTTTGCGGCAGGCGAATTTGTGACGGCAGTTGCGCCGAGGGCGTTACGTGCCCAGAGGACGAAGGGGTTGGCTGGGTCGGTGGCGTTGGCGGCGTCGCGGCGGAGGATGGCGAGGGGCAGGCCGGGGTAGAAGGTTGGAGCGCCGGTGGAGTCCATGCGGCATTGGGCGAGCGCTTCGGCGAGGTCGAGAATCCACGGTGGGACAGGTTGGGCGGGAGCGGCCCAGAGGCGAAGGGATTCGTCCCAGGCGGGAGAAGAGCGATTCGGTCGCGGGGAACCGGGGCCGGAATTGGGCGGGCCGCCGTTTACATTGCCGCCGCCGGGGAAGGGCCGGCCCTGGCGCAGGATTGCGGAGACCGGCGCGCCGGTGGCGGCGTCCCAGAGACGGCTGGTATTGTCCGCGGCGGTGGTGAGGACGCGCTCGCCATCCGGGCTGAAGTAGGCGGCGGTGACAGGCGCGGCTGAGGGCATCGGGGCGGATACCGGCTGGCCGTCGGCGATATCCCAGATTCGGGAGGTCGGGCCGTCAGCCGCGAGCAGCCACTGGCCGTCGGGACTGAAAGCGGCGGCGGCAAGCGGGTTTTCCAAGCGAAGGGTGGTGGAGACCGCTTCGCCGGTGGCAATGTCCCAGACGCGAAGAGTGCGGTCAACAGAGGCAGTGATCACGGACAAGCCGTCGGCACTGAAACCGGCGGCGAGGATACGGGCGGTGTGGCTGAGCGGAGCGGTGACAGGCTGGCCAGTGGCACAGTCCCAGACGCGCGCGGTGTTGTCGTCGGCGATGGTGACGAGGCGTTTGCCATTATCGCTGAAGGCAAGGAGGCGGACGCGGCTGTCGTGCGGCATCGGCAGAGAGAGCGGTTTACCGGTGGTGGTATCCCAGACACGCACGGTGCGATTATCGGTGGCGACTGCGAGGAGGTGGCCATCCGGGCTGAGTCGGGCGAGGGTCATGGGAGCAAAGGCGGGCGCGCCGTCGCGCAGTAGAGGTGCGGAAACCGCCTGCAAGGTGACGGTGTCCCAGACCTGCAACGCGCCCACCGGCAGGAGAGCGATGAAGCGGCGGCCATCCGCGCTGAAGGACGCAGGCGAGACGATGCCGCCGAAACGGTCGGCTGGCGGATTATTTTCCAAAGAAGAGAACGCCCATTTTTGGATGGCACCGGTGGACGTTCCAGCGAATACGCTTTGGTCATCCAGATTGAAGCCGACCTGGACGACGGGGGCGTCGCCATGTAGCGGCGCGGAAACAGGCTGGCCGGCGGCGCGGGCATCGGCATTCCACACGCGGGCGGTGCCGTCTTCCGAGCCCGTGATGATGCGGCGACCATCGGAGTTGAAGGCAGCGGTGATGACTGCGGCGGTGTGGTGCATGACTTCGCCGAGCGGTTCGCCAGTGGCTGCGTTCCCGAGGCGGGCGTTGCCGTCATTCAGGCCGAGGACAAAGACGGAGGCGTCGGGGCTGAACGCTAGACTGTTGACGATGCCGTCCGCGGCGATGGGGGCAAAGGCGGGCTGGCCGGTGGCGGCGTCCCAGACGCCGACGTAATCGCGTGGGCTGCCGGGGGTGTTGTCGCGCGTAGCGAGGAGGATTTTCCGGCCATCGGCGCTCCAGGCGACAGCGCTGACGCGGGCAGGCACGGTAATCGCCGGGCTGAGGGCCTGGCCAGTGGCGCTGTCCCAAACCGAAACATTACCTCCCGAGGCGATGAGGATTTTTGCGCCATCGGCGCTGAGCTGTGCATGCGTAACGGACTCGGGAAAAGCACCAGCAGGCGAGAGCTGCCGGTCCGTGACAACATCCCAGACCTGCACGGGTCCGCCGCTGCCACGGCCGCCACGGCCAAAGACGCCAGCTCCGTTGCCCGGACCGCGCCCGCGCTGATCGCGCGGAGGAAAAGAAGCGGGCGGCCCACCCGGCCCATTGGGGCCGCCGGGGCCGCGGCCTCCGGGACCGCCGCGACCGGGGGAGTTTTCAATGGTCAGCAGGCGTGAGCCGTCCGCACTCAAGGCGATTTTGCCGACGGGGCCGGGCGTGACGATGGCGGCGATGAGCTGGTGGGTGCCGAAATCGGTGACGCGGACGGAATTATTTCCGTCCACCATGGCGAGGCGCGCGGAGGGGAGGTTGAAATCAAAAGTGGTGTTCGCGCTGGTGAAATTGGCGTCGGGCAGGAGCCAGTTCTGGTCGCTTAAGATGGAAAAAAGCAAGGAGGCGGCATCGCGATTTTCCGGCACGGCGCGGAGCGCGCGGCAGAGGTAGGCAATGGCTTCGTTCGGGTCGTCCAGATTGAGCTGGTTGAGCGCGGCAGTGACATCCATCTGGTTGTAGGCGAGCTGGACGGTGCGGCGCTCCTTGTCCGCCTCTTTTTTTTGCTGTTCGGCGGAGAGGCGCTGGTCATTGGCTTCCGCGGCGGAAATTTGCGCAACGTGGGCGAGCCAGAGGCTGACGGCGGTGGCGCCGAGGAGCACTCCGGCAAAGAGGGAGGCAGTGGCGAGGATGGCGCGGTGGCGGCGCGCGAATTTGCCAAGGAGATAAAAGGTCGAGGGCGGGCCGGCGGCAACGGGCTCGTGCTGGAGGTGACGCTGGAGATCCGCCGCGAGGGCGCCGACGTTGTCATAGCGCCGCTGGCGGTCTTTTTCGAGGCACTTCATCACAATCCAATCCAAGTCGCCGCGCAGACCGGCGATCAGGCGGAACGGGTCGGTGCGTTGTTTTTGAGCGATGGCGGTGAGGGTGGGGCGGTCGAGTGCAGCGAGGCGCACGGACGGGCGCGGGGGCTCGACCTCGCGGATTTGCCGGCGGACCTCGTCCATTTCGGATTGTTCGAGGCTTTTGGCGTCGAGCGGGGTTTCACTCGTGAGGATTTCGTAGAGGAGGACGCCGAGGCTGTAGATGTCGCTGCGGGTATCAATATCGAGGCCACCGAGGCCGGCCTGCTCGGGGCTCATGTAGGAGGGAGTACCGACAAATTGCTCGTAGGAAGTGTAGAGCGTCTGGTCGGTGAGGCGGCCGCCGGTGGCCTTGGCGATGCCGAAGTCAATGACCTTGGGGACAGGATGGCCGTCCTGGGTGGCGACGAGAATGTTGGAGGGCTTGATGTCGCGGTGGATAATGCCCTTTTGGTGGGCGTGCTGGAGGGCCTGGCAAACGGGGAGGAAGAGCTTGAGGCGTTCCTCGACGGTGAGTTTGTGTTCGTCGCAATAGTCGGTGATCTTCGGGCCCTGAACCAGTTCCATGACGAAGAACGGGCGGCCGGTGGGGGTGGCGCCGGCGTCGAAGACCTTGGCGATATTGGGGTGGTCCATGA
>CAZDAQ010000114.1:0-10043 GCA_964503425.1 uncultured Opitutales bacterium
ATCTGGTCGAGGTATTTGCTGCTCGTTTTTGGCGTGTCGGTTTATGCCGTGGCGACCGTCCTCGCCTGCTTCATGCTCGGGCTGGCGTTGGGCGCCGGGTGGCTCGGCCAAGTCGCGGATCGCAGTCTGCGTCCCCTCCACTGGCTGGCCATCTTGCAAGGCGTGCTCGGCGTGTGGCTGCTTTTTTCGCCCGTTGTCTATCATGGCTTTTCCGGGCTGGCCGGCGCCCTCATCCGCGCACTTGAGCCTGCGGGCTGGCAAAAGCACGCGCTCCGGTTTTTCCTGGCCCTGCTCGTGCTGGTTGTCCCCACGTCCCTGATCGGCGCGACTTTCCCGGCCTTGGTTAAAAGCTTCGCCGGGTCCCCGGAGCGTCTGGGCCGCGATCTGGCTCTCGTTTACGCCGTCAATACCTTCGGCGGAGCCGTCGGCGCTTTTTTCACCGGTTTCTTTTTACTGCCCGCGCTCGGCTTGAGCCATACGCTGGCCCTGGCTGCGGCGCTCAGCTTTGCGTCTGCCGGA
This sequence comes from uncultured Opitutales bacterium, assembly GCA_964503425.1. Lineage (GTDB taxonomy): Bacteria > Verrucomicrobiota > Verrucomicrobiia > Opitutales > JABDGR01 > CAZDAQ01. Next base: position 520 of record CAZDAQ010000114.1, read on the forward strand.
CTGTTGTACGCACTTGGCCGCAAACCCGCACGGCCTTTCTCTTCGACCAAGGAGGAATCACTCGCCGCCAAATCCCCGCGCCCTACCGCCTCTTTGCCCGCCTCAAGCGCCGCATTTTATCTCGCTTGGGCCGTCCTTGCCGTCTCCGGATTCACCAGCTTGGCCTACGAGGTCATTTGGACGCGCCTGCTCACCTTTTTCTTCAAGGACAGCATTTACGATCTTACCATCGTTCTCACCGCGTTTTTGACCGGCCTCGCCGTCGGCAGTCTGGCCTGCGCCTGTTTGCTGCGCCGCCGCGCGGATCTTTGGTTTCTGCTTGGCTTGGCCCAGGTACTCATCGGGGCGTCGGCCCTGACCGGACTCTTTTTAATCCAATACTATCCCTACTGGATCAACGATCTCCAGACGAACACCGCCCTCGTCAGCCGCTTTGGTGAAGATTATTGGGCCGCCGGCAACCTGATCCGTTTCGGCTATGCGTTTCTCCTGATGCTGTTCCCCACCATCTTGTTTGGCGCCGCCTTCCCCCTCGCCGGCCGCCTCTGTGCCGAGCACGCCACCGCCCTCGGCCAACGCCTCGGGTTGCTTTACGGCGTCAGCACCCTGGCCTCCGCGCTTGGTTCCGTGTTCGCCGGGTTCGTGTTGATTTCCCTGTGGGGCGTGCGTGACAGCCTGGTTCTGCTCGCCCTGCTCAACCTCGTTGCGGCCCTGATCCTGCTCGCGGCCTCGCCGCGCTCGAAAATCTGGCTCCTCGCCGGCGCGGCTGTGTCCGCCGGCCTCCTCGCCGCGCTCCCGCCGTGGGACCGGCTCCGCCAGTCCACGGCCTTCCTGGCCCCGGATCAGCCGCTCGCAGAACTGCTCTCCCCGCTGTTTTACCAGGAGGATGCCACCGGTCTCACCGCGGTGGTCGAGTTGCAGCCCCTGCACCGCAAATACCTCGTTTCCAATCGCCTCTTCACCCACAACGATTCCGCCTTGGGCGGCCTCGAAGACCACCGCCGCCTCGGGCTGATTCCCCTGCTGCTCCACCCCCATCCGCAATCGGTCCTCGTTGTTGGCCTCGGCGCGGGCATCACCCTGCGGGGCGTCGCCAGCCTCCACCCCGCCGCGATTGAATGTGTCGAGCTTTCTCCCGGTGTGGTCGCCGCCGCCCGTCAATTCCGCGCTGAAAATGCCGGGGTCCTTGACGATCCATCCGTACGTATCACAGTCGAGGATGGCCGCAACTACCTCACCACCACCTCACGAAAATTCGACGTCATCGTCCTCGACATCTTCTTTCCCTTCAGCGCCAGCTCCGGCACCGCCTTCAGCCGCGAGTATTACGACCTCTGCCGCCGCCGCCTCCAGCCCGGTGGCCTCGTTTGCCAGTGGCTGCCGGTTCACCAATTGTCCCTCGCCGACCTGAAAACGATTGCCGCCACGTTCCAATCTGTCTTTGCCAACTCCACTTTGTGGTATGGCATGATGGGCGACGGCGTTGCCGTGGTCGGTCTGGTCGGCTCCGCCGATCCTCTCGCACTTGATTACCAAAATTTGGCGACGCGCCTCGAGCCTCCCGCCCTTGCCCGGGAATTGGGCGAAGTGAACCTCCAAACCCCTGACCTGGTCCTGAGTCATTTCATCATGGGCAATGACGACCTCGCGGCCTTCAGCCGCGGTGCTCCCCTCGATACCGACGACCGTCCTGTCATCGAGTTCTCCGCGCCCAAACTCGCCCTCCAATCTCGCCGTCTCGGTCTGACAAATCTCCTCGCGATCAACCAACTCACGCACGCAGTCAGTCCCTGGCTAAATCCACCGGCCGCGCCCGGCAGCCCGCTCGCCCTCGGCTTGCGCCGGCAGCAAATCGGCAAGAGCGAGGCGCTTTCCGGCCTCCGCTTCCTCCTTAACAACGACGCTGCCGGCCAGAGTCGTTTTTACCAGCAAGCCCTCGCCCGCGATCCCGCCAACGAAGACCTGCGCTATGCCCTTCGCGCCTGGGTTCCCGCGCCCTGAAGCCGTCTCCTCTTAATACCGGTAATGCTCCGGCTTATACGGGCCTTCCAGCGGCACGCCGAGGTAGTCCGCCTGCTCCTTGCTGAGCTTGGTCAGCCGCACCCCAATCTTCTCCAGGTGCAGCCGCGCCACTTCCTCGTCGAGCTTCTTCGGCAGGATATACACGCCCGGCGAATACTTCTCGCGGTTCGCCCACAGGTCCATCTGTGCCAGCACCTGGTTCGAAAACGAATTCGACATCACGAACGACGGATGCCCCGTCGCGCAGCCGAGGTTCACGAGCCGGCCTTCCGCCAGCAGGTAAATCGAACGCCCGCCCGGCAGGTCGTAGCGGTCCACCTGCGGCTTGATGTTCACCTTCTTCGCGCCGGGGTGCTTGTTCAGCCGGTCCACCTGGATCTCGTTGTCGAAGTGCCCGATGTTGCACACAATCGCCTGGTCCTTCATTTTCAGGATATGCTCCAGCGTGATGATGTCCTTGTTGCCCGTGCAGGTCACATAAATGTCCGCCCGGCCGAGCGAGTCCTCCGTCGTCACCACTTCAAAGCCCGCCATCGCCGCTTGCAGCGCGCAAATCGGGTCCACCTCAGTTACGAGCACGATCGCGCCCAGACCGCGTAGCGATTGCGCCGAGCCCTTGCCCACGTCGCCATAACCGCACACCACCGCCGTCTTGCCGGCGATCATGATGTCCGTCGCGCGCTTGATGCCGTCCACGAGTGATTCGCGACAGCCATATAAATTGTCGAATTTCGACTTCGTCACCGAGTCGTTCACGTTGATCGCCGGGCACAGCAGGTTGCCCGACTCCAGCCGTTGATACAGCCGGTGCACGCCCGTCGTCGTCTCCTCGGACACACCCTTCCAGTCCTCCGCCACCTTGTGCCAGTGCCCGGACTTTTCCTTGTGCACGCTCTTCAGCAAATCCTTGATCACCTGCTCCTCGTGGTTGCCCGAGGGCGTGTTCACCCAGCCGTCGCCATTCTCGAGCTCATAGCCCTTGTGAATGAGCAGCGTCGCGTCGCCGCCGTCGTCCACAATCAATTGCGGCCCCGAGCCGTCTGGCCACGTCAGCGCACGGATTGTGCATTCCCAATACTCCTCAAGCGTCTCGCCCTTCCAGGCGAATACCGGTGTGCCGGTCTTGGCGATGGCTGCGGCCGCGTCGTCCTGGGTCGAAAAAATGTTGCACGACGCCCAGCGCACGTTCGCGCCCAGCGCCACCAGCGTCTCAATCAGCACCGCCGTCTCCGTCGTCATGTGCAGCGAGCCGCTCACGCGAACGTCCTTCAGCGGCTTGCCCGGCGCATATTTCTTGCGGATGGACATCAGGCCCGGCATTTCCTGCTCGGCCATCTGGATGCGTTTGCGGCCCAGGTCGGCCAGTGAGAGGTCGGCCACTTTGAAGTCGGGGGCCACGGCAGCTAGGAGGGTGCTCATGATATAAATCTTGGGTGTTAGATGATGGTGGAAATTAACGCACGGCCTTCTGCAGCGCCGCGACTTTGTCCGTGGCTTCCCACGGCAGTCCCGCTTTGCCGAAATGGCCGTAGTTGGTCGTCGTGCGGTAAATCGGCCGCAGCAGGTTCAACTGCTCGATGATGTCCGCCGGCTTGAACGAAAACACCCGGTGGATCGCCGCGATGATCTTCGTCTCGGAAATGGTCGCGGTGCCGAAGGTGTCCACGTGCAGGCTCGTCGGGTGCGGGTGGCCGATGGCATATGCTGCCTGCAACTCGCACTTCGTCGCCAGCCCTGCGGCCACGACGTTCTTCGCCACCCACCGGCCCATATACGCCGCCGAGCGGTCCACCTTCGACGGGTCCTTGCCCGAAAACGCCCCGCCGCCATGCCGCGCCCAACCGCCGTAGCTGTCCACGATGATCTTGCGCCCGGTCAGCCCCGAGTCGCCCTGCGGCCCGCCGACGACAAACTTTCCCGTCGGGTTAATGAGAAATTCCGTTTTCTTCGACAGCAAACGCTTCGGCAGCACTTTGCGGATGACTTCCTCGATGCAAAATTTTTCAATCGTGCTGTGCTTCGCGTCCGCCGCGTGCTGCGTGGAAATCACCACGTTGCGGATGCCCACCGGCTTGCCGTCCGCATACTCCACCGCCACCTGCGATTTGCAGTCCGGCCGCAGCCACGGCGCCAAATCCGTCTTCTTGCGGATGTAGGCCAGCTTTCGGTTCAACCGGTGGGCGAACATGATCGGCGCCGGCATCAGTTCCACCGTGTCGTCGCACGCGTAGCCGAACATGATGCCCTGGTCGCCTGCGCCCTGCTCCGCCGTCTTTTTGCCTTCAACCTTCCGCGCGTCCACGCCCTGCGCGATGTCGGGCGACTGCTTGGTCAGCAGGTTGTGGATGAAAATCTTGTCCGCGTGGAACACGTCGTCATCATTCGTGTAGCCGATCTCCGTCACGGCCTCGCGGATGATCTTCCCAAAATTGATTGCGTAATCCAGCGCCCCCTGGCCGAGCTTCGGCACGGTAATCTCGCCGGCCACGACGACCGCGTTGGACTTCACCAATGTCTCGCACGCCACGCGGCTGCGTCGGTCAATCGTCAGGCAGGCGTCCAGGACGCTGTCGGAAATATAGTCGGCCACCTTGTCGGGATGGCCTTCGCCCACGGACTCGGAGGAGAAGATGAAACGGTCTGGCATAAGTAAGCGCGGATTCTACCTCCAATCACCCCGGGTGCAAGCAAATATATCAACGTATCGGGATGAATTGATGCGTTCAGACTCAACTTGTGCTATTCGGACTCGATTGTTACCGTTTCTCTACCCCGATGCACGTCACTCGATTCAATTCTTTAGCCGACTGGACAAGAGCATTGCTACTTAGTCTCGTCCTTATTGCCTTTGGCCCGGTTTTGCTGGAACAATTGGCAGATCTATCGGGTGTGGCTGGCTTCGGAATTTCGATGTCAGTTTATCGCTTCATCATTTTTTTCACGTCGTTCGCCATCGTCGTTTTTGCCGTCATGCATGGCCTCGCCACCCTTGGAGCAGTGCGTTTGTTGGTCTTTTTTGCGTTTCTCTCAGTAGCTGGTTATTTCTCCGGTCGCTTCGATTTTGTCCGGGAGTTCCGCTATTTTTCCGCCTTGGAATGTATCTTGTGGCTGACCTATTCCTATGCGGGCTTTATCACCGCCCGCGTGTTTCTCCGGGCTCAGGCGACTCCGAATCCCTGGGCCTGCGGCCTGCTGGCCGCCGGCGGCGCCCTGGTAGTTATTTCCCCCAGCCTGCTTCTTCACCTCATCTCGCTCTCGTCGTTCTCCAATCAGCAAAGTCATGCGGTTAATGTTCCTTCTCCCATTGATCAATTGCATAACGACGCTGCCCGCTTTGCCACCCTCTTGGTGGCTTTCTTGTTCTATTTCTTAACTTGCGAACGCCTCTTGCCGCTACCGTCGCCCTCTGACCCCATCGCCAACCGTTCCCTCTGGCGTCAGGCAGTCACATACTTCCTGTTCCTGAATATTGCCGTAGTTGTGTTCATTCCGAATAACTACACCTAATGCTTGGTTTCACTTCCACTTCTTCGCCAGCTTTTTGATCCCCGCCTTCTGCAGGTCCTCCACCAGCATCACCGGGTGGAATTCCACCTCCGCGTCAAATTCCAGGAAGAACGGCTCGGCAAACTTCGGCATCTCCGACGAATCCTTCAGGTTTACCACCAGAATCCAACTGCGCTCGCCGCGAAATTCCGCAAAATAGGAAGCCTCGGGCTTCAGCTCTTTCAGAATCTTTTTAATCAAGGCATCCGCTTTGCCTTCGCGGATCAATTGGTTGAAACGTTGGACGGTCGGGGTGACATGGAGGAGGAAACGCATGGCGTGGCGAGGTTGGAATTGTAAAGGCGAACGCCTTCGGCATAAAAGCCTACGCGCCGCCCCACCGGCGTCAACCTTCGCCGCGTGAGGTAATCCCCCTTTATTCCAGTTCGTCCCGCCTCCATCCGGATTTCGCGCTCTACCCTCTTAAATCGTTTTCCGTTTCTCCGCCCCATGCTGGCTCTCTTCACCGCCGCCATTTTTCTCGGCGCCTTCCTGTTGTTTCTCATCCAGCCCATGGCCGGGCGGATGCTCCTGCCGCTCTATGGCGGCGCTCCCGCGGTCTGGAATGCCGCGATGGTCTTTTACCAGGCCGCCCTCCTCGCCGGCTACAGTTACGCGCACTGGTCCACCCGCCGCTTCGGCAAAAAACCGCAAATCTGGCTGTACCTCGTCCTGCTTTGCCTGCCGTTCCTCGCCCTGCCGGTGAGCTTCGCCAACTCCTGGATCCCTCCCTCATCCAACAACCCCGTCCTATCACTGCTCGGCCAGTTGGCGGTGGCGGTCGGCTTGCCGTTCTTCGTTGTCTCCGCCACCAGCCCCCTGCTCCAGCGCTGGTTCTCACAAACGTCCCATCCCGCCGCCGCCGATCCCTACTTCCTTTATGCCGCCAGCAATGCCGGCAGCCTCCTCGCGTTGCTGCTTTACCCAACGGTCATCGAACCCATCCTCGCTCTTCATCAGCAAAGTGCCGTCTGGACCAGCGGCTACCTCCTCCTTGCGGCCTTGGTCGCAGTTTGCGGCTTCCGCTTTCTGGCCTCCGCCCCGCGCCCTGCGCCTGAGGTCATCACGATTCCTGCGCCCGTCCCCAAACGCCGCCCCAAATCCAAAGCTTCCACCAAATCCAGCCCCTCCCTCCAGCCCGTCACCTGGCCGCGCCGCACGCGTTGGATACTCCTCGCCCTCGTGCCCAACAGCCTGATGTTGAGCGTCACCACTTACGTCACCACGGAAATCGCCCCCATCCCGCTTTTCTGGGTTCTCAGCCTCGGCCTCTATTTGCTTACCTTCACGCTCGCCTTCGGCCGCCGCCAGCGGATTCCGCTCATCGTCTGGGCGCGCCTCCTGCCCTTTTTGGTTTTACCGCTGATGCTCATGCTCGCGGCCACGCTGGCCGTCGAAACCGTTCCCGGCGTCGGCTGGATCATCGCCCTGAACTTCGCCGGCCTCTTTGTGGTCGCCCGGTTCTGCCATGGCACCCTCGCCGCCGACCGTCCCGAGGTTTCCCGCCTCACCGAATTCTACTTGTGGATCTCCGTGGGCGGCGTCCTCGGCGGCATCTTCAACGTCCTGCTCGCCCCGCTGATTTTCCCCGGCATATACGAATACCCGCTCACTCTCCTGCTCGCCTGCCTCCTTCTGCCCGTCCACGCCCTCCCCGCAAAACTTGCCCGCCGCGCGCGCATTCTGGACTTTGTTCTCCCCGCCCTGCTCGCCGCTCTCATCTGCGCGCTCGTCGCCTGGGTGCATCCCCCATCACCCGTCCTCCTCTCGATGCTGTATTACCTCCTGCCCCTCGGCCTGGGGCTGTGCTTCATGGGGCGCCCTATGCGCTTCGCGCTCGGCAGCCTCGCCCTCCTTCTCGCCACGCTGCCGTCCTTCACTCCCGGCTATCACACCTCCCAAACCATCCGCAATTTTTTCGGCATCCTGCGCATGCAGTATTATTCCGGAAACGAAAACTTCCACATCCTCACGAACGGCACCACCTGGCATGGCCTGCAGTCTTTTAATCCTCTCTACCAACTCCGGCCCATGGGCTATTATACGCACGCCGGCCCGCTCGGCCAGGTCTTCTCCCTTCTACCGCTCGTCCTCCAGCAGCGCGTCGCCGTCGTCGGCCTTGGTGCCGGCACCATCGCCGCTTACGCCGGCACCGGCGAACACTGGACCTTCTACGACATCAACCCCGCCGACGAAGCCATCGCCCGCGACCCGCGCGATTTCACCTATCTCCATGATTCCCTCGCCAGCATAGATGTCGTCCTCGGCGATGGCCGCCTCTCCCTCCAATCCGCCCGCGATGGCGAATTCGGTCTCATCCTGCTCGACGCCTACAACTCCGACTCCGTCCCCATCCACCTCCTTACCCGCGAAGCTCTGGCCCTCTATTTGCAAAAACTTCGGCCCGATGGCGTCCTCCTCTTCCACCTCTCCAACCATCACCTCAACCTCGAGCCCGTCCTCGCCAGCCTCGCCCAAGATGCCCGGCTGCCCGCCTTCGTCCAGCACGACCTCAGTGATCAGGAAACCTTCAATAAAACGGGCCGGTTGACCTCCGACTGGCTTATCATGACCCGCAACCCCACGGTGCTCAAATTCCTCGCTGAAGACTCCCGCTGGCACCCGCCCATCACCCAGCCCGGCCTCCGCCTCTGGACCGATGATTACGCCAGCGTTTTCCCTATCATCCGGTGGAATTAGCGCCGCGTGCCGGGCAAACCCCATTGAGCCGTTCACTCCCTACGCCTAACGGGACCCTATCGCCATGTCGCAACCTTCGTGCATCTTTGCAATCAGCGACGGAAAAAGCTCGGGCAGTGAAATTCCGTCTGCCGTAAAGGGCCGGAAAACGGTGAGATCCTCCGCCGCCTCGCCTCGGCGGGATTGAATTCGTGGAGCAGGCCGTAACAAGCCTTACCGAAGCAAGGAGACGTTTTCACAATGACCTTCTCTTTTACCCTCTGACACAACTCCCCGCCCCTAAGACCTTAAAATCATCCGGAGGAACTCCGCGTTGTTCTTCGTCTGCCCCATGCGCTCAATGAGCGTCTCCGCGGCGTCCTCAATCTTCGTGCCCGTCATCGCCCGGCGCAGCAGCGTCGCGCCCTCCAGGTATTCCTTGTTCAGCAGCATCTCCTCCTTGCGCGTGCCCGATGAATGCAAATTGATCGCCGGCCAGATGCGCATCTCCGCCGCCTTCCGGTCCAGCACCATCTCCATGTTCCCGGTGCCCTTGAACTCCTGGAAAATAATGTCGTCCATCTTCGAGCCCGTATCCACCAGCGCCGAGGCGATGATCGTCAGGCTCCCGCCCTCCTCGGTGTTGCGCGGACTCGACGACACGATTCAAAGCCTCATGGCTCTTTGCGGTGTTCAGCTTTAGAACTTATTCGCAGGGTCTGGGTAAACGCAGATCGTGTTGCTTTGCTAGGAAAGAATGAAACGAGATCCCACGAAATTTGAAGCAAACTCCCCAGTCCGTTTTTTAGAATGGAGAGCTTTCGGACGCCACCGATACGCTTGGGTTCGTCACCGGGGATTTCAGTAACGCGCAAACCGAGGCGGGCGGCGCGAATGCAGGAACCAAGCTCCCATCCGTTCATGTAAAAAAATCTTCTCCGAAGCCACATCTCCTGGTCCTGCTCGCACAGCCTCATTCTTTCAATGGATTCCCGGGTATAACCACGATAGGCCACCATTACGTCCGTGTAGCGAGCCCCGAAAAGAAAGTTGACCAGTTTTACAAAAAAGCCATTTCCGAATCCCGTAAGCAGATCGTCGTCTTCGCTCTTCGCCTGTCCAGCGTAACGAGACACGATCACCATATCGTAACCTTCGTGCATCTGGGCAATAAGAGACGGAAACAGTTCGGGCAGCGAATTTCCGTCTGGCGTAAAGACAAGAAAGTAGTCTCCAGTCGAAACAGAGAAGGCGGCACCCAGGGCATCTGGCAGCCC
>CAZDAQ010000115.1:0-9561 GCA_964503425.1 uncultured Opitutales bacterium
CAATTTTGCCCATGGAGTCGGACTCGACGCGGATTTGGCCGGGGGCGGTGTTGGCGGGGGTTTTCATGATGGAGGAATGATGTAAGCGCGGAAAAGGACGCACGGCAAGCCCGGGCCAACGCGAAAAAGCAGGTTGCGATCAGATTGCGGGAATAAAATCGGGCGAAACGCAGTCTCCATGAACTGAAGGAACTTTATGAATAAAAAGACACCGATGATAAGCGCGCGAAATGCGCGCTGGGCGAGGATCGTCTTAGCCGTGGCCGCCATCAGTTTGAATGATGAGGCCGCAGACGATGCCACGAAGAGAATCGGCGATGATCGGTGCCGGTTGGCAGAGTTTTATTATGGAGAGATTATGTAAACGCGGAAAAGGACGCGTGGGAGGCACATTGCGGGAAAAATTCACGTAACAAAACCAATGCAGGCTTGTTTATGAACCCGAAGCTGAATGGAGTTTGATTTATGGGCATGACGTTTAATTCATCGCTGGGGATGCCGGGTCTGGCGGAAGCGTTGGGTTTGGGCATGGCCGGGAGTGGGACGGGCGCCGACGGATGGGCGCAGTGGTTGCCGGCGTGGGCGGGGTGGTCGGCCGAGGCGAAGATGAACGCGGTGGCGATGCCGATTTTTTTGCTGCTGATTGTGACGGAGCTGGTGGTGAGCAACCAGCACGAGCGGCGGGCCTATCACTGGCGCGACACGCTGGCGAATATTTACCTGACGCTGCTGAACTCGCTGCTGGACGCGGGGGTGCGGGTGCTGGTGGCGGGGAGCGTGATGGCGTGGCTGTATGCAGAGCGGGTGGGCGGAATGGGACCGCGGTTGGTGTATTGGGCGGGCTTGTTTGTGGCGGTGGATTTCATGAGCTACTGGATCCACCGGATGGAGCACACGAGCCGGGTATTCTGGGCGGTGCATGTGACGCATCATTCCTCGACATTATTTAATTTTACCACGGGCGTCCGGTCGTCGGTACTGCAGCCGCTATACCGGTTTGCGTTATTCGCGCCGCTGTGCCTGCTGGGGTTCGCGGGGGCGGACATCTGGCTGGTGATTGCGGTGAGCCAATTATACGGGCATTTGATGCACACGCGCCACACGGGGCGGCTCCCGGCGTGGGACTGGATTTTCGTGACACCGTCGCACCATCGGGTGCACCATGCGTCAAACGCCTGCTATGTGGACAAGAACATGGGGATGGTGCTCATCGTGTGGGACCGGCTGTTCGGGACGTTTGTGCGGGAGCGGACGGAAGAGCCGCCGGTTTACGGGCTGGTGAAGAGCGCGGATACGCGCGGGCCGTTCAAATTGTGGCTGCACGAATGGCGGAGCCTGGGGCGGGATGTTTTCCGCCGGGACCCGGCGCTGCCGCTGGCGGCGCGGCTGAGGTATGTTTTCAATCCGCCGGGGTGGCGACCGGATGAAGCCGAGGCGGGGGTCCGGAATGGCGCGCGGCAGGCCGCCGAAGTTACGGGTGGTAGTTGAGGATTTCCTCGGGGGTGGCGGTGGCGGTGCCGAATTTGCCGACGACGACGCCGGCGGCGGTGTTGGCGAAGTGGGCGGCGTCGGGGAGAGTGGCGCCGGCGGCGAGGGCGAGGGTGAGGGCGGCGATGACAGTGTCGCCCGCGCCGGTGACGTCGAAGACCTCACGGGCGTAGGTGGGGATGCGCTGGGTGGGCTGGCCGGTTTCGGAGAGGAGCATGCCCTCGGAACCGAGGGTGACGACGAGGTAGCGGGGGGCGTATTTTTCGTGAATGCGGGCGCAGACGGTGTCGAGGGAAGGCGGGGTGAGGCGGGGGTCGTTGGGGAAGCCGGCGAGCTCAAGGGCTTCGGCGCGGTTGGGAGTCAGGAGGTCGAGGCCGCGGGCTTCGAGGAGGCGGCGGGGCTTGGGGTCGAGGGCGACAAAGAGGCCGCGTTTTTTGGCGAGGGGGACGAGGTCGCGCAGGAGGGGGGTGGAAAGGGCGCCCTTGGCGTAGTCGGAAAAGATGAGGGCGGCGGCGCCGGCGAGTTTTTCCTCAATCCAGGCGCGGGCGGGGGTGGCGTGGAGGGCGTAGGCTTCGGGGACGGACTCGCGGTCGAGGCGGCAGAGCTGCTGCTGGCGGACGACGACGCGGGACTTGACGATGGTGGGGCTTTCGGGGCGGGTGAAGCGGGGGTCGCAGGCGACGCCGTGTTTTTTAAGCTGGTCGCGGAGGCGCTGGCCGGCGGGGTCGGGGCCGGACCAGCCGCAGAGCTCGGCCTGGGCGCCGAAGGTGACGAGGTTGCGGGCGACGTTGGCGGCGGCGCCGACGAAGTGGGTCTCGCGCTCGACGAGGACGACGGGGACGGGGGCTTCGGGGGAGAGGCGGTGGGCGTCGCCGATGATGTATTCGTCGAGCATGAGGTCGCCGACGACGACGAGGCGGAGGGTGGGGAATTTGGCGAGGAGGGGGCGCATGAAGAAGAATTTAAAATGTAAAATTCAAAAACTTAAAATGGAAGAAGCAAAACAAGAATCCGCAGCAGGAGAAATTGGCGGGGCTAGCGGAGTTCCCAGTTGTAGGGGTAATCGGAGAGGAGTTGGCAGTCGTCGGTCTCGACGTGGACGACGTCCTCGATGCGGCAGCCGCCGAGGCCGGGGTAGTAGAGGCCGGGTTCGACGGTGACGACCATGCCTTCGCGGAGGCGGTCGGCGCTGGTGAGGCTGATGCGGGGGGATTCGTGAATTTCGAGGCCAAGGCCGTGGCCGGTGCCGTGGAAGAAGCCTTCGTGGTGAGTCGGTTTTTTGCGGGTGGGGAAACCGGCTTTGTCGAAGAAATCCTGGACGGCGCGGTGGACGGACTTGCCGGCGACGCCGTCGCGAATGCGTTTGCGGGCGAGTTTCTGGGCGCGGCGGACGGCCTCGACGAGGGCGCGGACGGGCTCGCGGGCGCGGCCTTTGAGGAAGGTGCGGGTGACGTCGCCGTGGTAGCCGGTTTCGGCGACGCGGGGGAAGACGTCCACGATGATGAGCTCGCCGGCGCGGAGGGGGCCGTAGCCGCGGCAGTGGGGGTCGCAGGCCTGGTCGCCACCGGCGACGATGGTGTTGTCGGCCTTGGCGCCAGCTTCGAGGCAGGCGACGTCCACGAGGAAGCGGAGGCGTTCGGAGGTGAGGGGTTTGCCGTCGAGGAAGAGGAGGCCGTTTTTCTTGGGGCGGGCGCGGCGGAGGGCGCGTTCGGCGGCGAAGAGGCCGGCGCAAGCGGCTTCGCAGCCCTCGCGGATGTCGCGGACCTCCTCCTTGGTTTTGATTGCGCGCTGGGGGAAGAGGGGGCCCTGGCTGACGGCGGCGGGGATTTTGAGGGCGCGGATTTTTTCGAGGAGTCCGGAGGGGAAATCGGTGGGGACGAGGAAGCTGTTGATGTCGTATTCGCGGGCAAGGAGCTTGAGGACGTGGGCGAGGTTGACATCGTCGCGGTGGAAGGTTTCGCGGGCCTTGCGCTGCCATTCCTCGAGGCGCAGGACGGTGTCGTAGCCGGATTCCTTGAGGGCGCGGCTGTATTCGAGGACGTTGAGGACGGCGACGCGGTTGTCGCGCGGGCCGAAGGCGAGGTAGGCGTCGGGGGCGAAGAAGTGGCCGAAGTAGAGTTGGTCGGCGCTGGTTTCGGAGGCGGCGTAGAGGAGGGGGCAGGCGGCCGCGGGGCGGTGCGCGGAGCGGGAGCGGGCGGGCTTGCGGGCGCGGGGCATTGGGCGGGGGAGGGATACTCGCGGGAGAATTTTGGAGGAGGATGGCGGGAGAGCCGAGGACGCGCAAGCGGGGAATGCGGCGGGGTTGGGCGTTCTCCGCGCTTTACAACGGGCGGGGGGAGGGTAAGGTCGTTGCTTTTACGCAACATGAAGCAACGCACGATTTTACGCGAGGCGTCGGTGAAGGGCACCGCGCTGCACACGGGCGAGGAAGTTCACCTGACGTTCAAGCCGGCGCCGGTGGACCACGGGGTGGTGTTCAAGCGGATTGATTTATACGGGAAGCCGGAGGTGAAGCCGATGGTGGAGAACGTGACGGAGTTGGTGCGCTCGACGACGTTGCAATCGGGGCATGCGAAGGTGCACACGGTGGAGCATGTGCTGAGCGCGTTGAGCGGGTTGGGGGTGGACAACGTGGTGGTGGAGTTGAACGCGAGCGAGCCGCCGATATTGGATGGCTCGGCAAAGCATTACGTGAATTTATTGCAGCAGGCGGAGCCGGTGGAGCAGGACAAGGAGCGGGTGTATTTTGTGCTGAAGGAGCCGGTGTGCGTGTCGGAGGGGAACCGCTCAATTATTGCGCTGCCGCACGATGGGCTGAAAATAACGTGCACCTCGGCGGACGACCGGGGGATCCACACGCAGCATCTCTCGCTGGACATTGACCCGGAGAGCTACGCGGCGCAGATCGCGCCGGCGCGGACGTTTACGATTTACGAGGACATCGAGGAACTGCTGAAGCTGGGGAAGATCCAGGGCGGCAGTTTGGACTCGGCGATAGTGATCAAGGGGGACAAGATTTTGTCGAAGGAGCCGCTGCGGTTTAAGGAGGAGTTCGTGCGGCACAAGATTCTGGATATCATCGGGGACATCGCGCTGCTGGGGATGCCGCTGAAGGCGCATATCATCGCGGTGCGGCCGGGGCACGCGCTGAACTCGAAGCTGACACTGGCGCTGAAGGAAAAGCTGGTGGCGGCGAAGGACGGGAAGAAGGCGGCAAAGGCGCCGGCGACGAAGGTGGTGCCGGCGGACGCGAAGTCGCTGGACATCCGGCAGGTGCTGGATTTGCTGCCGCACCGGTATCCGTTCATCATGATTGACCGGGTGGCGGAACTGATTGACGAGAACGAGCTGGTGGCGATCAAGAACGTGACGATCAACGAGCCGTATTTTCAGGGGCATTTTCCGGGGATGCCGGTGATGCCGGGGGTTTTGCAAGTGGAGGCGATGGCGCAGGCGGCGGGGATCTTGATGCTGCGGCGGGTGTCGTCGGAGGGGAAGATCGCTTTTTTCATGAGTGCGGACAAGGTGAAGTTCCGGCAGGCGGTGGTGCCGGGCGACCAGATTGAGGTGCGCGTGAAGCTGACGAAGAACCGGGGATTCAAGATCGGCGTGGCCGAGGGGACGTGCACGGTGAACGGGAAGGTGGTGTCGTCGGCGGAGCTGATGTTTACGATTTTGGACACGCCGGAGGAGGCGGGGGCGTGAGGGGAATGCGGGGAGCGTGGAGCGCGGAGCAGGGAGAAAGAGGAGGCTGGCGGGGCTTGCATTAGAAGGAGGTTCGGGTATGCTGAGAGGCATGAGCAATCGGGAGCTAGTCATTGATTTAGTGGCACGACTGCCCGAGGACATGCCGCTGCCGGAGATAGCGCGGGAGATTGAATTTCTGGCGGGAGTGCGTGAAGGTCGAGAGCAGGCAAAGCGCGGCGAAGGGATGCCGGTGGAGGATGCGCGCAAAAAGGTGCGGCAATGGGCCACAAAGTCATCATAACCCCGCAAGCGATGGCGGATTTGCGCGCGATCGTGGAGTTCGTCGCGCAGGACAGTTCCATGCGGGCACAGTCGCTGGGTGACGAGTTGCTGGACAGGGCACTACAAGTGGGCGAGTTTCCGCAGGCCGGACGGATGGTCCCGGAACTGGCCGACGCGGCGGTGCGTGAAGTCATCCACGGCGCCTACCGCATTGTCTATGAAATCAATGCCGATCTCGCGGTGGTCTATACGCTGCGATTCTGGCATGCGGCGCGCGGGAAACCGGTGATTAAATCCTGACGCGATTGGTTGAGGGGGTTATTTCAAGGCGAGCTGGCCGGTGAGGGCGCAGGCGAGGACGACGAGCCAGGGGGGGGCGCGGAGGAATTCGAGGGAGGCGTAGGCGAGAACGGCGAAGAGGAGGCGGCCCGGGCTGGTAATCGTGGAGACGCAGATGGGGGAATAAAAAGCGGCGGCGAGGAGGCCGACGACGGCGGCGTTGGCCCCGGCGAGGAGCGCGCGGGCCTGGGGCGCGGTGCGGAGGCGTTCCCAATGCGGAAGCGTGCCGAAGACGAGGAAAACGGTGGGGAGATAAATGGCGAGGAGCGCGAGGAGCGCGCCGAAGAGACCGCCAGGAGGGATGAGCGCGCCGAGGTAAACGGAAAAGGTGAAGAGCGGGCCGGGGAGAGCCTGGGCCGCGCCGTAACCGGCGAGGAAGGTGTTGTGGTCGAGCTGGCCGGCGGTGGCCTGCTCGAGGAGCGGGAGCACGACATGGCCGCCGCCAAAGACGAGCGAGCCGGTGCGGTAAAAGCTGCTGAAGACCTGGAGGGCGGGCGAAGGGAAGAGGCGGGCGAGCCAGGGGAGAGCGAAGAGGAGGAGGAAGAAGGTGAGGAGGAAAGGGAAGGTGGAAGAAAGTGTTCTAGTGCTTAGTGGGGCAGGGGGCGGAGGGGAACAGGCGGGGGTGGCGGCGAGTTGGGGGCGAGTGGTGAAGGCCAGACCGAGGAGGGCGCCGAGGGCGAGGATGGCGAGTTGCATCCACGAAAACGGCCAGAGGAGGAGGGCGGCGGTGGCGGCGATGGCGATGGCGGCGCGGGGCAGGTCGGGGCAGAGTTTACGGGCCATGGAAACGACGGCCTGGAAGACGACGGCGACAGCGGCGATTTTGAGGCCGTTGACCCAGCCAGCATTCGCGAGGTTGCCGACGCGCGAGATGCCGTAGGCGAAGGCGAACATGAGGATGGCCGACGGCAGGGTGAAGCCGAGCCACGCGGCGAGGGCGCCGCGCCAGCCCGCGCGCTTCCAGCCCAAGGCGAGGCCGACCTGGCTGCTGGTGGGGCCAGGGAGAAACTGGCACAGCGCGACGAAGTCGGCATAGGCGTGGTCGTCTATCCACTGGCGGCGGACGACGAATTCGCGCTGGAAGTAGCCCAGGTGGGCAATCGGGCCGCCGAAAGCGGTGCAGCCGAGTTTGAGGAAGGCGGCGAAGACCTCGCGGGGGGAGCAGGGGTGGGGGCGCATAGCAGAAGAATGGCTGTCCACAGATTCCACAAATCGTCCTTGTAAAAACAAACTCTAACTGAATTCGGCGAAAAACAAATGGCGCTTCGAGTCGTCTATTTATTTCGAATTTTTTGCTTCAACAAATCGAGTTTTTTAAAAATCAAAATTGAGGTGTATCCCACCACAAAGAGCATGGGGAGCAAAATTACCAAAAAGTCACCGTTGTTTGTCGCTTTTATCGCTTTGACAAGCAGCAGTATTTGGCGGTGTCGATCCAGAGTTAAAAAATAAGTCCAGCAATACAGAATCGTCATAAATTCAGCCATAACGAAACAATAGACCAGAAATGCAATGAAAAGGTAAAACAATTTCCGGGCTGACATACAAGTAGGATGATTGAAGTTATCCGAAATACATGGTACCTGAATTACCAGGTGGCAACCCCGCCAATGCGATGCCGCAGTAGCCACGGTGGGCCGACAGAATCTAAACTAACCCAGTAAAAATGCAGCTGAGGAACTACTTCTTCTCCGTCGCGGCGTCGCGGTCGGCCATGGAGACGTAGTTGCGGATGGTGGGGCCGACGTAGATTTGGCGGGGGCGGTGGATGCGGCCTTTGGAGTGCTCGGCGATTTCCTTCCAGTGGGCGATCCAGCCGGGCATGCGGCCAATGGCGAAGATGACGGTGAACATGTCCAGCGGGAGGCCGATGGCCTGGAGGATGATGCCGGAGTAGAAGTCCACGTTCGGGTAGAGTTTGCGCTCGATGAAATAGGGGTCGTGAAGGGCCTTGTTCTCGAGGTGGAGGGCGATGTCGAGGAGGGGGTCCTTGGCGCCGATGGCCTTGAGGACACGCTCGCAGTTGGCTTTGAGGATTTTGGCGCGGGGGTCGTAATTTTTATAGACGCGGTGACCGAAGCCCATGAGGCGGGCCTTGCCGGACTTGGCGGCTTCGACGAACTTGGAACCGTCGTCGCCGCTGGCGTGGATTTCCTGGAGCATGTTGATGACGGCCATGTTGGCGCCGCCGTGGAGAGGGCCCCAGAGGGCGCAGACGCCGGCGGAGACGGAGGCGAAGAGGTTGGCGCCGCCGGAGGCGACCATGCGGACGGTGGAGGTGGAGCAGTTTTGCTCGTGGTCGGCGTGGAGGAGGAAGATGAGGTCGAGGGCCTTGGTGACGTCGTCGTGGGGGTAGTATTCGTCGTAAGGCTCGGAGAACATCATGTGGAGGAAGTTCTGGGAGTATTTGAGATCCTTGCGCGGATACATGAAGGGAAGGCCGCGCTTCATGCGGTAGGACATGGCGGCGATGGTGCGGACCTTGGAGAGGAGGAGGGCGGCGGCTTCGTCGAAGACCTTGAGGTCGTGCTCGCGGTCGTTCGTGCCGAGGTCGGGATAGTAGCAGCCGAGGGAATTGAGGAGGGCCGAGAGGATGGCCATGGGGTGCGAGTTGTTCGGGAAGCCCTCGAACAAGTGGCGCATGCTTTCGTGGATGGAGGCCTGGCGGCCGACCTTGGAGGAAAATTCAGTGAGCTGGGGGTGGGTGGGGAGCTCGCCGTAGATGATGAGGTAGGCGCACTCCATGAACGTGGAGCCGTCGGCGAGCTGCTCGATGGGGTAGCCGCGGTAGCGGAGGATGCCTTTTTCGCCGTCAATAAAGGTGATGTGGCTTTCGCAGGAGCCGGTGTTGCCGTAGCCGTCGTCGTAGCTGATGTAGCCGGTTTTTTGGCGGAGGGTGCGGATGTCTATGGCTTTTTCATTCTCCGTGCCGGTAACGACGGGGAAGGTATAGTTTTCGGAGCCGAGGCGGATGGTGGCGGTTTCGTCCATGGGGATAGCGGGAAAAGGGTGAGGAAAGCAGGGAGGAAGGGGGGTGGTCAATCTTGGTTAAAGGAGGAAGGGCGGGAGTGGAGAAGTATTAATGACGTTGAAGCGGCTGAGTAGGGATTCAAGGGGTGCGGGTGGAGCGGTGGGTGGCGGCGGTTTCGAGGAAGTTGCGGTAGAGTTGGAGGCCTTTGGCCTGGCTTTTTTCGGGGTGAAACTGAGTAGCAAAGCAGTTTCCGCGCCGGATGGCGGAGACGAAGGGGTAGCCGTAGTCGGTCTCGCCCCAGACGAGGGAGCGGTCGGGAGTCTGGGCGTGGTAGGAGTGGACGAAGTAGAAGGAGTCGCCCTCCGGATTGAGGCCGCGGAGGAGTGGGTCGGAGGGGACGGAGTTGGCAAAGCGGACGGTGTTCCAGCCCATGTGGGGGATTTTGAAAGGGGGCTGGAGGCGGAAGCGGATGACCTGGCCGGGGAAGATGCCGAGGGTGGGGGTGTCGCCTTCCTCGGAGTGCTCGAAGAGGGCCTGAAGGCCGAGGCAGACGCCGAAGAACGGGCGGTCGTGGGCGATCCAGTCGCGGACGGTGTCGTCGAGGTTGGTTTCCTGGAGGAGGCGCATGCAGTCCACAATGGCGCCCTGGCCGGGGAAAACGAGGGCGTCGGCGCCGGCGGCTTCGGCGGGGGTGGTGACGAGGCGGGGGCGGCCACCGACGCGTTCGAAGGCGCGCAGGACGGAGCGGAGGTTGCCCATGCCGTAGTCAATGACGGCGAGGTCGAGGTCGGGCG
>CAZDAQ010000116.1:0-9458 GCA_964503425.1 uncultured Opitutales bacterium
GCCTTGAGGCCGGGCTCGAGGTTCTGGATGCGGCCCTTGAAGATGGCGCCGACGAGGCGGTTCTCGCCCTTGCGCTCGACCTCGAATTTTTCGAGAACGCCGTCCACAAGGAGGGCGACGCGTTTTTCGAGCGACTCGACGTTGATGATGAGCTCGCGGTAGGCGGTGTCCTCGCCGCCCTTGATGGCGCGAACGATGCGCTGGATGAGGGGGCGGGATTTTTTCGCGCGAGCGCGAGCCTCGTCATGAAGCTGGCCGGTGGGGATGAGCTCCGGCTCCGGCTCGGCGGGCGGCTGGCTCATGTCGTCCGGGTCCGTGGGCGGCGCGGAGACGGGGCGGGAAGGGAGAGGAGCCGAGGAATCGGCATCCGTAAAGGAATCGGGGTCGTGGTCAGGCATGGAAGTTCGTGAGTTGAAGAATCGGGAGGTAATGATGGATTAGACGGCTTCACGGCGGTAGCGATAAACGCTTTGCGCCAGGCCCAGCAGGACGCCGCAGGCGAGCACGAAGGAACCTCCGTAGCTCATCAGCGGCAGCGGGATGCCTTTGACCGGCATCAGCCCCTGCACCATCCCGATGTTCACGAACACATGCACAATTAAAATCGCCACAATGCCCACGCAAAGGAGTTGACCAAAGCGATCACGGGCGAGTGCGGCTATGCGCAAAGTGTTCCCCAACAGGATAGTGTAGAGACCGATGACTAAAAGGCCTCCGATAAAACCCGTCTCCTCAAGGAAGACGGCCATAATAAAATCATTGGTGGCGGGCTTGGCCGGGAGGTAGCCGAGGCGGGCCTGGGTGCCGTTCTCGTAGCCTTTGCCGGCGAGTCCGCCGGAGCCGACGGCGATTTGGGACTGGCGCTCCTGCCAAGTCACGCCGATGCCCTGCGGGTCCACAACCTCGGGGGCGATGAAGGAGACGATGCGCTCGCGCTGGTAGTCCTTCAGGGGAAGCCAGGAGTGTTTCTCATACTGGCCGCGAAGATCCTGGGGCGTTTGGTCGGCGTGCGTCTGCAAAAATTGGCGGTAGTGGGAAATGTCCACGCCGAGAATGGTCACGGCGAACAGGAAGAGGCCGAACACCGTCACAAAGAAGCGAACGGAGAGATTGGAAACGTAAAGCTGGGCAAAAACCATGGGGAAGAAGACCAGGCTGGAGCCTAAGTCGGGCTGGAGAAAAATCAACACTATAGGGACGAGGATGACGAGGCCGACTTTGCCCAGCATGCCGAGGGATTCGCGGATGGTGCCCAGCTCGGAGCGAGCCAGGACGCTGGCGACCATGATGAGGGTGCCGATTTTGGCGAATTCCGAGGGCTGGATGGAGAATGGCCCGATGCCCAGCCAGCGGCGGGCGCCGGAGCCGTGGGCCTGGCCTAACGGTGTCACCACCAGTAAAAGGAGGAAAAGGCTGGCGAAATAGATCCAGTGGGCGTTTTTGAGCCAAAGGTGGTAATCCAGGGCGCCGACGACGATGTAAATGCCCGCGCCGACCGCGAGCCAGATGATTTGCTGGTGCCACTGGGTGCCGTGGGAATAGCTCTGGGCGGACTTGATGAAGAGGACGGCGATGACGGCCAGCACGAGGAGCGCAATGGGGTTGAGCCAGTCGTTCCGCCGCACGATGGGCGGGCGGTAGGTGGGCATCAACGCCGGGTTGGTGCCGGAGCTGGAGGGGCGGGCGTGGTAAATGGCCATGGCGCGGACGCGATACCGTTACAGACCGCCGCAAACGGGGCCAGTTCAAAGAAAGTTGCGGAATTCGCGAAGCTGCCGGCTATTCGGCAACTGGAATCGCGCTTAATTCGGGCCACTGGAATCGAGGGCGGGCGTGGGGCCGCTGCCGAGGAAGACGAGGTTTTCGCTAAAGTGGTTGAGGGCGCGGCAAGCTTCGGGGAAGGCGTCGGCAAGGGTTTGGTAAACGTGTTCAAGTTGGAATTCGTGCGCGAGGTGGTGGCTGCCGGCGAGGCGGTATTGGGAGCGGCCCACGGATTCGTAGAAGGCTAGGCCGGGAGCGGCGCGGTATTTTTCGCGGTAGCGGATGCGGTCGGCAAAAACGCCAGTGGCAAGGAGGGCGAGATCGGCGAGGCGCACGCCGAGGAGAAAGCGCTCGGCATAGCCGGCGCGGGGCATTTGCTCCAAGGCGTCGGTCGCGTAGAAGAGGGCGCCGCGGCGGCCAGTGTCGGGCTGGGCGGAGGCGGGTGTGTGGGCCATGAGGACGGAGGCGACGTAGTCGGCGACGTCGCGGTCATCGAGACGGCTTTCGCGGAAGGCGTGGCGGACGAGGACGTAGAAATAGAGGCGGGCGGAAACGCGGACGGGCGCGGGTTCCTCGAGGAGAGCGCGGAGAACGGCGGGGTGGTCGAGGAGGGAGTCGCGCGTGTCCTCATCGGCGAGGAGGCGGGAAAGGGCGTCGGGCTCGTCGCTGGCGGAGGCGAGAGAATCGCCGTCCGGTATCTCGCCGGCGGAGAAATCACCGGGGAAAGTTTCGCCTTCGGGGGAAAACGCGGGCGAATCGCCGGAAGCAGCGGGACTATCCAAGATGGCTCGCAGGAACACAAGGTCTGCGGGCATAAGGCCGGCGCGGCAAGAGAGGCGCACCAAATCCATAATTCGTTCTGGGAACTAGCATAGGACATGCCAACGCGGCTGGCAATCCCACGTTGCGCGGCGTGTGAAAAAATTTCGCCGGTAGAATATGCGGCGGGCAGGCACGGTTTTACGCCTCGAACTTGAAGGTGCTGCGAGAGTGGATGAACGCACGGATGACCTGGCGGAGGGTCATGGGCTTCACGCCACGGTCGCGGTTGGCCGCGCCTATTTCGTAGGCGAGGCTCCACTGGCGGCAGAGTGTGCGCCAGGCCTGGAAGAGCGTGGTGCGCGGGTCGTAGATGGACGTGGCCTCGGAGGTGACGCCGTTGAGCTCGATGACGCGGAGGTTGCGGCCGGCGCGCAGGTCGTCGGCTGACGGGCAGCGGATGTCGTAACGGCCAAAGTAGAAACCGTCGAAGGTGCGGCTGATGGCGTCAATGGCGGCGGTGAGCTCGGGCGTGGCGAGCGCGGCGGTGCCGTCGAGAAAGAGGGAGCCGCGGCAATGGGTGCCGAGTTCGACGAGAGGAACAACGGTGCCGGCGGGTGGCACTTCGAGCAGGCGCGGGGAATAGCGGGCGAGGAAAAAGCGGGCGCTGCACACGGCGCGGTCATCGGCAAGGATGAGGCGCTCGAGGGTGTGCTGGCCGTCGCCGGTAACACTGGGGAAACGCTTGTCGGTGATGGCGAGGAGGTGGCCGGCGGGTTCGTGCGGGTTACGGTAGTAAAAAACGCCGTATTCGACGCCGGGGATGTATTCCTGCGCGATGATGGCGGCGGGATTGGTGGAGAGGTAGCGGGCGGCGCGTTCACGCTCGCGGCAGATGGCCACACCCTGGCCACGCTCGCCAACATCGGGCTTGAGGACGATGGGCCACGTCAGACTTTGAGCGGACATCCAGGCATCCAAGTCCTGAATGCGGCTGGTTGGGGCGTCCGGAAGGGCCGCGGGCAGGAGAGTCCAGCGCGCCACCGCAGAGCCCGCACCAGCGAGACCGGCGAGAATGGGGCTTTTGCTTTCCTCGACGAAGCCGCCGCCGGGCAGGGCGGGGTTGGCACAAGTGAATACGGTGAGGCTGCGGTGCCTGATAGCCAGGCGAATCGCGTGAAAAAAGACCGGCGCGTAAAGCAGCCACCACGGCCAAAACTCCCAGCGGGAGAAGCGCCGCCAGCGCGAGAGCCAAAGGCGGCGGCCACGCCAGGTGCACAGCGGCAGCACGAGGTGCACGATGGCGAACAGGACGAGCACGGCGGCGATGAGGACGTAGAACGCGGCGCGTTCGTAGCGCTCGACCCACATGAGCATTTGCTGGCCGACGAGGTAGGCCGCGCCGACGAACGGAGGCGTCCACAGGCCGCCGGCAACGAGGAGCGCCAGCGACATGCGCAAAAAGGAATAATGCAGGATGCCCGCGCCGAGAAACAGCGGCAGGCGGCTGGCGGGAATGAAACGTGAGACGAAGATCAACCAGAGGCCCCGACGTTCAAAGGCCTCGGACATGCGCCAGAGATCGCTTTCCTTGATCCACCAACGGAAGGGCGCCCAGCGCAGCATGGGGCGGCCAAACCAGCGGCCCGCAGCATAGAGCAAAAGGTCGCCAACGTAAATGCCCACGAAGCAGGCAAACGAAGCCACCCAGAAACCGAGGACGCCGCGCGCCACGAGCAAGCCGGCGGCGATGCAGGTGAGATCCTCGGCGAGAAACGTGGCAAGGGCCAGGAGCACGAGGATGGTTAATTCGTAGGCGCCGGCGGCGCGGCCGGGCGCGGACATGTCGGCAAGGGACTGGGCGACGCGCGCCGGATCAGCGCTGGACTTGACGAGCGCGAGGCCGTGGTCGGCGCGCTGAAGGAACTCGGTGATGCGGGGCGCGAGCTCCGCCGTGGGCCGCACGCGGCCTGGGTAAAGCTGCATTTCGCTTTGCGGGACAAGGCGGCTGCTTTCGCTGGCGCCGGTGACGGGTTCGAAGAAGTCATCCTGGCCGTGGAGGATAAGCATGGGCCCGCGATAGTCCTGAAGGACGTCGCGCAGGTGACGCTGGTCGGTGTCCCAGAACGTGCGGGCATAGGCCACGTTGATGGGGGTGATATCCATGATGCCGAAATGCGGGACTAGCTCCTGCACAACGGTGATAGCGGCCAGTTGCACGCCGTAGAGAGCGTGGTTGAGCACGGGGTCGCCCAGCCATTCATATTCGACGGGGCCGACGGAGCTAATGAGGGTCAGGGAAAGGACGTTGGTGGGATCGAGATCGGCAAACTCGAGGGCGACGCCGCCGCCCATGCCGCTACCGATGATGTGCGCGCGCTTGATGTTGAGGTGGTCGAGGAGTTTTTCAATTTGCTGGCCGTAGGTCTGGAGGGAGTAGTCGGGCAAATCGGGGCCGGCGGAAGCGCCGAAGCCGGGGAGGTCGGGGATGACGAGGTGAAAGTCGGGCTTGAGCACCTGGACCAGCGCGTCGAAAGTGCGGGAATTGCCGGGGCTGCCGTGGATGAGGACGACAACGGGGGCATCGGGATGGGCGGGCGGCGCGAGGTCAAAATAATAGAACGGGGTGGTTTCGCCGGTGGGTTCGTTGTCTTCGTCGTAGGTGGGGACTTGGAAGCTTTGCTGGCCGGAGCGCTCGAGGCCGTGGGGCGGACGAATCCACTGGACCAGGTGCGAGAGCACGAGCAGCCCCAGGTAGATGGCGAGGAGCCGCCAGCGCCACTGCTGGCGCCATGTGGATTTCCAAATCATGGGAGAGAGTATTCTGAATTCGCCCGGGCAATGCCACGTATAAACCCGCAAAAGGGGTTACAGGTTCGCCTTGGGTGAAAACGGCGGCTAGGGCCGGTTGAGGGGCAGCCGGGCGACGACCACCGGGCCGGGCACAGCGCCCTCCGCCGGCGGACGGGGAGCGTAGGAAAAGACGGCTTCGCCACCGGGGCCGACAGTCAGGTGGCTGTGGCTGACGGTGCGGGCATCGGGCCGGTCCATCAACACGCCCCAAGCCGGGCGGGAGGACTCGCGGTAAAGGTGAAATTGGGCCAGATCGGCGGGAGCAACGCGACCAGGATCGGCCCAATCGCGCACAAAGACCTCGCGGCGATGGGCGGCGATTTCCGCGCCCTGATAGGAGGAGGCAGAGAGGAACGGCCAGGGCTCGAGGCCGGTTTCATCGTGCAAAACGCGGGTGTCCCAGCGCCAGCGGCGCGGCGGCTGGGCAACGCCGAAGGCGAGCAGGTAAAAGCCGGGGCAATGGTTGAGCGGGGCGGCGGCGAGGCGGGTGGCGACGGCGGCGAGGTCGGGAACGTCGGCCAGATCGCAGAGCAACTGGCCGCGGCTGAGCTGGGGGGGCTGCGGGGGCGCGGGGTTGGGCGGGTAATGGTTGATCAGGCCGAGGGTGATGCCGCAGGCGTTGACGAGAAGCCAGGCGCCGCCGTGGTTGGCATCGGTTGGAGCAAGATATGGCACACCGCGGCAGACGGCGCGGGCTGGCGGGGTGGCGGGGCCGCGAGTGCGGAGTTCGTCGCGGTTGAAAAAGACCTCATAGCCGCCCTCAGGCGGGGCAAGCCACCACGTCACCGTGCACATGTCACACCCTGCTGTTGCTGGAAGCGCAGCGTGGAGGGGGCCACGCCAAAGGCGGGGTCGAGCGCCACGCCAAGGTGATTGCAAATAACGGCTATCAGGGCGTAATGGTGAATGGTGTGGCTGAGGAGGAATTGGAGCTCGCGGCGGCCCGTGGAGCGGGTCCAAGCCTGGGCGGCGTCAATCTCGGAGCCGGTATCCGTCTTGACGGCGAGCTCGCGAAGGAGAGCGGCGGGTTCGAGAAGGTCAAGGCGGCGGGCGGCGTCCTCGAGGCGGTCGGCGGCGTAGCCGGGGTTGGCCTCGACCAGGGTGTCGCGGTCGCGGTCGTCATAGTCCACCCGGCCAGCGGGAAGGCCGTTGAGGAAGCAGGCGTAGTGGTCCAGGTTGTGGCGGATGTGGCCACCGAGGGTGCTGTTGAAGCAGTCCGGCTGCGGAGCCACATATTGGGCGGAGGACAGGCGGCGCAAAAGCGCGGTGCCCTGCTGGATACAGGAGACGGTGTCCGCTACGAGAAAGTCTTTAATCACGACGAGAAAGTGAGTGGTGGTCGGAGCCAGTGGCAGGCCGTGCAGAGGCGGCGGGCTGGGCGCCGGGAGGCGCCCCACCCTGCCTATCCGCTCCAAACTAGCGTTGGTCGGGCTGAAAGCAAGCAAGCTTTAGGCCAAGAAAGGCCGAGGCGGGCGGCTGAAAAAAAAGCCGCCCGGCGGCCAAGGCCACCGGGCGGCTCAAACAGGATCAAACAGGATAAACCTGGGAAGACCCAGCAAGGTTGCCAAAGAAGCGCGTAGTCACGCGGCTAATTTAGAACAATACCTGGATCTGGGTGCGGACGCCCTGGACGTTGGCCCGGGGTCCGTTGAAGTTGCCGCCGACGGCGACTTCGCGGCCATAGAACTGGTCATACTCATAACCGGCGGAGATTTTGAGGTCGGTGCCGATGATGTAGTAGTTGACGCCGAGGTAGCCTTCCCACACGCGGTTGAAGCCGACGGTGCCGAAGGTGTTCTGGGCGTTGCGATCAACCGGGTTGATGGCGGTGCCGCGGCCATTGGTTTCCAAGTAGCTATACTTGGCGGCGACTTCCCACTGGTCGTTTATTTTATACGACGGGGTGAAGTTGAAGCCATACGGGGTGGACTTGCTGGTGACGCCCGCGCCGTCCACACGGCCGTTCTGGACCTGGACCTGGAGGAACTCCGCCGCGAGGGTGAAGTCGCCATAGGTCAAGGTGGCATAGGGATTGTAGCCCCACATGGAATTGTTCTGGGAAGCGACACCAGCGCCGCCGGGGGTGCTGTTGGCTTCGCCGGAATAGCCAAAGTTCACGCCGACTTTGTAGCCGAAGTCGCTAATTTTGCTGGCATAACCCACGTTGCCCCAGATGCCGAACTCGTTGTAAGCGGCGACGCCCTTGGCGGAGTTGCCGAAGTTGGTGACGCTCTGGATACCGTTGGTGACAGCAACGCCGTAGGTGAGGCCGGTGACATCCGGAACCAAGCCCGCCCAGTAGAGGCCGACGTGGCGATTGCCGAAGCCGAGGCGGCCCGTGGTGGCGCCGCCATAAGCCTCGTCGAAGTAGCGGGTGGCGACGGAGCGCTCAATGGTCTTCAACTGGGAGGAGGAGGTGTTTTCTTCCTGGTCCCACTGAACTTTTTGATAGCCGGCGGTGCCGGTGCCATAGTCGCCAACTTTCTTGGTGATGATGGCCTTCTCGAAGTTCTGCTGGTTGCCGGCGGCATTCGGGCCGACTTGAGGAGCGGCAGGAGCCTGGGGGCCCGCGGCGAAGTCCATCAGGATCTCGCCACCCCAGCCGTTGCCGAGGTCGGCAATGGCGCCGAGGTAGGCGCGACGGACGGAAAATTGATTGGTGGCCGGCGGCTGGATGGCCGCGGCGCCTTTGTCCTTGGTGGAGAGCCAGTCATACTGAATCTGCAACATGCCTTCGATTTGCAGTTTCTTGACGGCGGCTTCCTTGGGGTTAACGACGACCGCGGCGGATTTGGCGGTGGCGTCAGCATCGGCCTGGGTGATCAAGCCTTTCTTGACCAGGAGGTCGAGGGTGGCCTTGTCCTGAGCGGAGGCAGAGAGACTTCCCATCAGGAAGCTGCCCGCGAGCACGCCGAGGACTTTCAAGGTTTTGTAGTTCATAGTTTGCGTAGTTTTTAGGGCGCGGGGGAATCCCACGTGGGGGACTTTGTAACGAACCAATGTTACAGAATTAAGACGAACAGGTAACAATTTAGCTCATTCTGAACGCGCGATAAACCGGGGGTGAGGGTTAAAACAAGCCGCTAACGGTGAGGAGTTTGCAATGGGCTAGAAATGTGTCAAGCACGCACGAAACCCGGATTCAAACGATGGATAAGTTAGGCTCCAGCCGAGCTGTTTCAGACGGGAATTGGCGACGCGGCGGTTGGGGACGGCCCCGGCGGGATTTTCACGGCGGCGGGCGCGGTCGGAGGGGGTGGCGGGGTCGCACTGGACGGTGGCGGGGTCTAGGGCGAGGAGCCGGGCGAGGCCGGCGAGAAGGTCTTGTTTTAGGACGGGGGTGTCGTCCACGACATTGAAGGTGCCACCAGGGAGGTTTTCGGGGGTGGAGAGGCAGTGGCGGATGGCGGCGGAGGCGTCGTCACGGTGGATGAGGTTGACCCAGAAGTCGCCGCGACCGGGGAAGATGCGCTGGCCAGAGCGGAGGGAGTCGAGGAGGTAATGGCGTCCGGGGCCATAGAGGCCGCCGAGGCGGAGAGCCCAAGCGCGGCGGGCGAGTGTGGCGGGGAGGTTGAGGTAGAGATTTTCGGCGGAGAGGAGGGTGGACGCGGTGGGGCTGAGGGCGGCGGGGTCGAGGGGGGTGGATTCGTCAACCCAGCCTCCGTCGGTCTGCGGGTAAACGCTGGTGGCGCTGGTGAAGAGGATATCGCGGGCAGGGGCGTGGCCGGTAGCGGAGGATTTTTCCAACCAGCGGATGACGGAGCGAGTGCCGGCGATGAAGGAATGTTCGTAGCCCGCGGGGTCGCGGGTGGAGGGGGAGACGGTGTTGACGATGGCGGCGGCGGAGGGGTCGAGGGAGGAGTGCCAGGAATCGTCGGCAAGGTCGGCGACGATGACGGAGGGGAGGCCGAGGGCTTGGAGTTCGGCGGCGCGGGCGGGATTGCGAGTAAGGGCGGAGACGCGCCAGCCGGAGGCGTGGGCGGATTGAGCGAGGGCGGAGCCGAGATAGCCACAGCCGAGGAGGATGTGGGAGCGGGGGATGGCGGTGGGGGTGCCTGCGGGGGGGGCGCTGGAGGAAAGGGGGG
>CAZDAQ010000117.1:0-9456 GCA_964503425.1 uncultured Opitutales bacterium
GCGATCCTGCTGGAGGAGCTGCCGCTGACCGAGCAGGCGACGGAATTAATCTCGAACGCGCGGCAGGATATCGGGCGTATTTTGCACGGGCAGGACGACCGGCTGCTGGCGGTGGTGGGGCCATGTTCGATACATGACCCCATGGCCGCATTGGATTACGCGAAGCGGCTGAGGGAAGTGGCCGGGCGGGTGGTGGACGACGTGCTGGTGATCATGCGCGTGTATTTTGAAAAACCACGGACGGTGGTGGGCTGGAAGGGGCTGATCAACGACCCGTTCCTCGACGGAAGCTTTCAAATCAACAAAGGTCTTCGCCGTGCGCGGGAACTGCTGCTGGAACTGGCGAAGCTCGGAATGCCCAGCGGCACGGAGTTTCTCGACACGATCATCCCGCAATTTCACGCGGACACGATTGCCTGGGCGGCGATTGGCGCGCGAACGACCGAGAGCCAGGTGCACCGCGAACTGGCCTCGGGACTGTCCATGCCCGTCGGTTTCAAGAACGGGACGGACGGCGACTATCAAATCGCGATTGACGCCATCCGCGCGGCGCAACAACCGCACTGGTTCACCTCAGTGACAAAGCAGGGTGTGGCGGCAATTTTCTCGACCTCGGGCAATCCCGATTGCCATGTGATTTTGCGCGGCGGGGCGAAGAGCGGGCCGAACTACGACGAGAAAAGCATCGCGCAGGTGGTGGCGACTTTGGAAAAGGCCAAGCTGCCGCCGCAATTGATGGTGGATTGCAGCCACGCCAACAGCGGCAAGGACTACCGGAACCAGCCGGTGGTGGCGCGCACGCTGGCGGCGCAAATCGCGGGCGGCTCACGTCACATTTGTGGCATGATGATGGAGAGCAACCTCGTCGAAGGCCGGCAGGACTACGTGCCGGGACTGAATGCCGTTTACGGCCAGAGCATCACCGACCCGTGCATCTCGTTTGCACAGACGGAGCCGATTTTACTCGAGCTCGCCGAAGCGGTGCGGTCACGGCGCAAGCGGGCGGCAGCGCGCCTGACGCCCGCGCCGTTTGTACGGGCGGCGGAGTAAAAGCTTTAGCCAAGGGTGCCGCGGGTGACCCCGAGCTGGTTCGCGGCCTTAAGTTCGCGCCAGAGGTCGAGGCCGGAGAGTTCGCCGCGCAGCAGGCGGCGATAGCGGTCGAGCGTGCGGGCAACCTCGACGGCGTTTTCGTGGAGAAATTCGATGCGGAAGGCGGGCACGCCGAGCGAGGCGAGATGCGCGGCGTATTCGGCGCCGGACTGGGCGCGGGCGTTGAAGAGGGTGTTGCGGCAGCCGGCGTCGGCCTTGAGCGTGTGCAGCGCGCCGACACGGTCGCGCAGGCGGACCTCGTGCTTTTCGCAAGGCCGCCCACAGTCGCGGTAATCCTTGCCGGAGGACATGAAGGCACAAAAGACGCAATGCTCCATATGAAACATCGGCATGTGCTGGTGCAGCGTAATCTCGAACCAGGCGGCGGGAGCGCCGCGCAAGAGGGCGTCGAGCTGCCGGATGTTCAAGTCGTAGGAGGCGGTCAGCCGCTCAAGTCCGCAGGAAATAAAGTATTCGGCGGTGAGCGGGTTGGCGACATTGAGGGAGAAGTCGCCGCGCTTGCGGTCGGCGGCGAAAAAGGCGAGCTGGTCATAATTGCGGACGAGGTAGCCGTCGGCGTCGCAGGAGCGGACCTGCTTGAGAATCCAATCTTCGCCGGTTTTGAAGATGCGCGGCGGGGCGACCCAAACTTCCACCGCGCGACCGGCGACGGCAGGCAGGGTGCGGACAAATTTCACGGCGTCGCGATAACGCTTGGGGTCCTCGAACTCGACGTAGAGGGTGGTGATGCCATCCGCGGCGGCGGCTTCGAGCTGGGCGGTGGTACGGACGAAAGCTATGAGCTCGGGAATGGCGGGAGCGGGCGAGGAAAGTGCGGTAGCGGAAGCAGGCAATGGGAATGAAAGCCGAAGAATTTCCGGCGAGGTTTCGCGTAGTTCCCAGCGCAGCGGAGCGGCACGGAGTTCGTCGAGGCGGGCGGTCAAGTCGCGACGCAGGCGGTTGAGTTCGCTGAGTGGCAGCATAACTGCGCCTTCGAGGTGGTAGTCAAGTCCCGCGAGGGAAAACGGGGTGTCGCCCAGGCGGTCGAGGTGTTCGCGCAACAAGTCGGCATTGAGCGGCTGGCTGACGGCGGTCTGCAAAGGGACGGAGGATTCGGCGCGCACGGCGCGGCCCTGTTCGTCACGGATGTCGAGCGTGAGCGGCGCGCCGGCGTGGCCGTGGGCGGAAAGCCAGACGGGCGAGCGGCGGCGAATTTTTTCGCCGACAAAGGTGGATTGGAGGCGTTTGGTGAGGACCGGGTCGCTGGTTTTCCAGACGCGATCGCCGGGGCGGACGCGGGCGAAGTCCACGTCGTCGCGGCCAAAGCGCAGGGCGGTTTCGCCGTTATTTGTATTCACTCCGTGGATACGGCCACCCTCCTCGCCGAGGTCGGGGCGACCGGCGTCGAAGACCACGCCGTCGCCGGGTTTGACGGGGCCACTGCCGCGGAGCCAGACATTCGGGGCGGAGACGCGCGCGACCTCGCCGAGGAAGACGCCGCGCTTGGTGCCGAAACGGGCGTGGACGAGCCGCTGGTTGTCAATACCGCCGAGCCAGCCGGTGTGGAGGCCGCGGGAAAAACTCATTTCGAGGTCGTAGCGGTAATTACCGGATAGTTGCGCAGCGAGAGCCTGTTCGGCTTCGGCGGAGGGCGCGGCGACACCGGATGGAAGCGCAGGGCAAAGTTGGTCGAGCGCTTCGCGGTAAACGCGGGTGACATTAGCGACATATTCAGGAGTTTTCAAACGGCCCTCGATTTTCAAGGAGGCGACGCCGGAGTGAATGAGACCAGGAAGGGCTTCGAGTCCGCACAAATCCTGCGGGCTGAGGAGGTAGCGGCGGTCGCCGAGGTCAAGCTGCTGTCCGTCGCTGAGCAGTTCGTAAGCCGTGCGGCAAGCCTGGGCGCATTCGCCGCGGTTGGCGGAGCGGCCGCCGAGGGATTCGCTCGTGAGACACTGACCGGAGTAGGCGACGCAGAGCGCGCCGTGAACAAAGACTTCCAAAGGCACGGCAGGAACGGCGGCGTGGATTTTTTCGATTTCGGGAATCGAGCATTCGCGCGCGAGGACGACGAGCGAAGCGCCGAGCTTTTGCGCGAAGTCCACGCCCGCGGCGGTGGTGACGGTCATTTGGGTCGAGCCATGAATCGGAAAATCCGGCGAGAGGCGGCGGATGAGGCGGCAGATGCCGATGTCCTGCACGATGGCGGCATCCACGCCGGCGCTGATGATGGCGCGAAGGTTTTGTTCGGCGTCGGCCAGTTCGTCAGTGAAGATCAAGGTGTTGAAAGTGACATAGCCCTTGACGCCGCGGCGGTGCAGGAAGGCCATGAGCGCGGGCAGATCGGCGAGGGTGAAATTGGCGGCGCGCAGGCGGGCATTGAACCGCCCGACGCCGAAGTAGATGGCGTCGGCTCCGTTTTCCACAGCGGCGCGGGCGCATTCCCAATTGCCGGCTGGGGACAGAAGTTCCGGGCGAGTCATGGGTGTAACCCTAACGCAAATAGACGGCAGACACCACCTTAGACATACTGCTCGCGCAGGAGGCCAGCGGCGGATTCGTCGAGAAGGTCGCGGCGGCGGAGGTCGTCGAAATGACCAAGAAGGTCGTCCACACGGAGGCGGCGTTTGTCGGCCCCGGCGAAATCATGGAGGACGCGCCCCTGGTGCATCATGAGCAGGCGGGTGCCGTGATGGACGGCCTGGGCCATCGAGTGCGTAACCATGAGCGCGGTGAGGCGGTCGCGCTCGACAAGGCGGGCGGTGAGCTGCATGACCTGCTCGGCGCTCTTGGGATCAAGCGCGGCGGTGTGCTCGTCGAGCAAAAGCAGGTCGGGCTTGAGCCAGGTGGCCATGAGGAGGGTGAGAGCCTGGCGCTGGCCGCCGGAGAGGGAGCCGATGGCGTTGTCGAGGCGATCCTCGAGGCCCATTTTGAGTTCGCGGACGCGGTCGCGCAGGCTGTCGAGCAGACGGCGGTTGAGCGCCCAGCCCAGCCCGCGATGGCGGCCACGATGCGCGGCCAGGGCGAAATTCTCCGCGATGGACATGTTGGGGGCGGTGCCACTGAAAGGGTTTTGAAAGACGCGGCCAATGTAACGGGCGCGGCGGTGCTCGGGCCAGCGGGTGATGTCGTGGCCGCCGAGGACGATGGCGCCCTCATCCACTTGAAAAGTGCCGGCGATGGCGTTGAGCAAAGTGGATTTGCCGGAGCCATTACCGCCGACGACAATGAGAAAGTCGCCAGCCTGAAGTTCAAGGGAAATGCCGCGCAGGGCCCGGACCTCGTTGACGGTGCCGGGGTTGAAAGTGCGACGGAGATTGCGCAAAGTAAGCATGTTCAGGCGGGCTGGGGCACGGGACGTTTCATTTTAGCCAGGAGGCGCGGCAGCACGAGCGCGGCGAAAACGCAGAGGGCGGTGATGAGCTTGAGGTCCGTCGGCTCGATGGTGAACTTGTGCGAGCCGATTTGGAAGGTGCCCATTTTCAAAACGATGGCGGTGACGAGACGGAAGAGCACCGAACCCATGACGGCGCCGATGAGCGCGAAACCGAGGCTGCGCGTGCCGGTGACGGCTTCGCCGATGATGACGCTGGCGAGCCCCCAGACGATCATGCCGATGCCCATTTGCGCGTCGGAGAAATCCTGATACTGGCACCAGAGCGCGCCACCCAGGCCGACGAGGCCGTTGGAAAGAGCGAGGCCGAAAATGCGGCAGGCTTCGACGTTCACGCCGAGGGCGCGGACCATCTGCGGATTGTCCCCCGAGGCGCGGAGGGCGGTGCCCCAATCGGTGCGGAAAAACCAGTAGAGGACGGCGAGCACAGTGAAGACGAGAGTGGCGATGGCGACGAGCATGAGGGCGTCGGGGGCGTCCACCGACCAGCCGAGGATATTAATCTGCCCGCCGAACCAACGGTCGCCGTATTCCTTGGCCCAGCCGTTGAGTCCCCAGGAGCGCTGGTTGACCGGGTCGAAGAGAGAGACGTTGCTTTTGCCCATCACCCGGAGGTTGATGGAGTAAAGGGCGGTCATCACGAGGATGCCGGAGACGAGCGGGTTGATGCCGCATTTGGTTTGCAGCAGCCCGGCGACAAGGCCGGCAACAGCGCCGGCGAGCGTGCCGGCGGCGGTGGCGAGCAGGGGATTCCAGCCAGCGACGAGCATGACGGCGGTGACAGAAGCGCCGAGGGTGACGGAGCCGTCAACCGTGATGTCCGCGACGTCGAAGAGGCGGAAAGATATATAGACCCCAATCGCGAGCAGGCTGAGGATCAAGCCGAGCGTAAGGGAGCCAATTAAAAGGGTCATCGGAAAAGGAATTGCGGATTAAACATCCAACGGGCCGAACCAAATGGCGCCGCGGTAGAAACGACTCTCACCCGCGCCGATCGCGGGGCGGTGGTCGGAGAGCAGATGCAGGACGCCGAGGACGCGCTCGGCCTCGAACAAGCTGGAGACAGTTTCGACGAGTTCGAGGTGACCGTGGCGGACGGGCCGATATGGAAAAATGGCGGCGTGCACATGGGAGCGCGGAATGCCGGCGGCGCCGAGCGGGCGGGTGAAAGTGGCAAGCGGACCGCCGGTGGCATCGGTGACCACGCCGGTGAGCAGCGCGACGGTGTTTTGAAAAGAAGGCTCGGCCGTGAAGGTAAGCCAGTCGCGCACGGCGGGGAAATCGAAAGCCTTGGCGGCATCGGGCGCAGAAGGCGAGCGGCGCAAATGCGCGCCAATGAGGGAGGCGGACTCGACGATGGCGGTGAAGGCCACGCGCTGGCTGCCGGAGGCCTGCAAGATTGCAGCGAGCAAATCGCTGAGGGCGACGGAGGTGGCGTTCTCAGCGACTTCAAAGCGCGCGAGCGAGGCGAAGGAGCCCTCGGCGAAGAAGCCCTGAGCGAACATGACTTCGGGGGCGAGGCTGCCCTCGGTGACGACGAAGTCGGGCTGGTTAGCTTCGTCCGCAGGCAAACTGGCCGCGGCACCACCGACAGCAAGCAATTCACCGAGCTGCGGGCGGCAATCGCTGGCGGAAGAACCGAAAGCACCGAAGCCCAGTGCCAGCGTGCCCGCGGGCAGAGAAATGTGTTCCATGGCCGCGGTGGCGAGGGCAGGGAGATTGAGCCGCGAGCCCGCCGGAGGCAGGCCGAGGAAGCGGCCACGCAGGCGGGCGTTGGGCGCGAGCGATTCGATATCACCGGTGAAGCCCGGGCCGTGCCACGCGGCGGGGGGGGCAGTTTGGGTTTCCGCCGGCGGGGCGGGTTCGGCAGGCGCCGGGGCATCGAGAAGGGCGGCAAGGCCGGCGAGACGCAAGGTGCGCTCCACATCAGGAGAGCAGGCGACGATAAGGAAACGGCCCTGCACGCGGCGCAGTTCCTTCCAGTGGGTAAGGAGGACGCGGATGCCGCCGGAGCTGAGAAAGGAAACGCCGGCGAGGTGGAGGCGGACATCATGGAAACCATCGCGGACGGTTTGCTGGAGGGTTTCGCCGAGCGGGGCGCTCCAGGCGGCGTCGAGGCGGCCACGCACGACTAGCGTGGCGACTCCGGCGGCGGTCTGGCGGTCAATTTCCATGAAGAAAGTTTAGGGGACGACGCGGTCGGCCTTGCGGCGCAGTTCGTCGGGGATGGTAATGCCCTGGGTGGCGGCGTTGCGCAGGTTGATGGCGAGGACCTGGTGGCTGGTGAGGGTGATGGGCATGGTGGCGGGATTATCGCCGCGCATGATGCGGAGGGCTTTGGCGGCGGTGTCGAGACCGGCTTGATGGTAGTCCATGGAGACGGCGACGGAGGCACCCTGGTCCACGAGGGGCGACTGGAAGGCAAAGAGCGGGAGATGGCGCGAGTTCGCCGCCTGCGAGATGGCGGCGAAACCGGTGGCGCTGAGGTTGTCGGGAAGCTGGACGATGGCATCGAGGTTCTTGCCGGCGAGGGCGCGCGCGGCATCGGGCAATTCGCTGATGGAATTGGCGGGAACGGCTTCGATGGTGAGGCCGACGGCCTGGGCCTTTTCCTTAAGGAATTTGAGGCTTTGCACGGAGTTGATTTCCGCCGGGCAGTAAAGGGTGCCGAGGGTTTTCCATTGGGGGAAGTAAGTCTTGATCAGCTTCATCATGTCACCGGCGGGAGAAAGGGTGCTGACGCCGGTGATGTTGGGAAGATGTTTCTCATAGCTTTCGGCGGCGCCGGCGATCATGGGGTCGGACACAAAGGTGAAGACGACGGGCTGGCTTTTGACCTTGCGCACGGCGTTTTGCAGGGTGGGGGTGGAGAAGGTAAAATAAAGGTCGGTGTTGTCGGTGGCGGCAGCATCGAAGAGGCTGCTGAGGGTGGCCATGTCGTTTTGGGCGCTGCGCTGGCGGAGGGTGTAGTCGCGGCCCTCGACGAGGCCGGATTGCTTTAGGCCCTCGAGCAGGCCATGGATGGCTTCCTCGCAAGGAGCGGTTTCGACATAGAGGATGAGTTCGATGTGCCAAGGCAGATGGCCACCCGCCGGCGGGACAATGGGGCGCAAATCGGGAGAGATGGAGGCGGGAGCTGACGCGGAGGTGGAAGAAGGAGGGCCGGAAGTTGCGATATTGGTGACAGGGGTGATTTCGTGGACTTTGCCATCGGCCTGGACGATGTAGGCGGCGCGGTTATATTGCTCGGGGGTGAAAGTCCAGGCATCGCGGAGACCGGCGCGGGTTTTTTCGTTAAGGCCGACGCGGGCGGGCATCAGGTTGCGGGCGGGAATGGAGGCAGGGGGCTGGCCGTCGAGGATGTCGGCGGCGAGAAGGCCGGTCTGGAAGCCGACCTGGTGGTAGTCGGCCCCCATATCGAAGAGGGCGCCGCGCTGAGCCTGGCTGGAGATGTTGGAGAAGATGGGGATGCGGGCCTTGTCGGCGGATTGCTGGAGGACATCATAGGCGCTGATGATGGTGGCGTCGCCGCCGGTCCAGAAGGCTTCGACGCCGCGGGCGACGAGCGAGTCGGCGGCTTCGCGGACATCGCGGCTGCCCTCGATGGGGGCTTCGAGGAGCGTGAGGCCGAGTTCCTTGCAGATGGCGCGGGCGCGCTTGGTGCAGGCGAGGGAGTTGGCCTCGGCGGGATTCCAGACGACGCCGACGGTTTTGAGGTTGGGGTTGGCGGCGACGGCTTCGCGAAAGATGGCCTCGACGGGCTGGGAGGTGCCGTAGCCGGTGAGGTGGGCGGGTTTGTCGAGCGAGTCGAGGGTGCGGATGCCGATGTTGGCGGCGAGCGGGTCGCTCACGGCGCAGAAGACAAACGGGACGCGGCCCGAGCGATCAGCACTGGCGAGGGACTGGAGGCAGACGGTGGAGATGGTGGCGGCAAGATCGTAGCCGCCGCCGACAATCAGACTAGCCATCTGGTTGGCGGTGGGAAGGTCGCCCTCGGCGTTGAAGACCTTGAGTTCGAGGC
This sequence comes from uncultured Opitutales bacterium, assembly GCA_964503425.1. GTDB lineage: Bacteria > Verrucomicrobiota > Verrucomicrobiia > Opitutales > JABDGR01 > CAZDAQ01. The sequence continues at coordinate 8,505 of CAZDAQ010000117.1, forward strand.
GGTTGTCCTTGTAACCACGGCTGGCGAGGCCGTCGGTGATGCCCTGAAGGGTGGCATCCATGACGGGGTTGCTGGCGAACTGGAGGATGGCGAAATGGATGGTGCCAGAACGGGTAGTGGGCTGGTTGGCGGGATTGGCGGTGCGGCGCGGGCCGCGGGAGCCGAGGTCGGAAAAGAGCAGCGCGGCGGAGGCGGCGGCGATGAGCGCGAGGCCAGGAAGCAGGTGGCGCAGGAGGGAACGCATTCGAAGAGGAATGCAGAAGGTAGAAGGCAGAATGCAGAAGTGCAACTGCACAACTAATCGTGAGGGAGAAGCCCTACGGGCGCGAGGCCGAGGCCGAAAGGGACACTAGGCCGGGTCAAATGTCCGTCGGTTTTCCGCGAGTTAGACGCGGCCGAGGTAGGAACCGTCTTCGGTGCTGACCTTGATGAGCTCGCCGGTCTTGATGAAGAGGGGGACGCGGACGGTCATGCCGGTTTCGACGGTGACGGATTTCTGGACGTTGCCGGAGGTGTCGCCACGGATGCCTTCGGGGGCGTCGGTGACTTTCATTTCGACGGAGGCGTTGAGGCTGACGGTGAGGGGTTTGCCGTCCACGAAGAGGACTTCGTAGGTCTGGTTGGGGACGAGGTAGTTGAGGGCGTCGGCGAGGAGGTCTTTGTTGAGGGTAAATTCCTCGAAGGTTTCGGGGTCCATGAAGGTGTAGTGGCCGTCGGTGACGTAGGAGAACTCGACCTCGCGTACGTCGGTCTCGAGGATGTCAAAGGAGTCGCCGACATTGGTGCGGACGGGGGTGATCTTGCCGGAGCGGAGGTTGCGCAAGTTCATCGTGCAGAAGGAGCGCATGTTGGGGGGGGTGCGGATGGCGTGCTCAAGGACGAGGCAGGGCTCGCCATTGTAATTGATGACGTTTTTTTTGCGGATGTGGGCGACGACGGCCATGGGAGTTGG
>CAZDAQ010000118.1:0-1630 GCA_964503425.1 uncultured Opitutales bacterium
GCCCACTGATTGCCCGCATCGCGCATGACCCCAGCTATCCTGCGTCAACGGGTTGGCGCGGGACCATCCTGCACCAGGCGGCATTCAGCAATTCTTGCCCCAAACTCCCGTCTTGAATTTACCCCGTCCGCCGCGCAGCCTCCAGTTCATGGTCGTGCCTCCCTCCGCATCCCCTTCCCGTCCACCTTGCGAAGTCATCCTCGCCCTCGACGTCCCCTCCCGCGCCGAAGCCGAAGCCTTCCTCGACCGCATCGGCCCCAATCTCCGCTGGGTCAAACTCGGCCTCCAGCTCTTCGTCCGCGAAGGCCCGTCCCTCGTGGACGCTATCGCCGCCCGCGGCCATCGCCTTTTTCTCGACCTCAAGCTGCACGACATCCCCAACACCGTTGCCTCCGCCATCCGCTCCCTCAAAGGCCGTCCCATTGACCTCCTCACCGTTCACGCCGCTGGCGGCACGGAAATGCTTCGCCAGGCCGTCGCCGCTGCCCGCGAAACTTCCCCTTCGCTCCAACTCCTCGCTGTCACCGTTCTCACTTCCCTCGACGCCCCCGCCCTTGCCGAAACCGGCGTCTCCGCCAGCCCCGCCGCGCAAGTCGAGCGCCTCGCCGCTCTCGCTCTCGCCGCCGGCGTCCCCGGCCTCGTTTGCTCCCCGCAGGAACTCCCCGCCCTTCGCGCCCGTTTCGGCTCCGGCCCGCTATTGGTCACCCCCGGCATCCGCCCCGCCGGTTCCGATCAGGGCGATCAGAAACGCTCCCTCACCCCCGCCCAGGCCGCTGTCGCTGGAGCCAGCCACATCGTCGTTGGCCGCCCCCTCCTCGCCGCCTCCGACCCCCGCGCCGCCCTCGCCGCCCTCCAAGCCGAAATGAAATCCCCTTAACTATCACGGTAAACGGCGCCGCCAGCCATCATCCAAAAACCTCCCCCAAACGATGCTCAACGCCGCCGTTTTGCTCTGCGCAGGCCAGAGCTCCCGCATGAAGGGGACTGTCCCTGACAAAGTCCTCGCCCCCCTCGCCGGTCGCCCCGCCCTCGAGTATTCCCTGCGCGCCTTCCTCGATGCCGCCATCGTCGATCACTTCATGTTCGTTGTGCGCGACGCCGGGCAGCAGGCCGCCATCACCGCGGCCATCACCCCGCTCAATCTCCCCGCCGCCACCACCTTCTTCACCTTCGGCGGCCGCGAGCGGCAGGACTCCGTTTACAACGGCCTCCACGACCTCTCCCTTCTTGTGGACAACGTCTTCATCCACGACTGCGCCCGCCCGCTCATTACCCCCGACAACCTCCGCACGCTCCTCGACGTTGTCGTCCGTGACCAGGCCGCCGTCCTCGCCCACCGCGTCACCGACACCATCAAGCAAGCCCCCTCCCGCAAACGCGGCGGCCTCCGCCGCCTCCGCCTGCGCGACCTCCGCCGCGAAACCCTCTGGGCGATGGAAACCCCCCAAGTCTTTTCCCGCGAGCTCATCCTCGAAGCCTACCGCCAGCTCCGCCTCCAGGACCTCCGCGTCACCGATGACGCCGCCGCGGTCACCGCCCTCGGCCACCCCGTCACCCTCGTCGAAAACCCCTTTCCCAACCCCAAGCTCACCCACCCCGAAGACGTCGCCTTCGTCGAACTCCTCCTCCA
>CAZDAQ010000118.1:1730-9422 GCA_964503425.1 uncultured Opitutales bacterium
TTAAAACATTGCCCCCCGCCCCAATTTCCTCCGCAATAGCCTCACCATGAAAAAGAAGAAAGCTCCCACACCCAGCGACGCCCTCGTTTTCTTCGGCGCCACCGGCGACCTCGCCTACAAGCAAATCTTCCCCGCCCTCCAGGCCATGGTCCGCCACGGCCACCTCGACATGCCAGTCGTCGGCGTCGCCAAGGGCGGTATTGACCTCGACCACCTCAAGGCCCGCGCCGAGGACAGCCTCAAAAACCACGGCGGGGTGGACACCGCCGCCTTCACCAAGCTCTGCTCCCTCCTCCGCTATGTCGAGGGCGACTACGCCGACCCCAATACCTTCACCACCCTTCGCAAGACCCTCGGCAACGCCAAAAATCCCATCCACTACCTCGCCATCCCGCCCAGCCTCTTCGCCACCGTTGCCGAAGCCCTGCAAAAATCCGGCTGCGCCAAGGGCGCCCGTGTCGTCATTGAAAAACCCTTCGGCCACGACCGCGCCTCTGCCAAAGTCCTCAACCGCACGCTCCACTCCGTTTTCCCCGAGCATTCCATCTTCCGCATTGATCATTATCTCGGCAAGGAACCTGTCCAAAACCTCCTCTACTTCCGCCACGCCAATCCCCTCGTCGAAGCTGGCTGGAGCCGCCATCACATCGAAAGCGTCCAGATCACCATGGCCGAAAGCTTCGGCGTTTCCGACCGTGGCCGCTTCTACGATGAGGCTGGCGCCATCCGGGACGTCGTGCAGAACCACATGCTCCAACTCATCGCCTGCATCGGTATGGAGTCCGCCACCAGCGGCGCCCATGAGCACCAGCGCGACGCCCGCACCAAGCTCCTCAAGGCCATCCGCCCGCTCGACTCCGCCCATGTCGCTCGCGGCCAGTTCCGCGGCTATCGCGACGTTCAGGGCGTCGCCCCTGGCTCCACCGTCGAAACCTTCGCCGTTCTCCGCTTCGAAATCAAAAATAAACGCTGGGACGGCGTCCCCTTCTTCGTCCGCGTCGGCAAGTGCCTCCCTGTCACCGCCACCGAAATCATCATCCGCTTCAAACAGCGCCGCCATCCCGTCCTTGACGATACCACCGCCCCCGCTGCCGACTATTACCGCTTCCAGCTCGGCCCCAAGGTCGTCATCGCCCTCGGCGCCAACGTCAAAAAACCCGGCGAGCTCCTCACCGGCGAGACCACCGAACTCACCGCCCAGCACCAGGCCCCCGACGAAATGGCCCCCTACGAGCGCCTCCTCACCGACGCCTCTCACGGCGACCCCACCCTCTTCGCCCGCGAAGACGCCGTTGAACAATCCTGGCGCATTGTGGACCCCATCCTCGCCAACCCCGTCACCCTCCAGGAATACGAACCCAACACCTGGGGCCCTGCCAAAATCAGCCCTTTCCTCACTCCCTCGGGCGGCTGGCACAATCCCGCCCCGGCCTAGGGCGCAATTGCGCCCACTCGGCGAAAAATAGGCTCCTTGTCCTAGCCCGCCTGATTCCCCATAATTCACGTTACCCAAACCACTTCCAACCTTGCTCATCGCGGTGCCGTGAACCTTCCCTCAGAGCCTCCCGCAGATGCCGGTGTTTCGCCCGAAGCGAAACCCTCGCAACGTCGGCTGCTGCTCCTCTTTGTCTGCTTCCTTCTGATTTTCGGGGCCTTCGTGGTGTTAATTCTCAATAACCTTATTCAAATAGATTTTACCCGCCGCTCCGACACCCCGGTTACGTCCCAGCAGGCCACTGAACTGCTCACCTTCGTACTACCCCCGAATGCCAGTGACGTTTACTACCTCCACCACCGCTCCGGCATTCTCCGGTTGAACTTTTACCTCCGCTTTCACATCCCGCCCGCGGATGCCTACTCCGCTGTGGATTTCCTCATCGCCAACCGCGCCCACCAAACCAGCATCGCCGAAATCCCCATCCCGGGCGCCGAAATCCCTCCCGGCCCCTCCCCTTGGTGGAAGGCTCCCGCCATCAAACACGGCTTTGCCATTATCGCCCCCGGCCCCTTCAGCCGCTCCCTCTGGTATGATGCCGACGCCTCCATTATCTACCTGCACGAGACAAATTAACGCGGCATCCTGCTGACCTGTGAATAAAAAGTGCTTTCCGCTTTATATCCCGCTACCCCGCCACCCCATTCACCAGTCGCCCGTCCTCCAGGTGAATCAGCCGGTCCGCCACGTCTAAAATCCGGTTGTCGTGCGTCACCAGCACTATCGTGCACCCCGCTTCCCGCGCCAGATTCTGCAGCAGTTCCACCACCTCGTGCCCCGTCTTCCCATCCAGTGACGCCGTCGGTTCGTCCGCCAAAATAATCCCCGGCCGGTGGATCAGCGCCCGCGCAATCGCCACCCGCTGCTTCTGCCCGCCCGAAAGATGCCCCGGGTGCTTCTCCGCGTGCTCCTCCAGCCCCACCCGCCGCAGCATCTCCAGTGCCCGCGCCCGCGAGCTCGCCCCCGTCTCCCCCGCCACAAATGTCAGCGGCATCTGCACGTTCTGGCACACCGTCAGCGCCTCCAGCAAATGATGCCCCTGGAAAATAAACCCTATCTTCCGCCGCACCTCCACCATCTCCGCCGGCTTCGCCCCCGCCAGCTCCCGACCGCCCACCACGATGCTCCCGCGCTGGATCCCCCGCTGCGCCCCAATCAATTTCAACAGCGTCGTCTTCCCCGAACCCGACGGCCCCATGATGATGCAAATCTCCCCGCGCGCAAATTCCGCGTCAATCCCGTGCAGCACTTCCTTGACCGCCAGCCCTTCCGTGAAGGCGTGGTGCAATCCGCTCACCCGAATGATGGAATCGTTCGCCATGACCGCTTAAAAAATATCCGCCGGATTTGCCTGCCTTAGCTTCCGCGTCGCCAGCCCCCCCGCCAGCAAACACATCCCGAGCGACAGCCCGAACACCGTCGCCACGTTCCCCGCGTAGAGCTGCGTTGGCATGTGCGCCAGGGTTCGGGTCATCCAATACAATAGCGCCGCCAGTAATGTCCCCGGTATAAAACCCAGCACCGACAAAATTAGCGACTCCTGCAGCACCAGCCGCACGAAATACCCGTCTGTGAACCCGATGGACTTCAGCGTCGCATACTCCGGCAAATGATCCGTTACGTCCGTGTAAAGAATCTGATACACAATCACCGCCCCCACAATCATGGACACCAGCATGGACGCCCCGATCACAAATCCGATCGGCGTCCGCTCCGCCCAATACTGCTTCTCCTTCGCGATAAAATCGCTCATCGTGTAGGCGTCCACGTCCGGCGGCATCCCCTGTCGCAGCTTCGCCACCACCGCCACCGGGTCGCTGCCCGGCTTCAAGGTCAGCAGCCCCACGTTGATCTGGTCCTCCCGCGCATCCGGCCAGATCCGCAGGAAGGTCTTCCGGTTCATCAATATATTCCCGTCCGCCGCAAACGTCGGCCCCATCGCAAACACCCCCTCGATCACCATCCGCTGCCCGCTCACCTCCGTCGTCACCCCCCCCGGGTTCGCCGCCAGCAACGGCCCGATCGGCCCGTAGTCCGACCGCGACTCCGTGTCGAACAGCACCGCATCCGCCTCCCGCAGCTTCGCCTGCTGGCTCACAATCTGCGGGTTCTTGAAAGGGTGCTCTTCCGGGTCGAACGCCATGATGAAAATCGAGCGCTCCCGCCCCGTCTCCGGGTTCTTGAACGGCAGTCCCCCCAGGCTCAGGCTCGCGTCATCCTCCACCTCCGGCAACCCGTGCGCCTGAAACAGCCGCGTCGCCGGAAACTCCCGGCTGATCCCAAAATACTCGAACTGTGGGCTGATCAGCACCACGTCCCCGCGCATTTGCAGCAGCGGCGCCACCACCTCGTCAAACAATGCCGAACTCAGCCCCATCTGGAACAGCATCATCGTCACCGCAAACGTGATTCCCGCCACCGCCGCCGCGAACCGCTTTTTCTCCATCACCAGTTGCCGCCATGCCAGCGGTATCCCCAGCGGGAATACGCACTCATACAGCGATCGCTGCTCTGGCCGGCCGGAGTTCGTCATGGTTCGAGGCGCACCGTCACCTGCCCGTTCACCAGTTTGGCGAACACTTCGGGTTTGTCCAGATGCACCTTCACCATCACCACCCGCTGGTCCGTGAACGCCGTCGGGTCTATGCTCTGCAACTGGTTGTTCCCCACCATCGCCGCGATCTCCACCACCTGCCCCGTGTAGCTGTCCCCCAACGCGTCGCTCGTAATCATCGCCTTCTGCCCCACATGCGCCCCGGCCACGTCGTCATACGCCACCTCCACGTCCACATACATCTCCCGCGTGTCCCCAAAATCAAACACCCCCGCCGGCCCCACCACCTCGCCGGGCCGTGCATGGATTCCCAAAATTCGCCCTGCATACGGCGCGTGAATCTCACTCAGCGCCACTTGGGCCTGTGCCGCCGCCGCGTCCGCCTGCGCCGCCGCCAGCCGCGCCTGCGCTGCCGCCACGTCCGCCGCCCGCGCTGCCATCTCCTGTTCCCGCGTCACTTCCTCCGCTTTAAAATTTGCGTGTGCGGTCCGTTCTTCCAGTTGCACCGGCGCCAGCAATGCCGGGTCTTCCGGCTGCGCGCCGTCAGCCGGCTCCACTACCAGGCTCGTCGCCGCCTGCTTCACCTTTAAAACCGCCAGATCCGCTTGCGCCTGCAATTGCTCGATCTGGTTCGCCATGTCCGCATTCGCCTTCACCGCGCCGGTCTTCGCCTGCTCAATCCCCGCCATCGCAATCCTCCGCGAGCCGTTGCTCATGCGTGGAATGTCGTCATACTGTGCCTGCGCCACCGCCACCGTCGCATTGCCAATCGCCACCAGCAATGGCTGCCCCGCCTTGGCCGCGTCCAGTGCCGCTTGTGCGGCGGCCGCTTCCCGCTTGGCCTGCTCCAGCGCCAGCGCGCTGTTCACCGCCGCCAGATGCGCTGTCGCCTTCGCCGCCAGCGCCCGGCTTTCCAAAATACCCAGTTGCGCAGCCGACTCGATGTCCGCCTGCGTTGCCGCGGCCTTCGCCTGCTCCAGCGCCGCCTGCGCCACCGCCACCTGCTGCGTGGCCGCCTCCGCCTGCGCCAATAATATCGGCCGCGTGTTCAACACCGCCAGCAGTTGCCCACTTTCCACCCAATCCCCCGTCGCCACCAATAACTGGCTCACCATCGCCGCCCCTTGCGCTCCCGGCGGTGCGCTCAACCGCAGCAACCCGCCCGCCGGTGCCACCCGCCCTTCTCCTGCCACCCCCATCACAAACGGATTGGTCGGCCCGGCCTGAAATCGACTCTTCGCCCCCCCCTGCGCCCAGCCCACTGCCGGCCAGGCCACCAGGCCGGCCATCAGCCACCAACGCCATACTCGCTGCCTAAAAATGAAATCAATCACGGCGAATGTCTTCAAAAGCAAACCATGGATTTACCCGGAACACCGCCAGCGGACAAGGTTAAATCCACGCCCCGGCACCCCGTCCCTGCTAACATTATCCTCATTCCCCCGCCTGCCTGCACCCTAGCCACCCCGCGAAAACGCCGCATTGAAAACTCGTCACGCGCCCGCCCCTCCCCTACAAACCCCCTTCACCCTCTATGCAACTCGACGAGGCCTACGCCCGCTGCCTGGCGCTCACCCGCGCCCACTACGAGAACTTTCCCGTCGCCCGGCTCGTCCCGCGCCGCCTCCGCCCCGCCGTCGCCGCCGTTTACGCCTTCGCCCGCACCGCCGACGACTTTGCCGACGAGGGCTACGACACCTCCGGCCCCGCCAACCTCCCGCCCGCCGAGCGCCTCCGTCTCCTCCGCGCTTTTGAGTCCGCCCTCCTCGCCTCCGCCGAAGGCCAGCCCGTCCCGCCCGAATGGGACTGGATCTTCACTGCCCTCGCTGACACCCGCCGCCGTTACAATCTCCCCCTGACCCTCTTCCAAGACCTCCTCTCCGCCTTCACTCAGGACGTCACCGTCAAACGCTACGCCACCTTTGCCGGCGTCCTCGACTACTGCCGCCGCTCCGCCAACCCCGTCGGCCGCCTCGTCCTCCTGCTCCACGGCTTTCACGACGCCGAACGCTTCGCCCAGTCCGACGCCATCTGCACCGCCCTCCAACTCGCCAACTTCTGGCAGGACGTCGGCGTCGATTTCAAAAAAGACCGCATCTACGTCCCGCAGGAAGACTGGCCGCGTCACCACGTCACCGAAGCCGACTTCGCCGCCGCCTCCGCTTCCCCCAACCTACGCGCCTGCCTCGAGTTCCAAGTCGAACGCACCCGCCGCCTCTTTGAGCGTGGCCGCCCCCTCCCGGGCGAACTCCCTTTTCCCCTCAGCCTCGAAATCCGCCTCACCTGGCTCGGCGGCAGTTCCATCCTCGACCGCGTTGAAGCCCAGGACTGCGACACCCTCCACGCCCGCCCAGCCCACCGCACCCTCGACAAAATCCGCCTCCTCCTCCGCGCCCTCTTCCCCATCTAATGTCCTCTTCCTCACCAGCCGCGGCCCGCTCTCGCTCCAATCTGGCCTTCTCCTTCCTCTGCCTCAAGCCGGAGCAGCGCGCCGCCATGTCCGCCTTCTACGATTTCTGCCGTGCGGTCGACGATATCTCCGATGACCCCGCCATTCCCGCCCCCGAGAAAACCGCCGCCCTCAATCGCTGGCGTGACGACCTCCACGCCCTCGCCGCTGGCCGCCCCGCCTCCCAACCGCTCGCCCAGGCCCTCGCCCCGATTATTCCGCGCTTCCACGTCTCCATCCAAAATCTCCACGAAATTATTGACGGTGTCTCGCACGACATCGCCCCCCAACCCTTCGCCACCTTCGACGACCTCCGCCGCTACTGTTACGGCGTCGCCTCCGCCGTCGGCCTCGTCTCCATCCGCATCTTCGGCTGTCAGGATCCGCAGGCTGCCGCTTTCGCCGAAAACCTCGGCTACGCCCTCCAGCTCACCAACATCCTCCGCGACGTCGTCGAGGACAAGCGCCTCTATGGCCGCATCTACCTCCCGCGCGATGAAATGGCCGCCTGCGGCGTCACCCCCGAAGACCTCGACGAGCCCAACGCCCACCCCGCCTGCGCCACTCTCTTCCGCCTCCAATACTTTCGTGCCAAACACTATTTCAACAAAGGCCGCCGCCTCCTCCCCGCCGCCGACCGCCCCACCTCACCGCCGCCCTCATCATGGCCGCGTTCTACGAGGACATCCTCGAAAAAATTGCCGCCCGCCATTTTCAACTCTCCGCGCAGCGCGTCCGCGTCAGCCTCCCGCGCAAGCTCTTCCTCGTCGCCCGCGTCCTGCGCGAACTCCGTCATCCCCCGCCCCGGCTCGCCCCGCCCGCCCGCGTCGCCGTCCTCGGCGCCGGTGTCGCCGGCCTCAGCGCCGCCCTCGCCCTCGCCGAGCAGGGCTTCACCGTCAACCTCTACGAAGCCAAAAACTTTCCCGGTGGCCGCGCCTCCAGCCTGCGCGACGCCGCCAGCGGCCTTACGCTCGACAACGGCCAGCACATCGTCATGGGCTGCTACCACTCCTTTCTCCGCCTGCTCGACCGCCTCGGCGCGCGCGACCGCCTCGCTGAGTCCTCCGCCCTCGCCGTGGATTATCTCGACCCCTCGGCTCACCGCTCCCGCCTCGCCGCCGCCGACTTCCCCGCGCCGTTCCACCTTCTCTCCGGTCTCGCCAACTTCACCGCCCTCGACTGGTCCGACCGCGC
>CAZDAQ010000119.1:0-9398 GCA_964503425.1 uncultured Opitutales bacterium
TATTCGGCGTCGTTGCCCTGGGTTTCCATGAGAGGGATGAGCTCGCGGGCGACGAAGGGGAAAGTGACGAAGATGGTGGCGAGGACGATGCCGGGGACGGCGAAGATGATTTGGATGTTATGCTCGCGGAGCCAGGGGCCGAACCAGCCCTGGAGACCGAAGACGAGGACATAAATTAGGCCGGAGATAACCGGGGAGACGGCGAACGGGAGATCCACGAGGGTGACAAGCAGGCTGCGGCCACGGAACTGGTATTTGGCAATGCACCAGGAGGCGGCGATGCCGAAGACGGTGTTCAGGGGGACGGAGATGGCGGCGACAATGAGGGTGAGCTTGATGGCGGCCCAGGCATCGTGGTCGGTGATGGAGGCGAGATAAACAGACCAGCCTTTGCGGAAGGCCTCGACGAAGACACTGACCATGGGCACGAACAGAAACAGCACGAGGAAGAGGAGAGCCGTGCCAATGAGCAGGCCGCGCACGACGGGCGATTCCGCCGTGGGGCGGCGGTGGGCGGCGCGGGCGGGGCCGCGGTTTGTAAGGGAGGAAGTGACCATGAATCAGAATCCGCCGGCGCGCAGGCGAGTCCAGCGCTGAAGGAGGTTGATGAGCAGAAGCAGAACAAAGGAAGCCAGCAACATGACAACGGCAATGGCGGTGGCCTGGGCGTAATGGTATTCGCCCAACTGGATGTAGATGAGCAGGGAGGTGATTTCGGTTTCGTAGGGGATGTTGCCGGCGATAAAGATGACGGAGCCGAATTCGCCGAGGGCGCGAGCGAAAGCGAGGGCAAAGCCGGTGAGGAGCGGGGGCAGGAGGTTGGGGAAGATGACGCGGCGGAAAGTCTGCCAGCGGGTGGCACCGAGGGTGGCGGCGACCTCCTCGAGTTCGGGCTCGAGGTCTTCCATGACGGGCTGGAGGGTGCGGACGACGAACGGGAGGCCGATGAAAGTGAGGGCGACAAAGACGCCGATGGGGGTGTTGGCGACGTGAACACCGTCGGCAGGCAGCAGCCATTCGAGGCTGGAAGTCAGACTGGCGGGGGTGAAGCGGAGGAGAAAGTTATGCAGATGGGTGGTGAAGGCGACGATGGGTGCGCCGAGCCAGCCGTTGTCGGAATAGAGGATGGTCAGGGAGATGCCAGCGACGGCGGTGGGGAGGGCGAAGGGGAGGTCCACCATGGCGTCGCAGAAGCGTTTTCCCGGGAAGCGGTAGCGGACGAGGACCCAGGCGACGATGAGGCCGAAGAAGGCGTTGACGGCGGCACCGGCGAGGGAGGCGCCGAAGGTGAGTTTGTAGGAGGCGATGGCGCGATCGCTCCAGACAGCGTCCACAAACTCGGGCCAAGTGAGGGTGGCGGTCTTGATGAAGGCGGCCGAGAGCGGAATGAGGACGATGAGGCAGACGTAAACGAGGGTATAGCCAAGGGTGAGGCCGAAACCGGGCAAAACACGGCTGGCCTGCACGGGGGGCGCAGGACGACGGGCCTGCTCCGAGGCGGGAGCAGGCGGGGCGGAGAGGAGATCAATAGCCATTAATAATCAGAAGCGCGGCGATCAGATGCTGGCCTGGTAACTGAGGAAGCCGCGGTAAGCATCGAGAATACCAAGGAGGGCCGCGTGGCCAGCCTGGACTTGCAGACTGGGGGGAACGGCTTGCGGAGTCTCGAAGATAATCTCGAAAGGCTGGGGCTCCAGAAAGGCCGGCGGGGCGGCGAGGACGCCGTCGAAGCACTGGTCGAGCAGGCCGGAGCGGGCGGCAAAGCCGTCTATGACGGGACGCGGGTCAACAGGGATAAAGCGGGTAGCGGCGGCGAGGGCGGGGCGGGCGAGGGTTTCGCTGAAGACCGCGCCGCGAACGTAGGCGTAGAGGCCGGAGGCGGTGTCGTCGCTATGGAGGGAGACAAGGCCGTGAAAGCGCCGGGTGATGAGTTCGTGTTCGAGCCACCAGACCTCGGGCTCGGAGGAACGGCGCCAGAAAGCGCGATTGAGGTCCGTGCCGGAAGAGGAGGCACGGATGCCGGAGGTGTAGCCGGTGGGATTGCAGACAGGATAAAAGTGGAGTTGGTAACCGGCGGCGAGTTCGGGGTGATCGAGGAGGGTTTCGATAAGGGCGGTGAGGGCCCAGGCACCTTCGGGTTCGTCGCCATGGATGGCGGCGAAGAGGCCGAGGCGGATGATGTCGCCACCGGCGGGCGGGCCGTTGAAGATGAAGTGCGGGAGGGTGAAATCGCGACCCTGGCGACGGAACGGCGGGGAGGGCTGGTAGCGCAGACGGTCGGAGTTGCGGGCGCGCTGCGCGAGCGGAGCGACGAGAGCCTCGACAGCGTCAACGGTGGCCGGCGGCGCAGGGCGGACCGGCGCAGGGGAGGGATATTGAAGGAGGGCGGTGCTCATAACACGCGGGGAGGTTAGATGTTTTGGCCGGTGGCGGCGGCAGTGCGGAAGTTGTTGAGGAAAACGCGCAGGGTGCTGGAAACAGCCTGGACAGCCCATTCGAGCGGCGGTTTTTCGGGGATAACAAGGGTGGTTTCGAACGGGCGGATACGCAAATCGTCCGCGAGGGTGAGCGGGCCAGTGGCGGCGTGGAAACCGTCGGGATGAGGCTCCCATTGGACGGGGAATTTGAAGGGGAAGTAGCCGACTTTGCTGGTGCCGCGAACGGGCTCGGCATGGAGGAACGGTTCGCCGGGGGAGAAGCCGCGGAGCAAGCCGTGAATTTCGTCAGTTTCTGGATCGGACTGGACGAGGATGACGCCGTGAAACTGGAGGGCGCGGGCGTCGCGTTCGAGCCAGTGGAGCTCGGGGGCACGGGAGTCAGCCCAGTTTTGATCGCTGAGCAGATGACCGGCGCGGGTGCGTTTGGTGCCGTCGGCAACGCCGCTGGGGTTGGTGACGGGGTAGAAGACGAGATTGAAGGAGTGGCCGAGAGCGGGCTCAAGGGCGAAGCGTTCAAGGGCGCGCAGGACGGCGAGGGCGGAGCGGGTGTCGGTGCCGTCGAGTCCGGCGTAGATGCCGATGCGCCAGGCTTCCTCGGCGGCGTTTTCACCGACGAAGAGGAAGCGGGGAAGGGTGAAGGATTCCTCGCCATGGTTGAACGGGCCGAGGGGGGAGGCGAAGATGTGCGAGGAATGGGTGGCCAGTTCGGTGAGGCGGGTGAGAGCAGCATCGAGGGAGGCGGGCTCGCGCGCGGGCGGGCGACGCGGCTGCCCGAAGAGGTGGGAGTGGGAAAGATTAGCGGAGGTGAGGGAAAGATTCATGGCGAAGGCGAAGAGTTAAGGATTGGTGAAAGGCGGTGGCCGACGGGCGCCGCGGTGTGGTAGTGGTGGAGGAAAGTAAAAGGGGCGGTGGGACGGGTGGCGCGAGGGGCGTGGCGTGATCGCCGTTGCCCGCTGCGCGCCACCCGCGGCCGCTTATTGCCTATAACCAAACAAATGCAGCAAACGTGAAATGATTGAGGGAAAAGAAGGGACCGGGGTCACTTCTTGGTGTAGATTTGGTCGAAGACGCCACCGTCGGCGAAGAAGGTGTTCTGGGCCTTGGTCCAGCCGCCGAAAGCGCCGTCAATGGTGACGAGCTTAATTTGCGGGAAGAAGCTGGCATACTTGGCCTTGGCCTGGTCGCCGATGGGGCGGTAGAAGTCCTTGCCGATGATGTCCTGGGCGGCGTCGGTGTAGAGGAATTCGAGGTAGGCCTGGGCGACAGCGCGGGTGCCTTTCAGGTCCACGTTTTTGTCCACGAGGGCGACCGGAGGCTCGGCGAGGATGCTTTCGGACGGGTTGACGATGGTGAACTTGTCCGCGCCGAGTTCCTTTTGGGCGAGGTAGGCTTCGTTCTCCCAGGAGAGGAGGACGTCGCCGATGCCGCGCTGGACGAAGGTGTTGGTGGAGCCGCGGGCACCGGTGTCGAGGACGGGGACGTTGGCGTAGAGCTTCTTGACGAAGTCCTTGGCGGCGTCATCGGTGCCATATTTGTCCTTCGCATAAGCGTAGGCGGCGAGGAAGCTCCAGCGCGCGCCGCCGGAAGTCTTGGGATTGGGGGTGATGACCTTGACGCCGGGCTTCACCAGATCGTCCCAGTCCTTGATGCCCTTGGGATTGCCGGCGCGGACGAGGAAGACGATGGTGGAGGTGTAGGGTGCGCTGTTGTTGGGCAGGCGCTTTTGCCAGTCGGCGGGTAGGAGCTTGGACTTGGCGGCGATGGCATCAATATCGTAGGCGAGGGCGAGCGTGACGACGTCCGCCTGGAGGCCGTCAATGACCGCGCGGGACTGGGCGCCGGAGCCGCCGTTGGAGACGTTGACGATGAGATCCTGGCCGGTTTTGGCCTTCCATTGGGGGATGAAGGCGTTGTCAATGTCCTGATACAACTCGCGGGTGGGGTCGTAGGAGACGTTGAGCAGATACGCGCCGTTTTGAGGCGCGGGGGCGGCGTTTTGCGCCGTCGCCCGGGGGGCGGCCGCGGAAAGCGCGGCCACCCCGAGGGTGAGGAGGGAGAGATGGTGAAGGATTTTCATGTTGGTTCCTTTGTGGGTGTTAAGTTAAACAGCTCGCTTAGAACAGGAGCTGGATCTGGGTGCGGACGCCATTGACGTTGGCGCGGGGGCCGTTGAAGTTTCCGCCGACGGCGACCTGCCGGTCGTAGAACTGGGTGTATTCATAACCGGCGGAGATTTTGAGGTCGTAGCCGATGATGTAGTAGTTCACCCCGAGGTAGCCGGACCAGGCATTGTCGTAGGAGACGGTGCCGAAGGTGTTTTGGGCGTTGCGGTCCACCGGGTTAATCTGGGTGCCACGGCCATTGGTGGACAAGTAGCTATACTTGGCGGCGATTTCCCACTGGCTGTTGATCTTATACGACGGCGTGATGTTTAGGCCGTAGGGGGAAGCGTTGCTGTAAACCGCGGCGGCGCCGGCACCGGACTGGCGGCCGTTTTGCACCCGGGCCTGGAGGAACTCGGCCGCGAGGGCGAAGTCGCCATAGGTCAAGGTGGCATACGGGTTGTAGCCGATGATGGAGTTGTTCTGGTTGAAGCCGAGGGCGCCCGGGAGGCCACTGACGCTGTTGGCGTCGCCAGCGTAACCGGCGTTCACGCCGACTTTGTAGCCGAAGTCGCCCCATTTGCCGCTGTAGCCGAGGCTGGCCCAGCCGGCGAACTCGTTATAGGCCGCGACACCAGCGCCGGAATTACCGAAGTTGACGGTGCTTTGGATGCCGTTGGTCAAGCCAGCGCCGTAATACAGGCCGTCAACCGCGGGGACGACACCGCTCCAGAAGAGGCCAGTGTGACGGTTGCCGAAGCCAAGGCGGCCAGTGGTGGAGCCACCCCAGGCGCCGTCGAAGTAGTTCGTGGCGATGGAACGCTCAATGGTTTTCAATTGGGCAGAGGGGGTGTTTTCCTCCTGGGCCCATTGCACTTTCTGGAAGCCGGCGGTGGCGGTGCCCCAGTCGTCAAACTTCTTGCTGATGATGATTTTCTCGAAGTTGTTCTGGGTGGCCTGGGCTTGCGGGGCGGCGGAGGTTTGGGGGCCGGCGGCGAAGTCGAAGAGGGCTTCACCGGTCCAGCCGTTGCCCAGATCCGCAATGGCGCCGAAGTAAGCGCGACGAACGGAGAACTGGTTGGTGGCGGGCGGCGAAATGGCCGCAGGGCCTTTGTCCTGGGTGGTCAGCCAGTCATACTGGATCTGGAGCAGGCCCTCGATTTGCAGCTTTTTGACGGCGGCTTCCTTGGGATTGACGACGATCGCGGCGGATTTGGCAAGGGAGTCTTCTTCCGCTTGGGTGATGAAGCCCTTTTTGACCAGGAGGTCGAGCGTGGCCTTGTCCTGGGCGTGGGCGGGAGCGGCCGCAAAGGTTAGGGCCGCAACGAGGCCAGCAGCACCCGCAAAGCGGCGGGTGGCACGAGCCGGGAGGATGGTGATTATGGAGTGCATGGGTTGTAGTTTGTCTTGAGACCCAGCTTCCGGGGGACCGGTCAGGCAGGCGGTTTTAGCGCAGGTAGGTGAGACTTCCGGGGGACCGGTCAGAGAAAAGGGTGGGGCGGGATTAGTCCGAGTCGGGGTGGTGGCCGGAGGCGGGGCGGGGGGAGGGGAGGCGGGTTTTTTCGAGGCACTCGATTTGGGTGACCTGCTGGTCGTGCACGACGATGTAAACCTGGCCGTAGCGGATACCGGCGACCTTGCGACGGACGAGGTCGAGCCAGTCGGGAGCAGTGGCGGGAGCGGCGGGTTGGGCGAGGGAGGACATGGTGGGAAAGGTGGTGATTAGTTAATCCCCGTAATCTTGATAAGGATATACTTCATAAGTTTGATAGACATTAAAAACACGAAAGTTTTTGCAGTGTCAACCAACTATTTTCAAAAAAATGCGGGCCGGAAAAAACCGGTCAGCCGCGGGCGGAACGGGCGAGGGCGAAGGGGAGGGGGATTTTATCGCGCCGCATGCGGCGCATGGTGACTTCGACGACTTCGGCAAGGGAGTAGCGGTCGAGGATGTTGGCAATGGCGTTGCGGACATCCACCATCAACATGCGGAGGCCGCAGTGGGCTTCGTCGGGGCAGGAGCAGGGGGCATAGGCCGTCTGGCTGGCGCAGGAGATGGGGGCGAGGGGGCCGTCGAGGAGGCGGACGACTTCGCCGATTTTAATTTCCTTCATGGGCTTGCGGAGGAAATAGCCGCCGTATTTGCCGCGGCGGGTGTCCACGTAGCCGGAGAGGCGAAGCTGGTGGAGGATTTGCTCGACGTACTTAAGAGGGAGCTTGCTGAAACTGGTGAGCTCGGAGACGGAGACGTGGGAGCGGCCAACCTCCTGGGCGATGCCGAGGTTGATGAGGGCGCGGAGGGCGTATTCGCCTTTTTTGGTCAGGTGCATGGGAGGGAGCGGCCTGAATGTTGATTCTGCCAGTATAGTATAAAAGGGCCGACGAGCAAGCGATTATCGCAAAACGAGCGGGACCGGGCGCGGGCCTCAGGCAGCGGGGACAGCGGGGGACTTGGGCAGCGTGATGAAGAAGGTGGTGCCGTGGCCGGTGGCGGTTTCAAAGCGGATGCGGCCCTGATGGGCTTCGACAATGGACTTGACGATGGCGGTGCCAAGGCCGGTGCCGCGGCGTTTGCCGTGGGTGACAAAGGGTTCGAAGAGGCGGTTGCGGATGGCCTCGGGGATGCCCTGGCCGTTGTCGGAGACGACGATTTCGCAGTGGTCGCCGCAGTCGCGTCCGAGGATGCGGACGAGGCCGTCAGGGCGTTCCTCGACAGCGTCAATGGCGTTGACGACGAGGTTTTGGAGGACGCGGAGGAGTTTGTTTTCCTCGGCTTCGATGATGACGGGGTGCAGGTCAATTTCGATGCGGACGCCCTCCTTGGAGAAGTAGGGTTCGTTCAGCTCGTGGAAGCGCTCGCCGAGGTGGTGAAGGTCCACGCGACCGAGTTTGAGGTTGCTGGTGCCCTTGGAGAATTCGCTGATTTCCTGGGCCATCTCGGTCATGCGTTCGACCTGCTGGATCATGTTGGCGCAGACATGGCGGGTGCGTTCGTCCTGGTGTTTCTGGATGAGGAGCTGAGCGCCGAGGCTGATGAGGGTGAAGGGGTTTTTGAAGTCGTGGATGATGGAGTTGACCATGTTGCCGACGAGGGCCATTTTTTCCTGGCGGAGCATGTCGTCCACGTAATGGCGGGTGGTGTGGTCAAGGTGGTTGACGATGGAGCGGAAGATCTGGCCGACGGGGCCGGGGGTGTTGTGGATGAAGTCGTGAAGGGCGTCGCTGGAGATGCGGGCGAGGGAGGTGGGGGCGGCGGTGCGGGCGCCGAGGGCGCGGGGGGCGCCGGCGAAGATGCCGATCTCGCCAAAGAAATCGCCCGCCATGGCCTGGTTGATGACGCGGAACTGGTTTTCGGGGAGGGATTTGACGAAGGAGACGCGGCCTTCGAGGACGAGGAACATGGCGTCGGGGGGGCTGCCTTCGAAGAAGATGACTTCGTCCACGCCGTGGAAGACAATGACGGCGGCTTCCTTGAGGGCACGAGCGCTTTCGTCGCTCATGCCGCGAAAAAACGGATGGGCTTCCAAAAGGGCGGCGCGCATATGCGCGGGAGACTCGGCCAGGGTGGATTTTGTCGGCACAGCGGGAACGTTGGGACGGAGGACGAGACTGGCTGCAGGAGGCTTAATTCAATTCTCGAGGACACCAAAGCATGGTGAAGAGGATTTTCCCAATGTATAAAAAGCGCGGTAAAAGCGCAAGTGCGGAAAAGACCCGCTGGGGGGGAGCGAGGGGTTTAACTCACATGAGCAGCCGGCCCCATTCAAGCAGGGCTGGGTGAGGCGACCAGCGGCGGGGTCAGCAAGAATCTCGGCCCGGCGCAGGGCGAGGAGCGTCATGCGTGGATGGCGGGCGGGAGGGACCCGGCCGGGGCGAACGGGCGAGAGTCACGCGGCTTTTTGGCGGCGGCGGCGTTTATAGGCGGAGACGCCGGCGGCGCCGAGGGCGAGGAGGCCGAGGCCGGTGGCGGCTTGAGCGGGCTCGGGGACGGGGGCGAGGACGGAATTGGGGAGGGTGTCAGTTGCGGAAGAAGTGTCGGGGCCGTTCCAGTCCACGAGGAGGCCTTCACCGCCGCCGCCGTCGTAATAGCCGATGTCGATGGTGTGCTCGCCGACAGTGAGGGAGACGGTGCCAGTGGCGCGCGTGGCACCCTGGAATTGATTATTGTTAACGACGAGGGTGCCATCGATGTAAAGCACCGAGCCGTCGTCACTGGTGGTGCCGAAGGTGTAGATGCCGGCGTCGGTGATAGTGATGAAGCCCTGCATGCGCGTGGCGTAATTGTTAATGGCGTTATAGCCAAGCACGGCGAAAGCGGGAGCAGAACCGTAGTTGCTGTTGCTGAAGTCCAGCATGGTCACGCTGTTGTCGCTGGTGAAGCCGGTGAAGTCGGCGGTCAGGCCGGAAAAAAAGGACTGGTAGGCGGTGTAATTGCTGAAGTCCGTGTTAGCGAAAGAGGGATATGACGGATTGGGGCCATAACCGGAGAAATCCAGGCCGCTAGTGACAGCATGGGCCGAGGTGGCGGCAAGAGCGGCCAACGTCACCATGGACAGGCGGGAGGAGAGGCGAAAGATACGACCGGGAAGGGAGGATTTCCTAAGCATGGCGCGAAAAAAATAATGAGAAGAGGGAAGGTCAAATCAATTATTGCGCCGGGAGAACCAGCAGGATTTGCGCCAAATCGAACGACTTATAATTTCCGCGGAACCGGCAGCCATTCAGCAAAGACCAGCGGTGGTCACGGCGGTATTCTCAAGCGCTAAAATCCTCGCCGAACCAAATTGTTTTCAAGCGGTTGTGCAACGTCAACCCAGGCGGGCGCGATAGTCTTCGTAGCCGAAGCGGCGGAGGATTT
>CAZDAQ010000120.1:0-9359 GCA_964503425.1 uncultured Opitutales bacterium
CGCGCCGCAAACTTGCTTAATATCTCAATGAAAAACCGCCCCGCCCCCGGCGACAACGGCCCGCCCGGACGGTGCAGCGCCCCGAGCGCCCGCGCCCGCTCGCGCGGCTCGCCCCGCACCACCGCCACCTTGAATCCGGGATAAGTGTGAACTTCGGCAGGCATGAGGGAATGAAAATTTTCGCGGAAATTTTCGCCGCTAATGTTTTTCGCCAAACAACTCGTGCTGCCGCTGCGCCGGCGCCGCCGGCTCCGGCGCGTGCAAATGCCTCGGCGGGTGCGCCACCCGCGCCGCCACCGAGTCCTCCCGCTCCCGCGCAATCCGCTCGCAAATCCCCAGCACATGCATCTTCAACCACTGCGCCGTGCTGCTCTCCGGCCGGAAGTCCGCCGGCCCATACGCGTGAATCCGCCCCACCTGCAGCAGCCCGTCATTCTGCGCAAACTCCGCCGGGCTCGCCGGATCATACACCGCATACGTCTTGCCCCCGTTGCGCCGCACCACTGAAAACACTGGCACGTCGCTCGGCCCGTCCGCGATGTAAATCATGTTCTTGATCGGCACCCGCCGGTCCTCCGCCCGCACCACCGCGTTCACGTCAATCGCCGGATTCTTGTTCGACCCCTTGTTGATCTCAAAAATAAACCGCGTCTTGATTGTGTTGTCCACCATCACCCCGATCTGCGCGATCTCCCAGTCCGCCCCCTCCAGCGCCATCTCGTCCTGCCGGCTGAAATGCGGCGGCGGCGGGTTCTCCACAAACTCGCATCCGTAAATGTCCTCCACGAACGGCGCGATCTCGCTCCCCCGGATCATTTCCGCCAGCCCCGTGCTCACGATGTAATGCTCCACCGCGATCTCCAGTTGCACGAACTCAGAACGGCTCTGCGCCACCTTTTGCAGCTCCGGGAAAAACTGCGGTAGCCCCGCGCAAAACTTCAGCTTCGCCCCCAGTTGCCGCAGCAGCCGGTTGTTCAACCCCCGCATCGGCCCGTTGCGCACGTAGCTCAGCAAATGGTTCAGATACACCGTGTCCTTTGACGCCCGCATCCCCCGCCGCCGGTAAATCTCCGGCAGCTTGTTCACCTCCGCCCAAAACCGCCGCTCGTCCACCCCAAAATGCGCAAACAGCGGCGCCTGCATGTAACCCGGGATCAGCGTCTTGTCGAAATCCCAGATTACCGCCACCACCTCGCGGCTCCGCAAATTGCTCTCCGGTTCAGGCATGATGCGCCAGCTTAACACCCCCGCCCGCCCCTTAAAGCAAAAAACCCCGCCCGCAGGCTTCCCTCGGGCATAAATTTGCGCTAACCTCTCCGGTTTCCTGCATACGAACGCATCATCTTCGGCTGGTTTACCCTTCCTAATTCATCCTTCATCTTTTTCATGGTCCTTCCCCCCATCGAACCCTTCCAGGCGCGTCTCACCGAAATCAACGCGCTCATGGCCGCGCCTGAATTCTATAACGACCAGCGCCGCGCCGGCGAACTTGGCCGCGAACACCAGAAGCTCACCGAGCTCACCCACCTCCACAACCAGCTCGCCAAAACCGCCGCCGCCATCGCCGAAAACGCTGCCCTCCTCGCCGACCCCGCCTCCGATGCCGACCTCCGCACCCTCGCCGAAGAGGAGCTTGTCGCCCTCCGCGCCGAACTCCCCAAGCTCAACGACCGGGTTCTCACCCTGATGCTGCCGCCCGACCCCGCCGATGCCCGCAACACCATCGTCGAAATCCGCGCCGGCACCGGGGGCGACGAAGCCGCCCTCTTCGCCGCCGAGCTCGCCCGCCTCTACACTCGCTACGCCGAAACCCACGGCTGGTCCGTCGAGCCGCTCTCCTCCAGCTCCTCCGAAGCCGGCGGCCTCCGCGAAGTCATCTTCCTCGTCACCGGCGCCGACGTTTACCGCACCCTCAAATGGGAAAGCGGCGTCCACCGCGTCCAGCGCGTCCCCGCCACCGAGGCCAATGGCCGCATTCACACCTCCACCGTCACCGTCGCCGTCCTCCCCGAAGCCCAGGAGGTGGACCTCCAAATCAACCCCGACGAAGTCGAAGTCTCCGTCGCCCGCGCCTCCGGCCCCGGCGGCCAGGGCGTCAACACCACCGACTCCGCCGTCCAGCTCCTCCACAAACCCACCGGCCTCATCGTTAAATGCTCCGACGAGCGTTCCCAGCTCAAAAACAAAATCAAGGCCTTCAAAGTCCTCCGCGCCCGCCTTCTCGAACGCAAGCAGGAGGAGGAAAGCGCCAAATACTCCGCCCAGCGCAAATCCCAAATAGGCACGGGCGACCGCTCCGAACGCATCCGCACCTACAACTTTCCTCAGTCCCGTGTTACCGACCACCGCATCGGCTTCACCGCCCACAACCTCACCCAGCTCATGGAAGGCGACCTCGACGAACTCCTCGCCGCCCTCGCCGAAGCCGAAAAAGTCGAAAAACTCCAAGCCCTCGCCGACAACGCCTCCGCCAAAAGCTAAGCGCCCCCTACAACTCCTTCTCCACCGCCCGCATCCGTGCCACCGCCTCCGGCAATCCCCCCGGCCGCGCGTGCCAGACCCAGGCCTTTTCGAACCGCTCGATCAGTGCATTAAGTTCTTCACGTAACGCCGGATCTTTTTTGTCGGCCTTGAATAACAGCGCTCGCTTGACTGCCCATGCCGCCATATCGATCCCCAGCCGCAACTCGTGGTCGGCGCCATATAGTATATCCAGTGATCGGGCTAATTTGGTTTCCGGCAAATTCCTGCGCACGCGCTTTAAATTTGTGGTCGCCGTGACGAGCTCTTTCACCGTGAGTGTCTCGCATTCCTTTTTCAAGCCTGCACGATCCGCAAAAAACAAATTATGCAGCCGGCTGCGATTCGGCAAAGGCCGCTTGATTCCATTCTCCACGCAGCCAATTTCCAAAAGCGATTTTCCAAGCCAGTTGCACCAAAAATGTTGGTCGATCGCGCGCTGCAGTTTATCCCCTCTCGTTCCCTTTACATTCCACGCTGCCCCAGCGCCATAAACGATTCCTGCATTCATCAAGGGGCGCGGCTGATGATTCCCGCCGTCCCCCCAGGAGGTCAGCAAAAAACCCTTCGCCCTGTTCGCCAACCCGTGCTTCGCCGCGCTCTCGATATTCGCCAGCATGTTGTCCGTCCGCCCTGTGAAGGTGTTCCATGCCGACGTCCCGGGACACACCCAAAATTTCCGCTTGGCCTTCGCCAGCTTCGCGCACTGCTCCGCAAAGGGATGATACGCCTCGTAGCCCCACAAGAGCGCGGTCGCATCCCTCGGCACTTCCTTCACCAACTCCGGCGACTCCAGCAATATATCCCCCCAGAACAGCATTTCCTTCCCGTGCTTCTTCGCCTGCTTGTGCAGCCTTTTCAGAAAATCCAAATACACCCGGTGCTTCCCGTATTTCTTCACCAGTGGCTTGCTCCACCCCTGCCCCAATTCCCATGGCTCATCCCCCCCGAGATTAAACCGCTTCGATTTGAATAGCGGCAAATATTCCGCCCATAGCTTATCCAAAAACTTCAAACTCGCCGCATTGGGCCGCAGCGTCGTCCCATGTGGCACTTTCCCTTTTATCGGATGCTCAAATCCGTTCGGGCATTCCGCCAGATGTTTGTATTCCGGATGCTTCAACCACCGCTCAAAATGGCCGAAGGAATTGAGGTTAGCTGAAAGTTCTACGCCGAACTGCTCGCAGTAATGCTGAAGCAGCTTCACGTTCTCAGCCGCCAAGGGCGAAGCGTCGGCCCAGACGGCCTTGTGCTCGTGAAAGGCAAACGTGTGTTCGGTGTAGAGCTGCAGATGATTATACTTCAAGCCCGCCAGCACCATCAGGAGTTCGTAAAGATTAAATCCCATGGGTACCTTCCCGCGACTGATATCCAGCATGAATCCGCGCACGGCAAAATCCGGCCAGTCTTCCACTCGGCCAATCGGCAACCCCGTTGGCTTTTGCCATAACCACGACACAGTATAGATGCCGAATTTCACTCCTAGTGGCGTCGATGCCTCAATCGAAACATTCCTTATGCCGATGGTCAGCCGATAGCCTTCGTCCGGCAAATCGCTGACTTGTTTGATCTGCAACCAGGTGGCTCCGCGTTTCTCTTCGATGGGCTGGCACTCCTTTTCGTTTATACCCGCAATCCGGTTCAATCCCAACCAGGCCCTTCGCGCGCTTTCCGTAATCGTCACTTCACTGCTCGCGGTCATCACCTCCGGAATTCCCGTCGTCTCTCCCGTCCATGTCGCCTTTTTTGGCACCGGCCATAGAAACGGCTCCTGCGCTTTCTTTCCGCGTTTCATCGCCCCACCCCTCTTTCCTTCGTGCCCTTTGCACGCTTCTGTTCCATCGCTTCTTTATCTTCTTTTCTTCCTTTCCTTCCCATCTTCCCCTCTTTCCTCTCCCCCGAAAACAAAAACTGCTGCGCCAGCCCCGCCAGCGGCCCGAAATGCGCTCGCCCAAACTGCGCCACCTGCGCCGGCCGCCAGCCGCGCAGTCCATACCGCTCCGCCATCGCGCGTAAAATCCAGGTGTCCACGGGAAACGCCGCGTATTTTGCCGCGCCAAACAACAGCACGCAATCCGCGATCTTCGGCCCCACTCCTGGCAGTGCCGCCAGCCAGTCATGCGCCTCCGCATACGACGCGCCCCTAATCATCGCCTCCCAGCCCGGTGTTTCCTTTAACTTCTCCGCCGTCAGCTTCACAAACCGCGCGCGATACCCCAGCCCGCACGCCCGCAATTCGCTCTCGTGCGCCTCCGCCAGCCGCGCCCACGTCGGCAACGCCCGCACGCTTCCCCACACCGGCTCGCCGAACCGTCCCGCCAGCGCCTCGCACATCTGCATGATGTGCGGAATCCGCTTCGCGCTGCTGCACAAAAACGCCAGCAGCGCCTCCCCCAGCGGCTGCCGCAGCAACCGCAGCCCGCCCCAGGTTTGTATCCGCTTTTTCAATACGTCGTCTGTTCGCCACGGCAGTTGGTCCGCCAGCGCCGCAAAATCCGTGTCCGCCGCAAAATAATCCCCCATCGCCGCTCCCACGCGCTCTTCCAATTCCAGCGGCGCGCTCCATTCCACTTCGCCCGCGCGCCCCACCCGCACTCGCGCCACCGCCCCGCCCCACACACCCTGCCATGCCTCGCCTTTCTCCACCCGCCGCCAGCGAAACGCCTGGCCCCCGCCCACCGTCTCCGCCAGCGCCCCCGCTTCCATTTTGAGCGATGGCGATAATTTCCGCCATGCGCTCCACGCCTGCTCTTCGCGCCTCCCGTCCTGAACCTGCGCGCTCATTTCCGTTTAATTAACCACGCACACACAAATTCACTTCGCTCCACTCGCTCCCGCGCCCGCGGCCTCCGCCGGTGTCGCCGTCCCACTCGCCGGAGGACTGCCACTGGTCGCCGTCGTTGCGCTCGCCGCCGGCGCGGTGCCCGTTCCGCCCGCCGCTGCATCCGCGGCCACTTTTTCCGCCGTACCCGCCGGCATGTCCCACAAAAAGCTCTTGTGCTCCGCCAGCAGCTGCCCGTCCGCCGTTTCCAGTCGCAGCCGGTAGGCCACCAGTTCCGTCGTTGCGCTCGGCCAGTCCGCCCCCGTCAGCCCCAGAAAAACTTCCGACCACGTGCTCGCCGCCTTCGGGAACGTGAACACCGCCTGCCGCGGCGCCGGGCTGTCCGCGCGAATGTAATCCAGCACCGCCTTCGTCCCCGCCGGCATCACCACCCCCGGGTGCCAGTCCAAATCCACAATGAAATAATACCCTGAGCGCTGCTTCGGGTCCGTCCGCTCCACAATGTGCCCGCTCTTGTTCTCCGTGTTGTCAAAGTATTCGGTAATCCGCTTGAACCGCCCCTCCTCGATATACCGCTGCGCCACCGCGTTGATGGACACATTCCCCCCCGTCGGCGCCACGGCCCCCGCGCTCGTCGGCCCCTGCGGCGCCGACAGGCATCCGCCCAGCGCCGCCGCCAGGCCGGCAATGCCGGCCTGCGCGATCACTCGCAACGGCCAAACGTGCGACATGGTGGGGGCGTATAGGCGCCGTCCGCTCAGGCCTTGTCCTTCTTCGCGCTCTTGGCGGGACGCGCGGCCCGGAGGGCCGCCTTCCTGCGCTTCAAGTAGGCGTCACGGCGGTGGCGTTTAATAACCTTGTTGTATTGCTTGCTCATGCGTGTGGGGAAACCCACTCCCGTAACCGCCCGCCCCCGCCCGGTCAAGGTTCAATGCCGCCCCTCACTCCGGGTAGAGCCACCACCGCTTGCTCGTTTTCTGGAACGCCGCGTCCTCCGCGTCCCACCGCTTGAAAAATCCCGCCACGTCCGCCTTCCCGCCTTTCTGCGTGATTTCCTCCCACCACGCCGTGGACCCCACGTGCTTGTTGAACAAATCCGCGTCGCTCCCCTTCGCCGCCACAAACGGGTTCCCCGCCGGGTCCCACGCCGCCGTCAGCTTCATCATGTAAAATGACAACTCCGTCGGGTCCACTGCGTTCCAGTTCGTGATCTGCACATACACGCCCGATTTCGCCTCCCCGTCCTCCTTGTAAGTCAACGGCGCGAAATCCAGCCCCGCCAGGTGCAGCCCTTTCATCGCCACCGTCAATTCCTCCGGCGTTTTGTTCGGATAATTCAGCAGGCGGAACGCATACGGCGTCCCGAACCCGTGCTTAAACTCCCCCAGTTGCGCCCCCAGCCCCGTCAGCCCGTAGCCGAAGGCCGCCTGCAAATTCTGTATCCCCGGCGATGTCGGCACCCACGTGAGCCCCGTGTCCGGCCACACCATCGCGCGCTTCCACCCGTGCATCGGCACCACCAGCAGTACTCCGTTCTTGCGCATGTCCTCCGGCAGCGGTTTCCCGTCCGCCGTTCGCAGCCATCCGGGCGTGTCCTTCGCCATCCGCGCCAGTTCGCCAATCGTCAACCCATACACATACGGTATCGGATACGCCCCCACGTAACTCATCCACTGTTGCTCCATCATCGGGCCGCCCACCTTCAATCCCCCCAGCGGGTTCGGCCGGTCCAGCACCACCACTTCCTTACCCTGCTCGAAACACGCCTCAATCACGTACCGCAAGCAACTGATGAACGTATATGACCGCGTCCCCACGTCCTGCAAGTCCACCACCATCACATCAATCCCCTTCAGCATCTCCGGCGGCGGCCGGCGGTATTTCCCATACAGCGAATACACCGGCAGCCCCGTGCGCTTGTCCACCTTGTCCGCGATCGGCACATCCGCCTTCTCATCCCCGTAAATTCCGTGCTCCGGCCCATACAACGCCACCAGGTTTACTCCCTTCGCATGCCGCAAAACGTCAATCGTGCTCACCCCGTCGCGGTTCACCCCTGCCGGGTTCGTCAGCAACCCCACCCGCTTCCCGCGCAACTGCGTAAAATTCCCCGCCTGCAGCACGTCAATCCCCAGCGATATTTTCGGCGTGGCCTTGGCCGCCGCCGTCGTCGCGCTCCCCGTGGCCCCGCCCGTCGCTCTGCTGGACAGCAGAGCCGCCAGCAGCAACACCGCCACCGCCCACGCCCAGCCCGGCAGTTTTGAAAAATATCGGCGCATCGGCTTCGGCGGCATGGGGGCTTTAATCCTTTCGACCAGGACGCCCCCTCCCTAGTTCCTGCCCGCGCCGAACGCAACCCCTTCCCTCACAGCAGCGGCCCCAGCAAATGCGCGAAATCCTCCATCACCCGCCGGTTCTCCCCCGCCCCCGCGTAGCCCGCCTCCGTGTAGCTCACGCACCCCGGCAGCAACCCCTCCATCCACTGCGTCAGCTCCCGGATCGGCTCCGGCGAAAATAAAAACACGCCGATCTCAAAATTCACGAACAGGCTCCGCATGTCCATGTTGGCCGACCCCATCATCGCCACCCGTCCGTCCACCAGCACCAGCTTCCCGTGATTCATCCGCGGCCGGTAAAACAGCACCTCCACCCCCGCCTCGTGCAACAACCGCAGATAATAGTGCCGCGCAAAGTCCGTCATCACATGGTTTGACTTCTCCGGCACGATCAACCGGATCTTCTTGTCCAAATGCGCCTGCACCAGCAGCGATTGGAACAACACCTCGTCCGGGATGAAATACGGCGTCACGATCGTCAACTCCTCCTGGCACTGCTGCACCAGTGTCAGCAGCCGCTCCCACAACGGGTCGCCCCGCACATCCGGCCCGCTCGTCATCACCTCCACCTCGTTCGGCCCGCGCGATTCCGGCACATGCGCCAGCAAGTCCCGAAACTCCTGCGGCGAATCCCCCGACGCAAAACACCAGTCGCTCACGAACGACCGGTTGAACGCCGCCACCACCGGCCCCTCGATCAACGCGCTGAAATCCAGAAACAGCCCCGGCCCGTCTTTCGCCGCGATGAACCGCTTGTCCACGTTCTGCCCGCCCGCCAGCGCCCGCTCCCGGTCGAAAATCGCGTATTTCCGGTGATTCCGTAAATTCGCCGACATCTTCGTCTGCATCGGTAGCACCGGCATGAACCGCGCCACCCGCCCGCCCGCCGCCCGCACCGGCTCCACAAACCGCCCCCCGGCCCCCAGGCTCCCCAGCGCGTCAATCAACAGCTTCACCTCCACCCCCGCCCGCGCCCGCGCCGCCAAATCCTCCACGATCTGCCGCGCATCGTCATCCCGCCCCAAAATAAACGTCTGCAAATGAATGGACTTTCGCGCCCGCGCGATCTCGCTCCGCAGCGCCGCATACGCCGACACCCCGTCCCCCAAAAGGTGAAACGCATTATACGCAAACTTCCGCCGTGGCGCCAGCCGCAGCGGCTCGTCCCCCGTCTGCGGCTCCCCCGGCTTCAGCCCTGCCGCCAGTTGCGCCGCATACGCATTCAGCCGCATCTTCGCCTGCGCCAGCCGGTGGCTCTTCCGCCCGCCAAACAAAAAATACAGCGGCACCCCCAGCCATGGCACGAACAGCATCAGCAAACCCCACGCGAACACATTGCTCGGATTCCGCTTCTCCAGCGTCAGCCGCCCGATCACCAGCAACGCCAGCACAAACCCCAAAATCGTCCCCAAATGCTCCCCCAGCAAAGCGTTCGTAAACGTCCACGTCTCCTCCACCGAATGCGCCACCTGGTGCGAAATACCGGCGGCATGGGCCATCAGCGGATGAGCGGTGGTCGGTTCGGACATCGGTAAAAAATCGCGCCAGCCCCCCGGCGCATCACCTCATTAAAACCCACCCGCCCAAAAACATCAAGCCGCACACGCCGCGCCCGTTTCCTGTGCCCGCCCCAACCCAACCGGCCCTCCCAACGCAACCAACGCAGCAAACGCAGCCAACCGAGCCAACGCATCAAACCTATCCAACGCAGCCAACGCAAC
>CAZDAQ010000121.1:0-9270 GCA_964503425.1 uncultured Opitutales bacterium
CCTGCAAGCGGGCGGCGCCGCGGGCGAGGGAGCGGTCGAGCTCCTGCACGCGCGTTTGCGTTTCGCGGAACTGTTTGCGAAGTTCGGCCTCGGCGGATTGGGCGTCGGTGACGGCCTGCTGGGCGGCGGCCTGGTCGCGCGCACGGGATTCGCGGGCGGCGGAGAATTCGGACTGCTGGCGGGAGAGGTTGTTGCGCTCCTCCTTGAGTTGAAAAAGCGTGTCGGCGAGGGCGGCGTGCTTTACCTGGTAGGTTTTGAGGTCCACCTCGAGGGTGGTGCTGTTGGAGCGGAAGCGGGTGATGCCGCTCTCGAGCATGAGGAGGTGCTGGCGCTGGTCCTGCAAGGCGCGTTCGGCCTGCTGGAGGGTGGCGAGGGCGGCGTCGAAGTCAGACTGGCGGGCGCGGAAGGAGGCGTCGGAAGCGCCGACGTGGTCGAGCGCGCCGCGTTTGTGGGCGGAGTCGGTCTGGAGGCGCTCGTCGAGGGCGGCGAACTGCTCGCGGAGGGCGGAGATTTCGGTTTCGATTTCGGTGACGCGGGCGAGGAGGTCGTCACGCCGGGTGAGGGCGAGCTGGGCGTGGCTGTCGGCGCTGTCTTTTTCCGAGCGGAGGTCGAAGACGGCCTGCTGGGCGTCCTGAAGTTTTTGGTGGAGGGCGGCGCGGTCGGATTTGAGGGCGGCGACTTTTTCCTCGCGGTCGCGGAGGCCGGCGGAGGTTTGGGAGGTGGCGGCGCGGAGGGCTTCGGCGAGGGCTTCGAGGCGGGCGATGGAGTCGCGCCGGGTGGTGTGGAAGAAGGCGTTGTGGGCGAGGTCGAGCTTGGAGAGACGGTGCTTGAGGCGCTGGTAGCGGAGGGCTTTGCCGGCCTGGCGCTTGAGGGAACCGATCTGGCGGGCGACCTCCTCGATGACGTCGGTGGCGCGGGCGAGGTTTTGGTCAACGAGGGCGAGTTTGTTGAGGGCTTCGCGACGCTGGCTTTTGTAGCGGGTGATGCCGGCGGCTTCCTCGAAGATGGCGCGGCGCTCGGCGGGGTTGGAGGAGAGGATCTGGTCTATCTGCCCCTGAACCATGAAGGAGTAGGAGACGCGGCCAACGCCGGTGTCCATGAAGAGGCGCTGGATGTCCTTGAGGCGGCATTGCTTGCCGTTGATGAAGTATTCACCGCCGCCGTCGCGACCGACGCGGCGGGTGACCTCGACCTCGTTGAAGGCGGTCCCGAGTTCCTTTTCGCAATCGGTGAAAGTGAGAGAGACATCGCAGACGGGGAGGGCCTTACGCTGGTCGGTGCCGGCGAAGATGACGTCCTCCATCTTGCCGCCGCGGAGGGCCTTGGCGCTTTGCTCGCCGAGGACCCAGCGGATGGCGTCCACGATGTTGCTTTTGCCGCAGCCGTTGGGGCCGACGATGGCGGTGACGCCCGGCTGCATGGCGATGCGGGTGCGGTCGGCGAAACTTTTAAAACCGTTGATGACGACTTCGCGGAGGAACATGAGCGCAGGTTACAGGAAGGTGAAAGTGCGCACTACAGAGGGGGCGGGCAGGGCGAGGCAATGTTAATTTGGGCGAGGTGAATAAATTCCCCGAAACCGGTCATTGGTGGTGCATAAGGTGTGAATAACCTGCGAAAAACCCGGATTGACGGGTTCAAATCACCGTTCAATTTGCCGCAAGGCAACGCAGCGGAGGACAGGGGTGCGCGGCCATCGCCAAACACGGCACACAGGAAGCCCCCGGCTCAGGCCGCAGGCAGGCAATTCGGAGAGGCCGACCGGATTATTTCCGGCGGTGGCGGCGAAGCAGGGCAGCGCTTCCGACCGCGCCAAGGAGCAGCAAGGCGCTGCTGGCGGGCTCGGGCACGGACGTCAGCGTTACATCCATATTGGAGAACGAGGCCTGGGATGTGTTCAAGGTGGAGCCAAGCAGGATGCCCACGCGGTCGAACAGGTAGGTTTGCGGCGTGGTGTCGTTGAAACTGCCGCTGGAGAGGTAGGAGGTGCCGTCCGTGCTGTTGAGAAACCAGGACAAGGTGACTGAATTGTCGACCTGGCGGGTGGCTTGAAACTCGATGTTGTAGGTGTTATTCAGAAACGTCGGGCTGGTGCCGGTGGCGGCAAAGGTGGAGACCGTGGTCGCGCCAGTGGTGCTGTAGAACGGATTGGTGTCGGGATTGTTGCGTTCGTAAAAGCGGCCCTGGGTTCCGGCGACGTTGGCTCCGGTGCCTTGGGCGCCTTGCCAGCCGAGCCAGCCAGTGAGATTTGAACTGCCATTCACGTTAAAGAGGCCCCAGCGAAACTGCCGGGCGGAGCTGGTCATGCCGGTGAGGGTGACCGAAGCGGTGAAGGTGATGCTGTCGCCCGCGTTGACGAGGGTGAGGTCGGGGAAAGCAGCCCACAAGTTCACATCCTTAGCGCTGGCGGCGGTGCCGTCCCCAATAACGGGGCTGCCGGTGTTCAGACCGGAGGAGGGTGGAGGAGTGCCCACGCCCGCGCCTGAATCATAGAGGGGAAACCAAGTGGCGACCACCGAGGCCTGAGCCGCGAGGCCCGAGGCAGAAAGGAGAAGCAGCAAAGCCAGAAGTTTATGGCTGGAAGACGAGCATCGTGCGAGCATAGGGGGGTATCCTATAATTGAGGTTAGAGCGACCTTGGGTCAAATGTAGGAAAGCGATGCATCCATCGTCAAGGATTATTATTAGAGGTTATGGGCAGGGAAATTGCAGGAAATCAGGCTTGATGGCCGATAGGATGTTGCGAGGCGAAGCAGCGCACCGACGAGCTGGTCGGCGAAGCGGTCGTGGAAGAGGGCGGCGGGGCGGCGGGAATCCTGGGCGCGGCAGGCGGCAACCAGATGGCGGTGTCGGCGACGTGGTGGATGGGGGTATCGCTCATGGCTGCGCGAGTCGGGAGTGGCCGAGAAGGCGCAGGGCGATGAAGGAGGGACGGCGCGGGGAGCGCGCGCGGGGCGGGTTTTCAGCGCTTGAAGACTTCGGCGGCGGAGACGGTGAGGCCGGGGAGGAGCGGGGTGGAGAAGGTTTCGTTTTCCTCGACGAGGCGGACGGGCTTGGCGGTGTCGCGGGCGAAGTCGTAAACTTGGATTTGGAGGAGGAGGGGATCCACGAGCCAGAGTTCCTTCGCGCCGTGGCGGGCGTAGAGGATACGCTTGGATTTTTTGTCGAGCTGGGCGGTGGAGGGGGAAAGGACTTCGATGGCAAGATCGGGAGCGCCGTGGAGGCCGTCGTCGGCGAGGATGCTGAGGCGGGCGGTGGAGATGAAGAGGAGGTCGGGCTGGACGACGTCGTGGTCGGAGAGGTAAATGTCAAAGGGAGAAACAAAAGCCCGCCCCACGGGATTTTTTTCCAAGTGACGGTCAAAAATCCGGATAAAGTTCCAGATGATTTGCTGATGATTGAGGTTGGGGGAGGGAGACATGATGAGTTCTCCTTCGATGAGTTGATAGCGCGTGCCCTCCGGGGTGGCGCGGTAATCGTCCACGGTCAGTAACTCAGTCTCTAAACGCACTGGCGGCATGAGACGCAATATAAGCCAGGGCAGCGAACCAAGGCAATGCGGGAATGGGCGGGCAGACCTAGCCGAGGATGAGGCTTTCGCCGGTCATGGCTTTGGGCTGGGGGAGGCCCATGAGGCGGAGGAGGGTAGGGGCGACGTCGGCGAGGCGGCCGACGGGGGTTTGGCGGAGCTTCAGGGACTGAAGATCTTTGCCATACACGATGACTTCGACGGGGTTGAGGGTGTGGCGGGTGTGGGGGCTGTTGGCGTCGAAGTCCCACATTTGGTCGGCGTTGCCGTGGTCGGCGATGACGACGGCGGCGCCGCCAACTTGATCGAGGGCGGCAAGGAGATCACCGAGGCATTGGTCCACGGTTTCGCAGGCTTTGATGGCGGCGGGGAGGGAGCCGGTGTGGCCGACCATGTCGGGGTTGGCGAAGTTGACGACGATGAGGCCGTATTTTTGGGAGAGGATGGCGGCGCGGGCGGCGTCGCGAACGCCGAAGGCGCTCATCTCGGGGAACTGGTCGTAGGTGGCGAGGGGGGAGCCGTCGGGGAGTGTCTTGGGGGACGGGATGATGGCGCGTTCCTCGCCGGGGAAGGGTTCCTCGCGGTAGTCGTTGAAGAAGAAGGTGACGTGGGGGAATTTTTCGGTTTCGGCGCAGCGGAACTGGGCGATGCCCTTGGACGCGACGTAGGAGCCGAGGATGTCGTCCATTTTCGGGGGTTTGTCGAAAAGGACGTTGGCGCAGAGGCCCTCCTCGTAGTTGGTCATGGTGGCGTAGTAGAGGTCGAGCCTGGGGCCGCGGTCGAAGCCCTTGAAGGGGTCGTCAATAAAGGCGCGGGTGAGCTCGCGGGGGCGGTCGCCACGGAAGTTAAAGAAAATGACGGCGTCACCATTTTTGATGGTGGCGACGGGGGAGCCGGCGGCGAGGATTTGGGTGGGGGGGATGAATTCGTCGCCGGACATGGATTCCTGAATGGGCTGGTCGTAATAGGATTGGAGGGCGGCGGCGGCGCTGGGGGCGGTGCGGGCGATGTGGCGACCGGTAAGGGTGTCGTAGGCTTTTTGGACGCGGTCCCAGCGTTTGTCGCGGTCCATGGCCCAGTAGCGGCCAGCGACGGAGGCGATTTTACCGAGGCCGATTTTGGCGCATTCGTCCTCGACCTCCTTGATGAAGGCGAGGCCGGAGGTGGGGGGGGAGTCACGGCCGTCGGTAAAGGCGTGGATGAAGACGCGGGTGAGGCCGTTGGTTTTGGCGAGGACGAGGAGGCCGAAGAGGTGGCTGAGCATGGAGTGGACGCCAGCGGAGGAGACGAGGCCCATGAGGTGGAGATCGCCACCGGAACGGGCGCGGGCGAAGGCGGCCTTGAGGATGGGGCTGCCGGCGATGGAGCCGGTGGCGATGCCTTTGTCTATGCGGACGAGTTCCTGATCCACGATGCGGCCAGCGCCGATGTTTTGGTGGCCGACTTCGGAGTTGCCCATGACGCCGGCAGGCAGGCCGACGTCGAGCCCGCAGGCCATGATTTCGGTGCGGGGCCATTGGGCGGAGAGGCGGCGGGAGACGGGGACGTTGGCGAGTTTGACGGCGTTGAACTTGTCGTCGTGGTGGTTGTGGTTTTCGCCCCAGCCGTCACGGATGACGAGGAGGGTGGGTTTGTAGGAGGACGAGGACATGGGAGGAGGAATTCAGAAGGCAGAAGGTTAAATTAACAACTGAAAAGGAGCAGGAAGCGAGCCGAGCTTTGGTCTTGCGGCTGAGGAGGGGATGGATTTAATTCAACGTTCCGACCTTGGGGGCATAGCTCAGTTGGCTAGAGCGCATCCTTGACATGGATGAGGTCACAGGTTCGAGCCCTGTTGCTCCCACCACTTGGTCTCCGATTCGCGGAGATTGAAAGTTGAATGAAGGCATTTACCCCCATGCGCAAGACCGTCATTTTTCTGAAGGGCTTTTTCATGGCTGTGGCCATTTTATCCGCCGGGAGCGGGCGGGCAGCCGCCGCGGATTATTACGCCTACGTGGGCGGGGGCGGGCAAAACTTTTACCTCAGCCATTTCAACAGCGACACGGGGGTGCTGACCGCGCCGGTGGGGGGCGCGGCGGTGGTCTCGCCGACGTTTTTCGTGGTATCGGCGGACGGCAAGTTTCTCTACACGTGCAATGAGAGCAAGGGCCAGATCAGCGCCTACAAAATTGATCCGGCGACGGGGGCGCTGACGCTGTTGAATGCGCCGGTGGCGACCGGCGGGGCGGGGACGTGCCATCTGACGCTCGACAAAACGGGCAAATATGTGGCGGTGGCGAATTACGACAGCGGGAGCGTCGCGGTGTTTGCGATCAAGGCGGATGGCACGATTGGCGAGCGGACGGCGTTCGACCAACACGCCGGCGGGAGCAACGTGGTGGCGAGCGGGCAACAGTCGGGCCCGCATGCGCATTGTGTGATTTTCGATCCGGCGAACAAATACCTGCTGAATTGCGACTTGGGTCAGGACAAGGTGTGGATTTACAAATTTAATGACAAGGACGGGACGATAAGCCCGAACACGCCGGCGTTCACGCCCACGGCGCCCGGCGCGGGCCCGCGCCATTTGACCTTTAGCCCGAACGGGAAAGTGGTGTATGTGACCACGGAATTGGTGCCCACGGTGCTGGCCTATGATTGGGACGCGGCCAAGGGGACGCTCACGGAGAACCAGACGGTGGCGCGCATCCCGGCGACGACGACCAAGACGGGCATCACGGGCGCGGAAATCAATGTAGATGCGAAGGGCCGGTTTTTGTATGCGAGCAACCGCGATGTGGCGAAACCCAGCCAGGGGCGCGACAGCGTGGGTGTGTTTGCCATTGCGAGCGACGGGAAGCTGACGTGGGTGCAGGACGTGCCGGCGCCGGGGGTGCCGCGATTCGAGACGCTGGATCCGTCGGGCAAATGGCTGCTGGTCGCGGGGCAGAACGGGAACGCGATTCAGGTTTACGCCATTGACGGCACGACGGGCAAGCTGACGCCGCAGGGGGAGCCGGTGAAAATGCGGTCGCCGCAGTGCATCGCGTTTCTGGCGGCGCCGGGAAAGTAAGGATGGGGGATGGCGGAAAAATTATGGAGGTGGTGGAGAAAATGCGGGCGGTTTACGATGCGGTGGCTGGCGTGGGTAAAATGTGGTGAACAAATACCCTTGCAGGGGGTGGGGGAAGGGCGCAGTTTAGGGGCATGATACGGCCCCCGGTAATTGATCGTGACAAAGACCCGAGCAGGTATCCGGCGCGAGCGCCCGCGGCGCCGAACCACAAGCCGGTGATTATCGCGCTGGTGGCGCTGTTGGTGATGTTCATTTTGGCCATTGGTGGCGGAGCGGCTGGCTGGTGGTGGTTTACCCATCAGGAAACGACTTCGGCGAGTGCCGCGGCAGCGAATGGCCGTGCGAGCGCGGGGAACGCGGGCAGCGGGACTATCCGCGATGGTTCGAGCAGTGCAGGGCAGATGGCGAATGCGGGCGGGGGTAATGCGGCTGGCAATGGTGCGGGTGGATTGGGCGCGCTGGTGGCGGGGGTGATGGACAACACCGGCACGGCGGACAATGCGAATGTGACCATCGGGCCGATCGTGACCGACACGCCGTCCGGGGCGGCGGGGCTGGCCGGGGGCGGCGTGGTTTCGCACGCGAACGGGGTGGTAAACCCGGTGACCGCGCAGCTGGTGACGCCCTATGGCCTGGCGATGGATGCGAACGGGAATGTTTTTGTGGCAGACATGGCGGGGGCGCTGCACCGGATTACGCCGGACGGCCAGGTCGGGGCTGCGACGGGGTCGGGGACGTTCGCGGGGCCGATTGGCGCGGTGACGGACGCGGCGGGCAACATCATCATGGCGGACTGGCAGACGGGCACGATCAAGAGCGTGAGCCCGGACGGGAACACTTTCACCACGCTGGCGTCGAGCGCGACTTCGCCGATCATGGACAATCCGACGGCGGTGGCGACGGACGCCAAGGGGAATGTTTACGTGGCGAGCAATGACAACAACACGATCGTGCGGATTGCGCCGGACGGGAGCGTCACCACATTTGCCGGGACGGTGGGGCAGGGCGGGGCAACCGACGGGACGACGGCGGACGCGTTGTTCAGCAAGCCGCGCGGACTGGCGACGGACGCGGCGGGGGACATTTTTGTGGCGGACGAGGGGAATTCGAACATTCGCGAGATCAAGCCGGATGGCACGGTGCTCACGCTGGCGGGTGGCACGTCGGCCGGGAGCGCGGATGGGGTGGGAGGGGCGGCGAGTTTCAACGCGCCGCGCGGGCTGACGGTGGATTCACAAGGGGATATTTATGTGGCCGACACGAACAACAACACGATTCGCAAGATCACGCCGAACGGGACGGTGACGACGGTGGCGGGCATCCCGGGCCAGGCGGGGAACGCGGACGGGCCGGGGAACCAGGCGCTGTTTAACGCGCCGCGCGGGGTGAGCGTGGATGCGTCGGGGAATGTTTATGTGACGGACACGGGGAACTCGGCAGTGCGGCGGATCGCGCCGAACGGGACGGTGACGACGGTGGCGAGCGCGCCGAGCACTAATTAACCAAGTCGCGGGCGGAGTGTTTCCGCACGAGGCGCGATGACGGCGGCGGAAGGGTGGCCGGAGATCAGGAGTCGAGGTTATCCCAATTGATGGTTTGGAGGCCGACGAGATACTCGACGCCGTCGGTGAGGGCGACTTTGAAGCTGTTGGCCCCGGTGGCGGTGACGGCGAACTTGCCGCCGGCGGTGACGGTGGCGGCGGCGGCCTGGGCAGCGAAGGAGGCGTTGAGGCTGGATTTTTGCGTGAACTCGT
Organism: uncultured Opitutales bacterium; assembly: GCA_964503425.1. GTDB lineage: Bacteria > Verrucomicrobiota > Verrucomicrobiia > Opitutales > JABDGR01 > CAZDAQ01. The sequence continues at coordinate 8,342 of CAZDAQ010000121.1, forward strand.
AGGCGAAGTTCACGCCGATGACGACGACGTCCACAATGCGGTTGTTGGGGATGGAGACGGCGACGTTGGGGAAGGCTTTTTTGGGATCGCCGCCAAAATATTTGGAGAGGCGGGAGAGATAGTCGGTCGGGATATACTCCAATTGGGAGCCGGGGCCGAAGGAGAGGAGGGCGGAACTGGTCTCGGAATAATCCACGTCGAGGTTGAGATTGATGGGGACGCCGGGGACGTTGCCGTTGCCGGCGAGGCTGAGGCCGGAGCTGGCATTGAGCGAGAGGGAGAAGCCGGCGAGGACATCGGTGTTGACCGGGGAGGGGATGCCGAGCGGGCCGCCGAGGGCCTTGATTTGGTTGAGGACGAGGCCGATGTCGGACAGGGAGTAGGGGGCGGGGTAGTCGAGCGTGAAGGGGCCGTCATCCACATTTTGGACGAGGGAGCCGAGGAGGGCGCGGCCCCCGGTGCTGGCGGCGGTGCGGGGGATTTTCAGCAACCAGACTTTGGTGCCGAGGCCGGCGTTTTCCGGCAGGCTCTTGTTCATGTAGTAGGAGGTGTAGGACATGGTGAAGGCGCGGGAGCGAGTTTGTGGTGAGGAGGGTGGGTGAAAACCGGGCGGAAAGCGGCGGGAAGGCCCGTTATCCGCGACGATGTTCCTTCGCTATTTAGAATTTATGAAATATAACGCAATATCAAAATTTAAATCCCTTAATTATTTCACAGAAGTGAAACCGGATTGTAACCGTGGCTAAGGGGGGTGCAAAAGACAGCCCGCCCGTCACGGCCGCAAACAGGGCGAACCGGACGAGCGGGCGAGGAAAACTCCCGCCAAGGATGCCGTAGGGCGCTAGGGGCTAACCTTGCGCGAGCTCATGCGGCGGGACTGGCCGTCCGCGCTGACGGTCATTTCGATGGTTTCTCCATTCGGGCCGGCG
>CAZDAQ010000122.1:0-9019 GCA_964503425.1 uncultured Opitutales bacterium
GATTGAGGAGAGCGCGCGGCTGCATTTGCGGCATATTGCGACCGGCGGGGATCCCTTTGAGCAGGGGACGGGCAGGCCGCTGGATTTTGGGCACTTGCTGGCGCACAAGCTGGAGCAGATGGCGAATTTCCGGCTGCCGCACGGGGACGCGGTGGCCGTGGGCGTGGCGGTGGACGCGCGTTATTCGGCGGCGTGCGGCTGGCTGCCGGAGCGGGAGGCGCGGCGCGTGGTGCAGACGCTGGAGCGGCTCGGGTGCGACACCGGGGACGGGAAAATCAATCCGCTAGTGCGGAGGTTGTTGCAGCGGCACAGCAAGAACGGGGAACTGGAAGTGTTGACGGGGCTGGAGGAATTTCGGCAGCACCTAGGCGGGGCGCTGACGCTGACACTTTTAAGAAAGTGGGGAAAGGGCGAGGAGACGAGCGCGATTGATTTGGGAATGATGCGGGCCGTGGTGGAGAGAACGATAAATGATAAGGGATAAACGATAAACCGCGAAGAAGGTGCAGGGTGGGAAGGAGACGGGGCGCAGGATCACTGCTGGGTTGAAGTTTGCGGAGTGGTGGCGGTGGAAGGTGGCGGCGCAGGCTGGGCTGTTAACGGGGTGTCGGTGTTGGCCGGGTTGTCACTGGCGGAGGCGGCGGAGCCGTAGATGACGGGGTCGCCGCGGGCGACCGTGAGGTGCAGGCCGGAGAGGTCGAGGTTGGCGGTGTGGGTGAGGGTGAGGCCGGTTTGGGCGGTGATGTTGCAGTTTTGGAACACGACGTTGGTGATGGGGCTGCCGGCGAGGCCGATGATGGTGCCGACGGTGCGGGCGGTGCCGGTGACATTGATGATTTTAATGTCGCGGACGACGGGGAGCACTTTGGCGGGAGGTGCGCCATTCGAGATGCGCATGTCCCAGGCGAGGTTGAATTCGACCGCCTCGCGGGTGTTATCGAGAGTGATGTTGCTGTAAGTGATATCCTCCACGACGCCGCTGCGGCTGGGCTGGGATTTGAAACGGATGGGGGCCCAGTTGCCGTCACTGAAGAGGCAGTCGTTGACCAGGACGTGGCGGATGCCGCCGGAAGTTTCGCTGCCCATGGCAGCACCGCCCTGGCCGTAGGCGAAGTGGGTTTTCTCGATGGTGATATACTCGCTGGGGCGGTTGACGCGAAGGCCATCGGCGTCCTTGCCGGACTTGATGGAGAGGCAATCGTCGTCGCACTCGAAGAAGCAGCCGGTGACGAGGACGTGGCTGCAGGAGTCAATGTCCATGCAGTCGGAACTCGGGATGTTGTGCTCGGGATTGCGGATGGTGAGGTTTTCAGCGAGGACGTTGTCGGTGTAGATGAAGACGACGCCCCATTTGGCTTCGTTGAGGACGTGAAGGTTGGCGACGTGGACATCGCGGCAGTTTTGGAAGACGAGGGTGCGCGGGGCGGCGAGGCCGGCACCGCCGGGCAGCGCGATGCCGGCGGCGTTGATGCGGGGGAGCCGCGCGGGGTCGGGCGCGAGGGAGAGGACGGCGGTGGAGGGAAGGGTGCCGGGATAGGCTTCGGCGACGGTGGGAAAGGGGCCGACGGGCGCGCCATTGCGCGCGAAACCACGGCCGGGGTTAGGGGTGTTGGAGGATTGATCGGTGGTGGTATTGGCAGCGAGCGTGGGGGTGGTGGCATTGCCGGAGGATGGCGTGGTGGTGACATTGCCTGAAGATGCAGTGGCGGTGGTGTTGCCCGCAGTGCCCGCGCCACGGCCAAAACGGCCACGTCCGCCGCGCCCGGAAGGCCAATTTTCGCCGGAGCCGTCAATCAGGCCGTCACCGGAAACGGTGACGTTGGACATACCGATGAAGTTGAGGAGGGCGGGAGTCCAGTAGCGTTCGATGCCTTCCCAGCGGGTATAGATAGGCGGGAAGTCCGTCATGTTGGTGGTGCTTTTGAGGACGGCGTCTTTTTCGACGAGGAGGTTGACGCCTTGTTTGAAGAAGAGGGCGCCGGTGAGGAAGGTGCCGGAGGGGATGACGAGGACGCCACCGCCCTGGGCGGCACAAAGATCAATGGTGGACTGAATGGCTTTGGTGTTGAGGATTTTGCCATCGCCGACGGCGCCGTGGTCGGTGATGACGAAGCGGGTGTCGGTGGCGGCGGCGGACGAAGTCCCGGCGCTGGCAGTGAGCAGGCCGAGCAGGAGGAGGGGTAGGAGGGTTTTGAGCATGACAGACCCGAGGGGTGCGGGTAGGGGGCAATAGCTTGGCCGGAAAGTGCAGGCGACCGGCAGGGTAACGCGAATTAGGCGAGGGAGGTCGGCCAGGCGCAAGGATGATTTTTACGGAGAGGCGGCCGGAAATTCGATTTTATCACGCCGTCATTTGGGGAGGGGGCGAAGCGGGCGCGGGGGCGTCAGCTTTCCGCCGCCTGGCGGGCGGCAGCTTCCTGGATCTGGTTGTTGAGCCGGTCGAGGAGGGCTTCGCGATGGGAGACGAAGATGAAATGGTCGCTGCCGAGCTTGCGGTAGGCATCGAGGATGAGTTCGAGGGGGGGGCGGCGCATGGCGAGGAGGTGGTTGAGGTTGGAGGCAATTTCCGAGGAATCGCCGATTTGGAGGTCCACGGTGATGAGCTGGACGAGGGCCATCTGGTTGTTGGGGTCTTTTTTGACGGCAAACTGGAGGAGGCGCTGGGCCTGGGTGAGACCGCCGAGGGATTGAAAGCGGGTGGCGATGGCGATGAGGGTTTCGGGGCGCGGGGCGTTTTGTTTGAGGATGTTGGAGAGGAAGATGTCGGCGAGGTCGGCGCGGCCTTTGCCGTATTGGGCGACGGCACGGAGGCTGTCGAAAATGGCTTTGCTGGCGGTGAGCCACGCGGGGCGTTCCTGGTCAATTTGGTCAATGAAGTTGAGGGCGCCGTCGAAGTCACCGGCGGAGATGTGGGCCTCGATAAGGAGGAGGGAGAAGGCGGTGAGGTCGAACTGGTTTTCGATGGCGCGTTCGTAGATGCGGCGGGCGAGGGGGACGTTGCCCTGGTCGGTGGCGAAATTGGCGAGGGTGAGCATGGCGTTCTGATCGGTGCTGAATTCCTCGATGAGGTTTTTGGCATCGGTCTCAACGGCGTCATTCTGGCCGCTTTTGGCTTCGATGTAGAGCAACTCGATGCGGGGCATGACGCTCATGGGGTTGTTGGCGATGCGCAGGACGGTGTATTGACGGGATTTGTCGAGGTTGCCGAGGTCGCGGTAATAGCGGGAGAGGATGGCGTAGAGGGCGTCGGCGTCGCCGCCATGGAATTTGGGGAGGGCCTTTTCGAAGTAGTCCACGGCGGCGGAGCGGCGGCCGCGCTACCACAAGGACTGGCCCTCGAGGAGGACGCCTTCGATCTGGTCGGTCAGGTGGTAGTGCTCAATGGTTTCCTCGGCTTGGTCGAAGTTGCCGTCCTGGATGAAGAAGGAGGCGAGGTTGAGAGCGAGGATACGGACGGTTTTTGGGTTGGGGGGATTTTTGGCGAGGAGGGTCTGGCAGTCGGAGACGGCCTGCTGGTTGCGGTTGTAGTGCTGGAGAAGCTGGAGGTAGTTGTTGATGTAATCGGGGTCGTCGAGGGCGTAGGGGAGGCCGTCGCGAAGGATGGAGATGGCGCGGTCCTCTTCCTGGTTGCGGTAATAGTAAAGGGTAAGTTTGCCGAGCATTTCGCGGCCATGGAGGCTTTCGGGGACTTTCATGAGGCCGCTGCGGTAGTCGGCAAAGGCTTCTGTAAGGTGGCCGTTCTGAAGGTTGGTGTCGGCGACGCGGAGGTAATACTCACCGAGGCGGCGCTGGTGGTCTTTTAGATTGAAGAGGACAAAGAAGGCGTCGCCGAAGGTTTCGTCTTCGAAGTCGCGGTAGATTTTGAAGTAAAAATAGAGGACGGTGGCGGTGAGTAGCCAGAAGAGGGCGAAGGCTCCTATGACGACGCCGGAGAGATACCACCAGCGAACACGTAGGCGGCTTTCCCCGCCCGGTTCGCGGCGGACGACGGCGAGGCCGAGCAGGACGGGGCGTTCGTCGTAGCGGGGGGTGGCGGCGGGCGTCGGGTCCATGGTGAAAGGGCAGCGTGGCAGTTATGGGAGAGGGAGACAATGCAAACCGTGCAGTTTGTTCCGCGAAGGGAGCAACGCGGGTGCCCGATGGGTTTGCGGGCTTATGGGTAGGCTGGGTCATTTTGGCAACCTGATTTGCATCCAAAAAGCGGGGGTGGGTGGGTAGGGAATCACCCCATATGAACACGGAGGGGTGGCGGGGGAGCCATGGCGAGGGGGATTTGACTTGGCATGGAACGGTTATTTTGCCTAAAAAAGAGGGCTTGCCAGAGGCCAAAAAAGATGGTTGACCATGCGCCGTGTCCGCGATTCCATTGCCCGATACTGAAACTGACCTAAACCAATCATTCTGAACCAACCATGAAACATTCACTTAAAACCGCTCTTGCTCCACTGGCTTTTCTTTGCGCCACGAGTTGCATGACGAGCGTGCAGGCCGCGCCGCTGGTGACCATCAGCGATAACTTGAATCTGTATGTCACGGGCGCCGCCACCGGCCAATACAACTCGAACATTCTGTCAGCGTCTGGCGGCCCGGCCAAGAAGGACGACTACATTTTGACGTTATCGGCGGGAGTGGAATTGGATTACGGGCGCAACACCGACACGACGCTGAACATTAAATTCCGGGAGGACTTTCTCCGCTACCTGCAGAACTCGGGGTTGAACAACGATCTTTCGAATGTGTTTGTGACGGCCTCGCGGAAGCAAGGGGCGGCGGACATCAACGCGAACTTCTCGTATGTGCAGTTATACACGAACACACCGACGTTCATCCTGCCGGGCGTGCCGATCACGACGATCATTCGTTCGGACCAAATCGCGACCGGGTTCAAGGTGAACTACACGATTTCGCCGAAGTTCTACACGGACGTTGGCTTTGAGTACACTCAACTGGATTATCTCTACACCGCAGGGGCGCCTTACCAGAACACGAACAACTACCATGCGCCGGCGAACTTCTACTATGATTACTCGGAGAAGCTGGATATCGGCGTGGCCTATTATTTCGACTACACGGATCCGAACAATTCGCGCGCGCCGGTGACCCCGGGCGTGGTGCGCTACGACAATTTCGGCGGCTTGAGCCTGCGGATCAAGCAGTGGGAGAAGATTACGGGCAGCATCAACGTGGGCGTGGATGTAAACCATGTGACGTCCAACGGCGGGGTGGCGGCGACGAACAACATCATCATGGCCTACGGGGTGAAGCTGCAATACGACTACAGCCCGAAGCTTTCGTTCTTCCTGAATGGGCAGCGCAATTTCCAAACGGGCGCCGCGGGCCAGAACATCGAGGTGACGACCGCCACGTTGAGCGGCCACTATGCGTATTCGGATTTCGTGTCGTTCGACTTCACGCCGATTGGCTACAGCTATTCGGATTACGTCACCACGCCACGCCGGGACAACGCCATCAACGCGGGCTTTGCCGCGAACTGGACGCCGACGAGCTACCTGGAACTGACGGCAGGATACACCTACTTCATGAACAGTTCGAACCAGGCTGGTGCGACGTATAACATCAACCTGGTCACGGTATCCGGCACCATTCGCTACTAAGCCCGTGCTAACCGCGAATCTTTGATTCGCCAAAAAAGGGGAGGCCTCGAAAGGGCCTCCCCTTTTTGTTGGCGAAATCAGACCGGGGGGAAGAAGGGGAATTACTCTTCGGGAGGGTTTTCGCACCAACGCGGCCAGCCATCAAGGAGGGCACGAATGACGGCATGGCCGGCGCGCCAGCCGTTTTCCAGGGAAGCTTCGAGGCCGGGGAAGATGTCCTGGGGGTCGGCTTCGGCATTGCCGGCGAGGTTGAGATACGCGGGGATGCCGGGCGGGGGCAGCGTGTAGTTGCTGACGCTGCGGAGGAGAAGAACCCGGCGCGGGTCGGCACGGCCCAAGCGACCCAATTGGGCGAGGGCACCGAGGGTGCCGATGTCTTCCATGGAGGAGGTGGCAAAGCGGCCACGGCCACCGGTCCAGTGGGGAACCCATTTTTCCGCCCAGGCATGGTGGCGGGCGCCATGCCAGAAGCGGGCGGCGGAGAGGACATCACCGCAGCCGACGGCGGGTGGGAGACCGCCGGCTCCGAAACCGGCATAGGGGGCACGGGCGGCGGCGAGGCCGGGCGGGTCAAGGAGGGGGAGGTGGCGGGTGAGGTTATACGCCCAGGCGACGAGGGGGCCGTTAAGGTGGAAGACTTGGTCGTGATTGCCAAAGAGGGAAGGGTCGCAAGCCATCGGGCCATAGGGCTGAACGGCGCCGAGGGGGAGGATGCCGGTTTCCCATTCCGAGGGGTGGTCGGCGGGGTGGAAGTCGTAGGCGGCGTCGCCGTCCACGACCCATTCGGCCCAGAGGGGGCTGCCGAGGGAGCTGGTGGAGGGGTTGCCGCCGGCAATGCCGGAGATGAGCCAGTAGGTGCGGCGAAAATCCACGTCGGCCAGGAGGGCGAAGGCGAGGAGGCTGGTGGCGGTCTTTACGGGGCCGACGCCGGCGACGAGAGCGGCGACGCCGTCGTCATTGCGCCAGGCTTCGCCGGGTTGAGTGCCGGGAAGGTTCCAAGGGTGGAGGCGGAGGCCTTCGCGGAAGCGGGTGAGTTCGCCCTGGCGGCCGGAGGCGGGCTCGAACATGGCCACAACCACCACTTTGATTTCCTCAGCCGGCATGGGAAAAGGGTGGGGGGTGGGCCGGGGATCGGTCAACTGGCTTCGTCGCCGTCGGAGCCGATGGCTTCAACCGGGCAGCCTTCAAGGGCTTCCATGCACTGCTCGACTTCCTCGGGGGTGGTGGGCTGCTTATGGACGAAGGAGTAGCCTCCGTCGTCGTGACGGGTGAAGAATCCCGGGGCGGTCTCGCGGCAAAGATCGCAGTCAATGCATTGCTGATCGACGTAGAATTTGCCGATGACGTTGTCGGGCCACTTGTCCTTCTGGTCTGCCATAGTAAAGGGAAACGTGGAATCATTGTCAGTTGGGCGCGCAAGTCAAGCTTGGGGTGGGGAAAAAGGCGGGTTTACGGTTTTCCGTTTACGATTGGCGGCGGGAGGTGTAGTGGGTGCAGGGAAAATCAGACGCCGATGGAAAAACTCAAACAACGCATTCTGGCCGAGGGGCGCAACCTGGGCGGGGGGATTCTGAAGATTGACAGCATTCTCAATCACCAGTTGGACCCCAGCCTGATGCAGGAGATGGGATGGGAGATGGCGAAGCGGTTTGCGGGAACGGCGGTGGACCGCATATTGACGGCGGAGATTTCCGGGATCGCGCCGGCACTGATGACCGGACTGGCTCTGGGGGTGCCGGTGGTGTTTGCAAGGAAGCGGACGCCGGTGACGATGTCGGGGCAGGTGTATGTGGAAACGGCGCCGAGCCACACGAAGGGCGGAGAGGTGAGCCTGATTGTGTCGGCGGAGTTTCTGCCGGCGGGGGAAAATGTGCTGATTGTGGATGATTTTCTGGCGACGGGGGAGACGCTGTTCGCGCTGGCGCGGCTGGTCAAAAGCGCGGGGGCGAAGCTGGCGGGGGCGGGGATTGTCGTGGAAAAGACCTTTGAGGGCGGGCGCAGCCGGATGATTCAGGCGGGATACGCGGGGGTGCGGATCGAGGCGCTGGCGGTTATCAGCAACATGGACAACGGCAAGATTGTTTTCGCCGATTAGATTGGGCGCGGCGGACGGGCAAACTCGCCGCTTGCAAAACGGGGGGGCGAGGGGGTAGGGAGACGGGGATGAGCACATCCACGACTGCGGCGGGCGTCCCGAAGGAGTTCACGAAGGTCAAGGTATTGACCAAGGCGAATTTGTATTTCGACGGGAAGGTGGCGAGCCACACGGTGATTTTCCCGGATGGGACGAAGAAGACCATTGGGCTGATTTACGCGGGGACGTATCACTTCAACACGGACTTGGCGGAGCGGATGGAGATTGTGGCCGGGGCGTGCACGGTCGTGCTCGACGGGACGAAAGAAGGGCGGCCGTATGGGGCGGGGACGATGTTTGAAGTGCCGGGGAAGTCGGGCTTTCAAATTGCGGTGGCGGAAGGGGTGTGCGAGTATGTGTGCTCGTTTTTGCCATAATGAGCGGGCCGGACAAAAAGCTGACGCGGTGGCGGGCGACGTGCGCGTATGACGGCGGCGATTTCCTGGGCTGGCAAAGCCAGAAGGGCGGGGGGACGGTGCAGGATTTTCTGGAGAAGCGGCTGGGGGAGATTTTGCAAAAGCCAGTGCGCATCCACGGGAGCGGGCGGACGGACGCGGGGGTGCATGCGCGGGCGCAGGTGTTTCACTTTGACGCGGAGTGGGGCCACCCGGTGGAGAGCTTGCAGCGGGCGTTGCGGACGGGACTACCGCGGGGCCTGCAGGTGACAGCGGTGCGGAAGGCGAAGAAAGATTTCCACGCGCGGTTCCAGGCGAAGGGAAAGCGGTATCGCTACCGGTTGTATCTGGGGGAGGCGTCGCCGTTCGAGCGGCGGTATTGCTGGTCGCTGGGGAAGCGGAAGCTGGATGTGAAGGCGATGCAGGCGGGGGCAAAGCTGCTGGCGGGGAAGCACGATTTTACGGCCTATGCCGGGAAATTGGACGAAGGGGAGGACCCGGTGAAGGAACTGCGGCGGCTGGAGGTGGTGCGGCGCGGGCGGCGGGTGGACGTGGTGCTGGAGGGCAGCGGGTTTCTCTACAAAATGGCGCGCGGGTTGACGGGGGCGCTGGTGGGCGTGGGGCTGGGGAAGCTGACGCTGGAGGACTTGGCGCGGATGCTGAAGGAGCGGCGGCGGACGCACGTGGTAGAGACGGCGCCGGCGCTGGGGTTGTTTTTAGAGCGGGTGTTTTATTGAAGCAGACTACCGGCGGGAGGATTTTTGGTTGTGCTGGGTGGCGTAGCGGTGATGGCGATGTGTTTTGGGGTGTGACACCGGTGTAAAACGGAGCTGGTTGAGCGGACGTCGTGGCTCAGGCGAAATGCAAATTGACCC
>CAZDAQ010000123.1:0-7668 GCA_964503425.1 uncultured Opitutales bacterium
TCGTCAAACCCAAGGTCCGCGGCTTCGTCTGCGTCACCTCCCATCCCGCCGGCTGCGCCGCCCACGTGCAGCAGCAGATCGCCTATGTCAAAAGCCAGCCGCCCCTCGCCCGCGGTCCGCGCAAGGTTCTCATCATCGGCGCCTCCACCGGCTACGGCCTCTCCACGCGCATCTCCGCCGCCTTCGGCGCCCGCGCCGCCACGTTTGGCGTCTTCTTCGAGCGCGGTTCCGAGAAGGGTCGCCCCGCCTCCGCCGGCTGGTATAACACCATCGCCCTCGAGCAGGCCGCCCGCGCCGAGGGACTCTACGCCCGCAGCCTTAATGGCGACGCCTTTTCCGACGACATCAAGCTCCAGACCATCGCCCGCCTCAAGGAAGACCTCGGCCCGGTGGACCTCGTCATCTACTCCCTCGCCTCCCCGCGCCGCGTGGACCCGCGCTCCGGCGAAATCTACAAATCCGTCCTCAAGCCCGTCGGCGCCCCTTTCACCGCCAAAACCGTGGACACCGACAAAAAAGAAGTCCTCGAGGTCACCCTCGAGCCCGCCACTGCCGAAGACCTCCGCCAGACCACCAAGGTCATGGGCGGCGAAGACTGGGAACTTTGGCTCGACGCCCTGCGCAACCACAACCTCCTCGCGCCCGGCGCCACCACCGTCGCCTACTCCTACATCGGCCCCGAAGTCACCTACGCCATCTACCGCAACGGCACCATCGGCAAGGCCAAGGAAGACCTCGAAAACACCGCGGCCCGCCTCACCGCCAAGCTCGCGCCCCTCGGTGGCCGCGCCTGGGTCTCCGTCAACAAGGCCGTTGTCACGCAGGCCAGTTCCGCCATCCCCGTCGTCCCGCTTTACCTTTCCATCCTCCTCAAGGTCATGGCCGAAAAGGGCGTGGACGAAGGCTGCATCGAGCAAATCCACCGCCTTTTTGCCGACCAGCTCTACCGGGCTGACGGTGCCGCGCCCACCCCCGACTCCGCCGGCCGCCTCCGCGTGGACGACCTCGAGATGCGCCCCGACGTCCAGGACGCCGTCAAAAAAATCTGGCCCCACGTCGCCACCGCCAACCTCGACACCCTCACCGACTTCGCCCGCTACCAGGCCGAGTTCCTGAAACTCTTCGGCTTCGGCTTCCCCGGCATCAACTACGACGCCGAAGTCGAACTTGAACTCCCGCTTGATTAAGTCGAATCCGTATGGGACGAGCAATTTTTTTGCGATATGGCTCGGTTTCTGGCATAATTTGTGCAAGCATTTCTCTCATGTTTCGCTCGTTAGCCTTCCTGCTCACCCTTGTCTCTTGCTCGCTGCTTACCACCCAGGCATCGGCCGACTTTACCAGTACTTTCGACATTCCCAATGGCGGCACCATCATATCCTCCGGCGCGGTGGGCAACTGGTATCTCACCACGGCTGGCAGTGGTGGCCCGGCCCTACTCAATACTTCCGGGGCGCCCTCTTCCGTCAGCCTGAACAGCAGTGCCACTGGACCCGGCTCTGCCACCAGCGTCACGCTCGAATTTCCCAGCCTGGCCGAGGCCGGCACGGTGAGCGTGGATTTCAATCTCTCTGCCTCTTCCGCCAGTGGCGATACGCCTTCCTCGGCGACTTTCACGATATACGTCAATGGCTCGGCCGTTGATACGTATTCCAGCACCATGGTGTCCACCGCCATGGTTCCCGTTCTCACGGGTGACGACTTGGCGTTTTTCGTCAGCAGTAGCGGCGGGATTATTAATCCCCCCTTGGATCCGGTTACCCATATTCCCACCGGCGGCCCCACGATCCTCACTGGCTCTAGCGCCGTCACTCTCTCCAACTTCACCTTCACCCCCGTCCCCGAGCCCGGCACCACGGCCGCGCTGGTTGGAGTTACCGCGTTCAGCCTGATGTTTTTGCGACGCCGCCAAAAGAATTAGCTCTCCGCCGCATACTTCCCCTTCAGCGCCTCGATCACCGACGGGTCCGCCAGCGTCGTCACGTTCCCCAGCGCCCGGCCTTCCGCGATGTCGCGCAACAGCCGACGCATGATCTTCCCCGAGCGCGTCTTTGGCAGGTCCGCTGAGTAGATGATCCGTTCCGGCAGCGCGAACTTTCCGATTTTCTTCGCGACGAGGTCGTTCAGCTCCTTGGTCAGTTGCTCGTCGCCTTTGAAGCCTTCCTTCACCGTCACGAACGACACCAGCCCCTGCCCCTTCAGCTCGTGCGGGATGCCGATCACTGCGCTTTCCGCCACCGCCGGGTGCTCCACGTAGACGCTCTCCAATTCCGCCGTGCCGATGCGGTGGGCCGACACGTTGACCACGTCGTCCACCCGCCCGAGGATCCAGATATACCCGTCCTGGTCCTTGCGCGCCCCGTCGCCGGGGAAGTAATACTTCCCGCCCCACTTGGAAAAATACGTGTCCCGGAAACGGTTCTGGTCGCCCCAGATGCCGCGAGTCATCCCCGGCCAGGGTTTCTTGATCGCCAGGATGCCTGCGCGCACGTCTTCGCCTTCGTCACTCAGCACCGCCGGCTCGATGCCGAAGAACGGCAGCGTCGCGCTGCCGGGCTTGGTCGGCGTCGCCCCGGGCAGCGGTGTCAGCATGATGCCGCCCGTCTCCGTCTGCCACCAGGTGTCCACAATCGGGCAGCGCCCGCCGCCGATGACTTCGTTATACCAAATCCACGCCTCCGGGTTGATGGACTCGCCCACCGTGCCCAGCAATCGCAGCGAGCCGAGGTCGTATTTCCGGGGCCATTCCTCGCCCCATTTCATGCAGGCGCGAATCGCCGTCGGCGCCGTGTAGAAAATCGTCACCCCGTATTTCTCAATCATCTGCCACCACCGGCCGTTGTCCGGCCAGTTCGGCACGCCCTCAAACATCAGCACCGTCGCCGCGTTCATCAGCGGCCCATATACGCCGTAGCTGTGTCCCGTCACCCAGCCGACATCCGCCGTGCACCAATAGACATCCTCCGGCTTGAGGTCGAAAATGTATTTCGCCGTCAGGTAGGTATACACCATGTATCCGCCCGTCGTGTGCATGATGCCCTTCGGCTTCCCCGTCGAGCCGCTCGTGTAGAGAATAAACAACAGGTCCTCCGCCTCCTGCTTCGCCGGCTCGCACAGCCGCGACCGGCCCACCGCTGCTTCGTGATACCACACATCGCGTCCGGGTTTCATCGTTACCGGGTGCAATTTTTTCTGGGGCTCGCGCGCCACCACCAGCACCTTTTCCACCCCCGCGCAATCGGCGATGCCCTCGTCCACAATGCTCTTCAGCAGCAGCGGCTTGCCGCGGCGGTAGCCCGCGTCCATGGTGATGACGACTTTCGACTGGCAGTCCAGCACCCGGTCCTTGATCGAGTCTGCCGAAAATCCGGCGAAAATCACTGAGTGCGGCGCGCCGATGCGGGCGCACGCCAGCACCGCGATCGCCAGATCCGGCACCATCGGCATGTAGAGCGTCACCTTGTCCCCCTTTTGCACGCCCAGGTGCTTGAGCACATTCGCAAACGTGTTCACCTCGCGGTGCAGGTCCCCGTAGGTCAGCACCCGCTGGTCGCCGTGTTCGCCTTCAAAAATGATCGCCGCCTTGTTCCGCGTCGCTCCGTGCTGGTGCCGGTCCACGCAATTGTAGCAGATGTTCGTCTCGCCGCCCTCAAACCACTTGAAGAACGGCGGCTGCCGGTCATTCAACACCGTATGCCATTTCTTATACCAGTGCAGTTCCCCCGCCACGTCCGCCCAGAACTTCTGCGGTTCCGTGATGCTCCGCGCATACATCTCCCGGTATTGCTCCAGGCTCTTGATGTGTGCCTGGCGCGAAAAAGAGGCCGGCGGCGGAAACACCCGCGTTTCGTGCGATACGGTTTCCAACTCCGAACTCGAGAGATGCGGTTGACTCATGGGTCTTCTGTGCTTCTTGGGGGTTAGGCAGCCAATCAGGGAAACCTTCTACCTCTCCCAATTCCCCCTCCTCCCGCAAGCCAAAACCCATCCACGCCGATTTCCATCTGCTGCGAAACAGCGTTTCCAAATCCCTTCTCCCCCGCCACACTCCCCGCGATGGACACCGCCCTTTTCGACTACCCGCTCCCGCCGGAGTGCATCGCCCAATTGCCCGCGGACCCGCGCGATTCCTCCCGCCTTCTCCTCGTCGAACGCTCCACCCGCCGCGTCTCCCACCACACCTTCCGCGAACTCCCCGCGCGCCTCCCCCCCCCCCCCCGCCACTTCCGCAACAACGCCCCCGTCCGCAAAGCCCGCCTGCCCTTCCACCGCCCCACCGGCGGCCGCGGTGAATGCCTGCTCCTCCATCCCGACTTCGTAGCCAACCCTCTTGGCCAAACCTGGTGGTGCCTCCTCAAGCCCGGTCGCAAACTCCCTCCCGGCTCCACCTTCGGCGTATCCGGCGCCTTTACGGCTACCGTCCTCGAAAAACATCCGGATGGCCGCTGCCTCGTCTGTTTCGACGTTCCCGGTGGCGCGACCGTCACCGACCTCGCCGACCTCCTCGGCGAGCCGCCCCTTCCACCCTACATCCACCGCGCAAGCCATTCCTCCGCCCAGCAAGCCCGCGACACCGCCAGCTACCAAACCGTTTACGCCGACCCCGCGAAAAAAATCGCCGCCGCCGCACCCACCGCCGGCCTCCATTTCACTCCCACCGTGCTCGCCGCCCTCGCCGCGCGCGGCATCCCCATGCACGACCTCGCCCTTCGCGTCGGCCTCGGCACCTTCCGCCCCATCACCGCCGACCGCCTCGAAGATCATCTCATCCACCGCGAATGGTATGAAATCCCCGCCGCCACCCGCGCCGCTGCCACCATTCCAGGCGGCCCCCGCCTCGCCGTTGGCACCACCACCCTCCGCGCCCTCGAAGACTATTTTGCGAAAAACCGCTCCATCCCCAACTCTAAACCCGAAACTCAAAACTCGAATCTAACTGAACCCTGGCTCTCTGAAGCCGCCCTCTTCATCTACCCCCCGCGCGCCTTCGCCGGCGCCGATCTGCTCCTCACCAACTTCCACCTCCCGCGCTCCACTCTCCTCTGCCTTGTCAGCGCTTTCCTCACCCCCGGCTCCACCGACGGCATCGCCTGGATCACGGAGCTTTACGCTGACGCCCTCGCCCGCGGCTACCGCTTCTTTAGCTACGGCGACGCCATGCTCATTCTCTAATTTTAACCTCAAAAAGCCCTACGGCTGCGGCGTTGCCGGCTGGTCCGGTTGATCCGTTTGAAACGACCCATAAACCACTCCGATCAGGTTCTTCGGCGTCACCGGATACTTGTCCGGCCCCGGGTTGTTCAAACCCTGCGCCACCCAATAGCCATCCTTCATATAGAGCAACTGGTGTACAATGCGGTTCCCGAACGGATCGGCATAGGCCACGTTCATCCCTGGTCGCAATTGCCCCCACTCAATCGGCTCGATCACCATCACCGTGTTATTCCCGTAGATCGGCTGCATCGACTCTCCTCCGCCATGGCCCAGCGTGCTCCCCGGTTCGCCGCGCTGTGCCGCCCGCGCCGCCTGCACTGTGCTCATTGGGTCCACCGTCGAGGACGGCGCGCGCGCCTCCGGCTGGTCTTCGTTCCGGCATCCTCCCGTCGCTGCCAACGCCCCCGCCGCCCACACCCAGACCCACCTTCGCTGGCGCCACCTTTGCATCCCCGTATCCTAATCGCAATAATCCTCGCGCGCAATCCCACTCCCACTCTCCACTTTTAATTTCTCCCCTTTCCCTTTTTCGCCCGCTGCCATCCATGACTGCCACCCCATGCCACCCCATGCCACCCCATGCCACCCCGCTACCCCGCGGTTTCTTGTTGTCCCACCGCCTTTCACCTCCTATGTAATGGCCTCATTGGTCATGGCTCACCCGTTTGCTAACGATTCCAAGATGTTATCCCGGCGCCATGCTTCCGCTCTGGGCCTCCTGCTCGTGCTGGCCTGCGCCCTCCTTGGCTCAGCCTTCAAGCCCGTCCCCTACCTCAATGCCGACGAAATCATCCAGAAGGTCAAGGAAGCCAACACCATCCAGTCCGAGACTGACCTCGTCAAAATGGTCACCCTCTCCAGCACTGGCGATATTGACACCCGCCAAATCTTCTCCGCCATCAAGATAGACGCCAAAGGCAACTACAGCTACCTCCTCCGCTTCCTCGCTCCTGACGACGAAAAAGGCGTCTCCCTCCTCGTCATCGAAAAGGAAAACGGCGACGTGGACCAGTATCTCTATCTCCCCGCCCTCGGCGATCCCAAGAAAATTGAAGGTAAAAGCCGCTCCGGCTACTTCATGGGCTCCGACTTCACCTACGAAGACCTCCGCAAGGAAAAACCCAACGAATGGATCTACAACCGCCTGCAAGACGACACCATTGATGGCCAGACTTACTACGTCATCATGTCCGCCCCCGTGGACAAAAATCGCGAGCGCACCACCGGCTACTCCAATCGCATGATGTATATTGACAAAACCACCTTCAACATCCGCCGCATCGAGTTCTTCAACAGCAAAAACGAGCGCCTTAAAGTCTTCGATGCCTACGATTACCAGACGCCTCCTGGCCAGCCCGCCCGCCCCCACCGCCTCGTGATGACCAACAACACCAAAAACACCACCACCACGATGGCCCTCATCAACAGCCGCGTTAACCCTCCGCTCGACAACAACTTCTTCACCCTCGACACTCTCACCAAGTGGGGCCCCGACCAGGAGAAATTTCTCGACGAGCTCCTCCCCAAACCCGCCGCCCCGGCGGCCGCCGCTGCCGCTGCACCCGCGTCTGCCACCACCGCTCCAGCCGCTGCGCCCGCCGCCGCTCACTAATTCCGCGGCCCTCTCCGTCCCGCCACCCATTCGGGCCGTTTAACTCCCTGCCGCCGTGTCGTCCGCCATCGCGAAGCTCTTCGGCTTTTGCTACCGCCAGGCCGCGCTGACTTGGCTCGTCCTCTTCCTCTTCACCGGCTACATGGGCTGGCTCGCCCTCGACCTGCGCACCGACGTCTCCTCCGAAGGCCTCCTCCCCGAAAGCGGCCCCCTCCGCGACCGCTACGAAGAGGTCAAAAAAACCTTCGGCTCCGACCACGTCGCCGCCGTTTACATCCAGGATCCCAACCTCTTCACCGCCGACAAACTTAAGCGTCTCGACGAGTTATCCCACCAACTCAAGGAACTCGAAATCAAGCTCCCCGGCCCCCATCAGGATACCCTCCCGCCCATCGAACGCATCGAGTCCCTCTTCAACACCAACACCATTCTCGGCGACAACGGCCTCGTCACCACCGGCGCCCTCCTCTCACCGCTCCCCGATACTCCCGAAGACATTGCCGCCGCCAAAGTCGCCGCCCTCAACAACCCCCTCTTCGTCGGCACCCTTATCTCCAAGGACGGCAACGCCACCCTCATCACCCTCTACCTCAAGCCCAACCTGGTTAACCTCGAAGGCTTTGACGAAACTTTCTCCACCGCTGTCGAAAAACTCCTCGCCCCCGAAACCGGCCACTTCTCCAAAATCTTCCAGATCGGCCCGCCGGTAATGCACGTCACCCTCTCGGCGTATATGCGCGCCGACCAGCTTCGCATCATCCCCCTCTCCTGTATTATCCTCATGCTCCTCATCGCCGTGATGATGCGCAGCGTCCCCGGCGCCATCGCCCCCCTGGTCAACG
>CAZDAQ010000123.1:7768-8997 GCA_964503425.1 uncultured Opitutales bacterium
CTCATCGCCGTGATGATGCGCAGCGTCCCCGGCGCCATCGCCCCCCTGGTCAACGCCACCTTCTCCAATATCTGGACTCTCGGCCTCATGGCCGTCCTGGGCATGCCCATCAACATGCTCAACTATGTCGTCCCCGCCCTCATGGTCATCATCGGCGCCACCTCCGATGTTCACCTCATGATCGAGTTCCGCAACCAGCGCGCCCGCGGCCTTCCTCCACTCCAAGCCATCACCGAAACCGGTCGCAAACTCGGCCTCAGTATATTCCTCACGAATTTCACCACCGTCCTCGGCTTCGCTTCCACCGGCCTGACCGATGTCTCCCTCCTGCGCACGTTCGGCCTCACCGCCGCCCTGTCCATGGCGATTCGCTTCCTCGCCACCCTCGTTGCCCTCCCGCCCTACCTCCGCCTCACCGAACGCTGGTTCCGCCCGCCCCCTGTCGTGCCCGTCTCCGAGAATGCCCCCGCCTCTATCCATCACTCCTGGTGGGACCGTTACCTCACCCAGCCCTATATCCGCTTCGTCATGCAGTGGCTCGTTCCCCACCTGCGCGCCGTCATCATCCTCAGTTTCGTCGCCTGCATCCCCCTTCTCTACCTCGCCTCCCATATCCAACTGAACAACGACTTCTCCGCCTTCATTGACTCCAAGTCCACCCTGATGCAACAGCTCGATACCGTCGCCACCCATCTCTCCGGCACCGACGTCATTGACATCACCTTCCGCGGCGAACCCGGCGATTTCAAAAACCCCGTCCGCCTCCAGCAGGTTTTTGCCTTCGAAAACCACCTCCGCAGCGACCCCGCCATCGGCTCCGTCCTCGGCCTCCCCGACATCGTCGCCCTCGTCAACCGCGAATTCCACAACGGCAAACCCAGCTATTTCACCATTCCCGACAAGCCCGACCTCGTCCACCAGTATCTCATCCTCCTCGATCCCCCCGATCTCAAACCCTACGTCACCTCCAACTTCTCCCAAACCAACCTCGTCCTCCGCTGCGACCTCTCCGACAGCGCCCGCGTCAACCAAATGGTTGCCGATTTCACCAACACGCTCGAAAACAACAAAACCTACGGCTACCAGTCCTTCACCATCACCGGCCACGCCGTCCTCAGCGCCGGCCTCGTCAACGCCATCGCCGTCGGCCAGGTCCTCTCCCTCGGCAGCATGGCCGTCATCATGCTCGCCCTCATCGGCCTCGTCTTCCTCTCCATTCGCGCCGGCGC
>CAZDAQ010000124.1:0-8865 GCA_964503425.1 uncultured Opitutales bacterium
CTCGCGCATTTCGCCGAGGAGGACGATGTCCGGGTCGTGCCGCATGGCGCCCTTGAGGGCGTTGGCAAAGGACTGGGTGTGCTCGCCGACTTCGCGGTGGACGATGACGGATTTCTTGATGGGGTGGACGAACTCGATGGGGTCCTCAATGGTGATGATCTGCTTGGCGAGATTGGTGTTGATATAATCAATCATCGCGGCGAGGGTGGTGGACTTGCCGGAGCCGGTGGGGCCGGTGACGACAACGAGGCCCTGCTCGAGGTGGCAGAGTTTTTTGAGGGCTTCGGGGAGCTTGAGGTCCTCGAAGGAGATGATTTTGGCGGGGATTTGGCGGAAGACGGCGGCCTGGCCCCAGTGGTTGTAGAGGTAGTTGCCGCGGAAGCGGGCGAGGCCGGGGATTTCGTAAGCGAGGTCGAGGTCGTGGCGCTCGAGGTAGTCGTGCCAGCGTTTCTCGGGGCAGATTTCCTTGAGGAGGGTTTCCATCGTGGCCGTGTCGATGGGGGTGGGGCCGATGGGCTGGAGGGAGCCGGAGATGCGGGACTTGGGCGGGAGGCCGACGGTGAGGTGCAGGTCGGAGCCGCCCTTTTCGAGCATGGTGCGGAGGATTTGGTCAATGGCGGGCATCGTTAATTTGCTATTTTGAAAGCGACACGGCTACCATCTGGTAAACCTTTGATTTTTTCATGTATCGGGCCAAATGCAGCGAAGTGACAGGCCGCATTTTTCACGACAAAATTATCCACGGTATATTTTCCTCCGAAGACAGGAAGCATCTTAAAACTATAGCATTCCCCATTTGATAAAGCTAATTCGGATTGCACGAGCGAATCTACGACGGGAATCATAAGTTTGTTAGCGGCAAAAGCCGGATCGTTCATCATATTGCAGAATTCATCCTTATTCGCGGCGATTTGCTTGAAGGAACCAGCTCCGACATCGAGCATATGAACTACACCATCGTTAGTGATGATGAAAAGATCGCCCAACCGATTCATTACCCAAACAGTGAATTCCTCCGGCAGCAGCCAGTTCCAGGACGCAAGGAGTTGCGGCCAGTCAAAATCACTATGATCGATGGTGTAGTCTTCGATATTCATTTCCTACACAATTTTGGCGAGGAGGGAGCGGTTGGAGATGTTGGCGCGGGCGATTTCGGGGGTGACTTTGCGGTTTTGGTAGAGGGAGAAGATGACGTTGTCCATGAGGCACATGCCTTCCTTGAGGCCGGTTTCCATGGCGTTGCGGAGGCCGGCGGATTTGTTTTCCTTGATCATGGCCTGGATGCCGGGGTTGCTGACGAGGATTTCGCAGGCGAGGACGAGTCCGCCCTCGCGACCAGGGAGGAGGCGCTGGCAGACGACGCCGCGAAGACTTTCGGCGACGCTGGCGCGGACCTGGGTTTGCTGGGCGGGGGAGAAGACGTCGAGCAGGCGGTTGAGGGTGGTGCCGGCGTCGCTGGTGTGCATGGTGCCGATGACGAGGTGGCCGGTTTCGGAGGCGGAGATGGCCATCTCGATGGTTTCGAGGTCGCGGAGTTCGCCGATGACGATGATGTCGGGGTCTTCGCGCAGGGCGCCTTTGAGGGCGGAGAAGAAGGTGCGGGTATGGGCGCCGACCTGGCGCTGGGTGACATTGCAGCCTTTGGCGCCTTGGACGACTTCGATAGGGTCCTCGACGGTGATGATATGGTCGGAGCGGGAGGTGTTCAGGTAGTCAACGACGGAGGCGAGGGTGGTGGTTTTGCCGGAGCCGACGGGGCCGGTGATGAGGATGAGGCCGTTGTGGTAGGAGAGGAGTTTTTTAAGGGTTTCGATGTGGGTGGAGAAGCCGAGGTCGGCCAGGGAACGGATTTGCGCGGGGACCATGCGGTAAGCGCCGGCGGCGCCGTTCTTGTGGAACATGAGGTTGACGCGGTAGCGGTCGCCAGCGTCGAGCGCGAGGGCGTAGTCGAGGTCTTTGCGTTCGAGGAAAACTTTTTTCTGTTCCTCGGAAAGGAGGACAGTGTTAAGGCGGAGGGCGTCGTCGGCCGTGAGGGTGTAGTCGGAGAGGTAGGCGAGGGCGCGGTTTTTGCGGACGAAGGGGCGGGCACCGGTGGAGAGGTGGAGGTCGCTCGCGCCGAAGCGAGCGGTGGCGCGGAGGAGGTCGCGAAAGGCGGCGGCGAGGTTGGGGTCGTCGAGGACGGAGACCTGGTCGAAGGCGAATTTGGGGGCGGGGCCGGGAGGGAGGGGAGCGGCGGGAGTGGAAGAGGAAGCGGTGGGTGAGGCGGAGGCCGCCGCAGCCGCAGCGGCAGCGGGGGCGGGTTTGGCCGGGCCACTGGCGATGGCGCGGGCGAAGGGGACGGAGGTGTCGTTGGAAGAGGTAAAGGGGTCGCTGAGGGGGACGCGTTTCTCGGCCTTGGTCATGGCGACGCCGGCGAGATTTTCGAGGCCGTCCACGTTTTCGACGTAGCCGTCGTCAATGAGCTTTTGGGCGAAGTCCACGACCTCGGCGTTTTCGCCGACGGCTTGGCGGACGGCGATGGCCTGCTCGCGGGTGAAGAGGCCCTGATCAAGGCCAAGACGGACGAGCCAGAGGACAGCGGGTTGCATAGTTGGCAGCGGAGAGCGGGGCCATCTTGGCGAACCTTTCGGGGATGCCAAGCGCGAAGGGAGGAGGGGGTGGGAGGCGGGAGGAGAATGTTTTTCTGGTTAATGAATGAAGAAATACCCCCATCTTACTTGACTCGGAATCAGGCGGCTGGTAGCACGTTTTCGTGCCAGATAAACATGCCATTCGCGAGGGCAAGCTGGCCCGGGTCAAGGAGTTGTTCAAGGAGGGGAAGGTCATACCCGCGGAGCGCACGGTGGAACTGCTGGAGACGGTGATCGCGCCCGGCGATAGGATTGTGCACGAGGGCGACAACCAGAAGCAGGGGGATTTTTTGGCGGCGGAACTGACGCGGATGAATCCGCAAAAAGTGCACGGGCTGGAGTTATGCGTGTCGAGCGTAGGGCTGTCGGAGCATCTGGATCTGTTTGAAAAGGGGCTGGCGAGTAAATTGAACTTTGCCTACGCGGGACCGCAAGGAGCCCGCCTGGCGCGGATGGTGATGGATGGGTCGGTAAAGATCGGGGCGGTGCATACTTATGTGGAGCTCTATGCGCGGTATTTTGCGGAGTTAAGGCCGGACGTGGCCTGCCTGGTGGCGATTGAGGCGGACAAAGACGGGAACCTCTACACCGGGCCGAACACGGAGGAAACGCCGGCGTTGATTGAGGCGGCCTGTTTCAGCGGCGCGGTGGTCATCGTGCAGGTGAACAAGCTGGTGGAGAAGGTGCGCCGGGTGGACATACCCGGGCAGTGGGTGGACTTTGTGGTCGAGAGCCCCAAGCCCTTTCACCTGGAGCCGCTGTTCACGAAAGACCCGGCGTTGATTGACGACCTACGCATTTTAATGGCGCTAATGGCGATGAAGGCCATTTACGCGAAATACCTGCCGAAGGTGCTGAACCACGGGGTTGGGTTCAACACGGCGGCGATTGAGCTACTGTTGCCAACTTATGGCGTGGAACTGGGGCTGAAGGGCAAAGCCTGCACGCACTGGGCACTGAACCCGCACCCGACGATGATACCCGCGATTGAGACGGGGTTTGTGGAGGCGATTGCGTGCATCGGCGGCGAAGTGGGCATGGATGACTACGTGTCGTCCCGCCCGGACATTTTTCCGCTGGGGCGGGATGGGAGCCTGCGTTCGAACCGGTTTTACGGGCAGATGGCCGGGCACTACGCCGACATGTTCGTGGGGGCGACCTTGCAGATTGACCCGCAGGCGAACAGTTCTACGGTGACGGCGGACCGGTTGGTGGGGTTTGGCGGGGCGCCGAATTTCGGGGCGGAAAACCGGTCGCGTCGGCACCTCACGGAAGCGTTTTTAAAGGCGGGTGCTGAAGCCCACGCCGGGGAAGCGATGCCGCAGGGGCGCAAGCTGGTGGTGCAGATCGTGGAAACCTTCCAAGCGGCGGGGAAGCCGACGTTTGTGGAGCGGCTGGAGGCATGGGCGGCGATGGAGAAAGCGGGCTTCGCGATTCCGCCGGTGATGATTTACGGCGATGACATCAGCCACATTGTGACGGAGGAAGGCGTGGCGAACCTGCTGTTGTGCAAAACCGCCGAGGATCGCGAGCAGGCAGTGCGCGGCGTGGCGGGGTTCACCCCGATGGGTCTGAAGCGCGACAAGCGCGCGGTGGAAAACCTGCGTGACCGCGGGGTGATACAGCGCGCGGAGGATTTGGGCATCCGCAAGAGCGATGTCTCGCGGGACCGGCTGGCGGCGCGGAGCATCCACGACCTGGTCCGCTGGTCAGGCGGGCGGTATAAACCACCGACTAAATTTCGCAACTGGTAATTCCCCCATGGAAAACCTTAAATTTGAATTTCCCGGCGGGGCGAGCCCGCTGCCACCTGGCAAGCCGTATGTCGTGGTGGGCGTCGTCGCGTCGAGCAACCTGGAGGTGATGGCGGAGCGCAAGGAACTGGGAGGCAAGTGCAAGTTCGAAGTGGCGACGACCGCGGCCGGTTTTGCGGAGACGTGGAAAGCGGTGCTGCAGGACTTCATGGAGCGGAAGAAGCCGCGGGACGTGCAGTTTTCGATCAATGATTTCGCGGCGATTGCGCCGATTGTCAGCCTGCGCCTGGACCAGGCGTGGGAACAGCTTACAGATTAACGACGCCATGAACCCCCCAACCCGCATCAGTTATCTTGAGGCAACCGCACGCCAGCGCATCGCGGGCCTGCTGGATCCGGGCAGTTTTCGCGAGATCATTCCCCCGACGGCGCGGCGCATGAGCCCGCACCTGGGCCTGTTCGGGGCTCCGGTGGCCTTTGACGACGGGGCGGTGATTGGCGAAGGCCGCCTGGACGGGAAGGAAGTTTACATTTTCGCGCAGGAAGGGAAATTCCGGGGTGGTTCGCTCGGCGAGGTGCATGCCGCGAAGATCACGGGCCTGCTGCTGCGCGCGGCGCGGCGCAAACCGACGGCGGTTATCGGGTTGTTCGACTCGGGCGGAGTGCGGCTGGAGGAAGCCAACGCGGGGGAAATCGGTGCGACGGAGATCGCCCGCGGCATTTTTGAGGCGCAGAAGGCGGGGGTGCCGGTGATGGGATTGCTGGGGGGAAGCTGCGGTTGTTTCGGCGGGGCGAGTATCATCAGTTGCTGTTGCGACACGCTGATTGCGTCGGAGGAAGGCCGGCTGAGCGTGTCCGGGCCGGAGGTCATCGAAACGGTGATGGGGGTGGAGGCCTTTGATTCGCGGGACCGCGCGCTGGTGTGGCGCACGACTGGCGGCAAAAACCGATTTTTGTTTGGGACGGTGGCGGAGCTGGTGGACGATCACATTCCGGCCTTTCGCGCGGCCGCGGCGAAATGCCTGACCGTGCGCAAGCCGCCGAGCGTGGCTAAGTTAAGACGCGAGCTTGAGCAACTGAAGCAACGAACGGCCACTTACGGCCAGTGCACCGATGGACGCCAAGTGTGGGAAAAGATGGGGCTGGACCCGCTCAAGGTGCCGACAATGACCGCGGCGGAACTGACCGCCGCAAAACCCCACTAATTTCGCCATGAACCTGCAGGAACTTCTCCAACAACTTTTTCCGGGCGGCTGCAAGGTCGCAACGGACGGCCCGCTGGTCAGCGGCGAAGCGACGGTGGCGGGGACGACCGTAGCGGTGCTGGGAACGACGGATCACCCCTACATTGGCGGAGGCGAAGCGATTGCCCTGGCGGCGAAGCTGCTGGACATCGTAGAGCAGCATCCCGGGCGCACGGTAGTCATGCTGGTGGACAACAACGGGCAGCGCATGGCGTTGGGCGAGGAACTGCTCGTGCTGCCGGAATACATCGCACTCCTGCTCAAGACGCAGCAGGCGGCCCGGTTGGGGGGGTGCAAATTGATTGCGGTGGTTTATGGCAATTCGATTGCCGGCGGATTCATCGCTTATGGGATGGGGGCGGACCGCACCGTCTCCACGCCCGGTGCGGAGACCTCCGTGATGAAGCTCGAGGCCATCGCGCGCGTGACCAAGATGCCGCTGGAGCAACTGCAGGCGTTGGCCAAAAAAGTCTCCGTGTTCGCCCCGGGCTGCGAGAATTTCCACAAAATGGGAGGACTTTATGAAATGTGGGCCGATGACTTTCCCAACCGGCTCCAGCGCCTCATCAACGCCGACGACGGCCAGGACCTCCGGGCCCAACTCGGCAAGGAACGCGGCGGGCGAGGCGCCGCCCGCGACGTCATTGACGAAGTGCTGGGAGCGTGAGGGCGCGCGCCGCCACCGATTCGCCTGGTTTGCCAGCGAGGCGAAGTTTTTTGACACAGCGCCCAAAGGCGTCCGGCTGGAGGATTGGTTGATACTGCGAGAATGGATTGGGCAAGGACGGCCGCTGATTGTGCGGCGCCCATGCGTGAGCGAAGACGGGAAACTAATCCACGTGGGACTGGCGCTGCCGCCAGTCGCGGGCAAGCGCCGCTTGGCATACAGTTTGCCGATGGCAGCGATGGAGCGGCTGGCTGATCCACCGCTGTGGGAGGCATGCCGGGGGGGCGCGGCGGCGGAGGTTGATGCAGCGGCGCAAGTGATCCAGGCAGCCGCGACCGCCGCGGGATTACCGTTGCAAGCCTTCGGCAGCCACGCCTGGCAACATCACACGGGGCTGCCGTATGTCACGCCGACATCGGACATGGATTTGCTGGCGCCCATTCAGCGACGGGAGAGCTGGGAAAAGTTTCGAGACGCAATGGCCCGGGCGGGGGAAATTTCACCGCGCGCGGATTTGGAAATTATTTTGCGGGACGACGCGTCCTTCAACTGGCGGGAATATGCCGCGCCCGGATCGCGCATGCTCTACAAGGGCAATGCGTCGGTTTGGCTGGGGGACAAAAGCAACGTGGAGGAACTCCTCGGTGAATAGCCTGTGTGAGCCAGCGGTGCGGCGCAGCGCGGCGGACATCGCCCGGTGCGCGGCGCGGGCTTTGACCGAGGAACTGGAGACCCACCCGAAGCCGGGTTTGGTGAGCTTTGTGGATTGCGGAAGCCATCCCGACATGGATGCGGAATGTTTTCTCGATTCGATTGCGGCGATTGAGCCTTTTTTCGCCCAATTAGCGGAAGCCGGAGCGGCGGCCCGTCGACTTGCTGAATTGCAGCGGATCGGGATAGCCGCTGAGGAGCGGATGCTGGCGGCCACCGGCGGCAGAAACACCCACCGCGGCGCAATTTACTGCCTGGGTTTGCTGGCCGCCGCCGCCGGCCGACAAAACATGGAAAGCAGCGTGGCCAGCCATTCGCTGGGTCGGATTGTGGAGGAACAGTGGGGCGAGGAAATTTCCTTGCCGATGGATTTGCCGCCCGCGAGCCACGGACTGGAGATGTGCCACCGGCATAAGCTCAACGGTGTGCGCGGGGAGGCGCGGCGGGGTTTCCCGTCGGTTTATGATGCGGGTCTACCGGCCTTTGCGGAGGCACTAGGCGCGGTGGGGCGGGCAGAAGCGCGGGTGCAGGCGTTTTTTTCACTGCTGGCCGTTTGCGAGGACACCACAATTTTGAAACGAGGCGGACCCGAGGGGTGGATTTTTGCCCGGGCGCAGGCGCGGGATTTTCTTCGTCAAGGCGGAGTAAAAAGTGCGGGGTGGAAAAGGCTCGCGCAGGCAATTCATCGCGCATTTGTATCGCGGAACCTGACCGCCGGCGGCACGGCGGACCTGCTGGCGGCCACGCTTTTCATTCACGAGTTGAGGCAGCAACGATGAACCCCTTCGCGATAGTTTGTTCCGGGCAGGGAGCGCAAACGCTCGATCTTTTCGAGGCGTTTCCCTTTGGGGCAAAGGGGCGGGGGATGAAGGAGCAGATACTGGCCAGCGGCAGCCTGCCGCCGGAAGTCGCCGCATGGCTCGCGCAGCCCCAGGCGCAACCGACGCTGATATACCAAGACCACTACGCGCAGCCGCTGCTTTGCCTGTTTCAGGCCATGGTGTGGGCCGAGCTGGCCGACCGGCTGCCAACACCACAACTGGTGGCCGGATATAGTTTGGGCGAATTGTCGGCCTACGGGTGCGCGGGCGCACTGGCGCCGGAGGATGTGGTGGGACTGGCTTCGATTCGGGCGCAGGTGATGGATGCGGCGGCGCCGGAGGGCAAACTCATCGCCGTCACGGGCCTCGCGGTGGAAAGAGCGGCGGCACTGGCGCGGGAGCATGGTGGGCATGTGGCCATCATCGTCGGGGGGGACCATTGCATCCTTGGGTGCCTGGCGGAAAACGCCAATGTGATTGTGGCGGCCCTCCAAACGGAGGCGCGCAGCGTGGTGCCGCTGCACGTGAGCATAGCCTCCCATACACCACTGCTGGAGGCGGCGGTGGCACCATTTCGGGAGGCGTTGCTGGCGCGGAAATGCGGGCCTTTCCACATGCCGGTGCTGGCGGGAGTGAATGCCACGCCCATCGTTACCCAGACGGAAATGGTGCGCTGGCTGCCGGAGCAAATCCACCGCACGGTGCGCTGGGACATGGTGATGTCGCGGCTGGAGGAGGCGTATTGCCGGGTTATTTTGGAACTGGGAACGGGGAACCAACTGGCGCACATGGCGCTCGCGGAGGCATTCAAGCCAGAGGCACGGTCAGTCACGGAATTTCGTACGGTGGACGGGATAGTGTCGTGGGTCGAAAAGTCCCTGGAGCGGGCAAATTAGCCGGGGTATGGCTTTGGGGTAAACAGGCGGGGCCGGGAGGGAAAACAGCCGGCGGGGAATCAATAGGCTTGTCCCAGCGGCGCGGGATTGTTTTGCTGGGCGGTTTCCAACACGACGGCATGAAACGCACACACCATTGTGG
>CAZDAQ010000125.1:0-6351 GCA_964503425.1 uncultured Opitutales bacterium
CAAACTTGCTTTGGCCGCATCTCTCCTGTCCCAGACAAACCCCTCCCCCATCGCGTAGAAGTTTGACCTCCCCGCGCCCACCGCCCAAACTGCCCGTTTTGCCCATGTCCACGAGCAGTTCAGAATACGATTTCGCCCGCCTCGAGCCCCGCTGGCAGGCCTATTGGGAGCATCACCGCACCTTCGCCGCCCGCGAGGACGCCGTTGGCCGCGCCCGCCCCAAATACTACGTGCTCGACATGTTCCCCTACCCGTCCGGCGCCGGCCTCCATATCGGCCACCCGGTCAACTACTTCCCCACCGACATCCTCGCCCGCTTCAAACGTGCCCAGGGCTATAACGTCCTCCACCCCCAGGGCTGGGACGCCTTCGGCCTGCCCACCGAGCAATACGCCATCCAAACCGGTGCCCACCCTGCCGACACCACCAAAAAGAATATCGCCCGTTTTCGCGACCAGCTCAAAAGTCTGGGCTTCGTTTACGATTGGGACCGCGAAGTCAACACCACCGACCCCCATTACTTCCGCTGGACCCAGTGGATATTCCTCCAGCTCTTCAAGCACGGCCTGGCCTATGTGGACGAAAAGCCCGTCTGGTATTGCCCCAACCTCGGCACCGTCCTCGCTAACGAGGAAATCCTCAACACCGACGAAGGCCCGCGCTCCGAACGCGGCAGCCATCCGGTCGAACGCCGCAATCTCCGCCAGTGGGTCCTCCGCATCACCTCCTACGCCGAAAAACTCCTCAAAGGCCTCGATTCCCTCAATTGGCCCGAGTCCACCAAAAAACTTCAGGCTAACTGGATTGGCCGTTCCGAAGGCGCGGAAGTCCACTTCGCCCTCCGCGATTTCCCCGGCGAGCAGCTCACCGTCTTTACCACCCGCCCTGACACCCTCTTCGGCGCGACCTACATGGTCGTCTCCCCCGAGCACAAGCTCGTGGACAAAATCACCACCGCCGCCCAGCGCGACGCTGTTGCAAAATACAAGCTCGATGTAGCCCAAAAATCCGACCTCGAACGCACTGAACTCGCGAAGGAAAAAACCGGCGTTTTCACCGGCGCTTACGCCCTCAACCCCGTCAACCAGCAGGCCATTCCCATCTGGATCGCCGACTACGTTTTGGCCACTTATGGCACCGGCGCCATTATGGCCGTCCCCGCCCACGACGAACGCGACTTTGCCTTTGCGAAACAATTCGGCCTGGAAGTCATCCCTGTCATCGCCCAACCCGCCGGTCAGGAACCCAAAGAACTGCCGTTCACCGAAGTTGGCACAATGACCAATTCCGGCCCTTACAATGGCCTAGATTCCCTCGAAGGCAAACGCCGCATAACCGCTGACCTTGCGAAGAAGGGTCTCGCCCGCGCCACTGTCAATTACAAGCTCCGCGATTGGCTCTTCTCCCGCCAGCGCTATTGGGGTGAGCCGTTCCCCATCATCTGGCTCCGCGCCGAAGACTACGCCAAGCTCGCTGATTACCCGCAAAGCCCTCTGCGTGAATTCCTGCCTGAGGAACCCGTCACTTACGTCAAGGACGGCGAAACCTGGCACGGCTTGCCCATCACCTCGCACGCGTTGCCGCTCGAGCTCCCGATCGTGGATAATTTCCAACCCGCCGGCACGGGCGAAAGCCCGCTCTCCAAAGCCGGCGAATGGCTCTACGTTCGCGTCAACCTCGCCACGGGTGAAGTCTCAAGCGATGAACGCTCCGACCCCGCCTGGGTCGAGGGCGTCCGCGAAACCAACACCATGCCCCAATGGGCCGGCTCCTGCTGGTATTACCTGCGTTACCTCGACCCGCGCGATGCCAAGCACCTCCTGAACCCCGAGCGCGAAGCCTACTGGGGCATGCCCGACCTCTACATCGGCGGCGCCGAGCACGCCGTGTTGCACCTGCTGTATGCCCGTTTCTGGCACCAAGTACTTCACGACATTGGTGTTGTCCGCGCACCCGAGCCGTTTCCGCGCCTCTTCCACCAGGGCATGTTACTCGGTGAAGACGGCCAGAAAATGTCCAAGAGCCGCGGCAACGTCCTCAATCCCGACGACTTTGTCGCCAGCCATGGCGCGGATGTCCTGCGCGTTTACCTCATGTTCCTCGGACCGGTCGAAGACGTGAAACCGTGGAACAGCGCCGGCGTCGAGGGCGCCGCCCGCTTCCTGCGCCGCGTCTGGCGCGAGTTCCTCGACGCCGAGGGCCGCCCCGCCGCCAAGCTCGACCCGGAGGGCGCCAACGACGCCGCGACCGACCGTCTCCTCCACGAATGCATCAAGAAAATCACGCACGACTACGAGAACCTGCGCTTCAACACCGTGGTCTCGCAGTTCATGATTCTCCTGAACCACCTTTCCGCGCAGCCGCGCTACCCGCTCGCCACCGCGCGCATTTACGCGCAACTCCTCGCGCCCATCGCCCCGCATCTTGCCGAAGAACTCTGGGAGCGCCTCGGCGGCACGCCCAGCGTTGCCGATCACCCGTGGCCGCAATTTGATCCCGCCAAGCTCGTGCGCGACGTCGTCAAAATTGTCATCCAGGTCAATGGCAAGCTCCGGGGCGACCTCGAAGTCCCCGTCACCGCCACCGCCGCCGATGTCGCTACCGCCGCCAAGTCCCACGAGCGCGTCGCCCCCCACCTCGCCGGCAAGACGCTGGTGAAGGAGATTTACGTCCCCGGAAAAATCCTCAATCTCGTCGTGCGATGATGTGCCGCCCCCCTCTTCGCCGCGTTCTGGCCTGCACTGCTGCCTGGCTCCTGCCCGTCGCCGGCTGGGCGGCGAATGAGCCGGGCCTCATTTACGTCCACACCGCCCGCGACGGCATCTCCGCGCAATCGTCCGGCTCCAACACCACGATTGCCCGTGGTCAGACATTCAACGCTTCCGGCCAGGTTGTCTCTGCACCTGCGGCCCAGCCGCTTGTGCTCGTATTGTCCAACGGCTCCGCGCTCTGCCTGCCCGACGGCGGCCAATTCACGCTCACATCCTTCACTCAGGAGCCGGTCGCGGACACCAGCACCGACCGCGAATACGAGCCGTCTCCCAGCCAATTGAGTCTCGTGCTCGACCAGGGCGCGCTCGCCCTCGCCATGCGCGTGCCCAAGCCCACCTCGACCCTCGCCATCACCACACCCCTCGCGCAATTGCGCTGCCTTTCCCAGTCTCTTGTCGTCATGGCCGCGCCCGATCAAGTCTCCATCGCCGTTTTTCAAGGCACCGTCAGCCTCACCATCCCCGCAAACGGCTTTACCGAA
The DNA here is from genome assembly GCA_964503425.1 of uncultured Opitutales bacterium. Classification (GTDB taxonomy): domain Bacteria; phylum Verrucomicrobiota; class Verrucomicrobiia; order Opitutales; family JABDGR01; genus CAZDAQ01. The sequence continues at coordinate 3,254 of CAZDAQ010000125.1, forward strand.
ACGCTCCAAAGCGGCCAGTTTGCCACGCTCACCCGCGCCTCGCTCTCGCAAAAATACCCCCTGCAGCTCGCGCGCATCAACCTCGTCCAAAACCACCAATTCGGCGGCTGGCTCAACATGGCCGTCTGGGCCGCCGCCCGTGTGGACTTCACCCGCGCCGCCCAGGGCCTGCATCCCCGCCTCGTCACGCCGGCTGAATTCACCAAAACCATTTCCGTCGAGGAACCGCGCTTCCGCCAGTGAACCCGCCCACCCCCAACGACCAACCCTCCGGCGGCTCCCGTTTCCTGCCGGATAATTTCGACGCCGGTCGCCCCGTTGTCGTCATCGCTGGCTGCGGCCTCTACCCGCAAATCACTGTGCGCGCCCTGCGCGCCGCCGGCCGGCCCGTCCGGCTTATCGCCTTTGAGGAAGAAACTGCGTCAGAATTAGTGGATTCGTTTCCGGCTGACGAACGCGCCACCATCCTCGTCGGCCAGGTCGGCCACATGCTCAAGGCCCTGCGCCGCTTCGGCGCCGGCTCCGCCATCATGGCTGGCCAAATCCGCCCGCGCCGCCTCTTTCACGGCCTGCACCCCGACCTCAAGGCCCTCGCCCTCCTCGCCACGCTCAAGGAACGCAACGCCGCCACCATCTTTGGCGCCCTTGCTCGTGAAATCGAGGCCATCGGCGTCCGCCTCCTCGACGCCCGCGCGTTTCTCGATCACGAGATCGCCACTCCCGGAGTCATGACCGGTGGCCGCCAGCGCGTCGCCGCCGACACTCTCGCCTTCGGCGTCCGCATCGCCCGCGAAGTCGCGCGGCTCGACATCGGCCAAAGCATCGTCGTCAGCGGTGGCACCGTCATCGCGGTCGAAGCCTTTGAAGGCACCGATGTCATGCTCGAGCGCGCCGGCTCGCTCGAAGCCTCCGACCCGCTCTTCGTCAAAACCTCCAAGCCCGGCCACGACTTCCGCTTCGACGTCCCCGTCTTTGGCCGCGCCACCCTCGCCGCGCTGCGCGAAGCGAAGATACACGCCGCCGCCCTCGAAGCCGGTAGCACCCTCATTCTCGAAAAGGACACCGTCCTCGCCGAAGCCAGCGCCGCCGGCATCCAACTTCTCGGCTACGCCGCCGCATAGGCGGGCCGGGGCCCGAGTTGCCTCGAACCCCGGCCTCCAGCCTACAAGACCTTCACTCCGGCCAGCACCTGAACCATATTGTCCAGGCATACTGTCCAGCCCGCGCTGTGCTGGTCGCGCGCTTCCACGCTCGTGAACAACTCATGGGTTATCCGCACTTCCGTTCCGCCGTCAATTTCCGCGAAGTCAACCGTCACCAGCGTCTCCCCCGAACCGCCCGCGCCCGAGCAGGAACTGTTGGAAAACCAGGTGAAGACGAGCCGCTTCGGTGGATTCACTTCGCGATAGGTTCCGCGAACCACTTTCTCTCCTTGCGGCGAGACCGCGTTGAAGCAGTATTCGCCGCCCGGCCGCGCGTCAATCTTGGCGGACGCGATGCTGAAGTTGCCTTTGGATCCCAGCCATTGGCGGACTTGCTCCGGCGTCGTCCAAGCCGCGAAGACGCGAGCCGCCGGCGCCTTGATCCATTTCTTCACGTTCAGGGTGTGTGTGGGTTCAGTTATGGTATTCATGGTTTTTCCTGCTTTTTTGGTGTTGTGGTTGTGGTTGAATCTTCAAGGTAGGCTGCCAGCTGGTCCAGCGATCCTTCCCAGAAAGTCCGGTATTCCTCCATCCAGCGCGCCGCTTCCTTCATCGGCTCGGCTTGGAGTTGCAGTTGGTGCTCGCGGCCCTGCCGCCGCCGCTGGAGCAGTCCCGCGCGTTCCAGCACCATCAGGTGCTTGGAAACCGCGGCCAGTGAAATTGTAAACGGGCGCGCCAGCTCCGTCACTCTCGTCTCCCCGTGGGACAGCCGGTGCAGCAGGCGGCGCCGCGTTGGGTCCGCCAGTGCCGCAAATGTCCGGTCCAGAGTCGCCTCGTTATATTTAACCATATGGTTGAATAAATGGCCGTTTCGCCTTTAATGCAAGTATTAATTTGCGTAAATTTTTTACGGCCCGTTCGTTGCCGGCCCAGGTAAATAATCCGGCGCTTCCGCCGCCACCCATTGCGGCCACGCCTGCAATTGCCCCAACGCCTCCGGCACGCTCTTCGCCTCGTGCGTCCCCAGTGCCAGCGTTACCCAGCCCGTGGCCGGGTCCCGCCCTGTAAAACGCCAGCCCTTCGCCCGCACTGCTTCCGCGAATGGCGCCGTGTCCACCCCGGGCTGCAACTGGGCCCGCACCCGGTCGGCAAACATGAATTTCCACCCGCGCACCACCGGTGGGTTCTGGGGCATCCACGTCTCCTCCACGCGCACGAAACTTCCCGCGTCCAGCCCCGGCACCACCACCGCCCGCAGCCGCGTCCCGTCCGCCGCCCGCGGTGTGAACATCTGCGACACCACAAAATCCCCCTCAATCGGCTGGCCGTTGCTTACCCATTGCCCCAGCACTCCAGGCACTGCTCGCCGCTCGCCGTCCGGCCCCAAAACCACCGGCTGTGCCGGTGGCCGCCGGTGGCTCATCACACCCGCCGCCAGCACGCCCCCCAGCACCACGCCCACGACAAAGGCGGCGATCCGTTGTTTGCCTGTTAATGCCATGCCGCAGGATGTTTGAATCCATCCCCGTCCCGCCAGTGCAAAAATACCACCTCGTCGACCGCTCAAACCTTCGCTCTTTTTCTCCCAACGAACATCAAATAACGCCATACCCCGCCGTAGGCTTTGTGCAAGCGATCCACGCGTGGCTCAAACCGCTCCCGCAATAATGGCCGCAACTGCCCGTTCATCCGTACATGATTGACACCCATCCAGCGCTCAAACAGCGGCAATCGCGTATCGTGGAAATCCACCACTGCGATGTGCCCGCCATCGGCAAGATCGCGCTCCGCCGTCACAATCGCTCTCTCAAATCCGGGGTTGAACATCGAAAGCGCATAGGAAAACAATATGTAATCGAAGCCGCTGCGCTCGTCCAAGGGCGTGTCGTAGGCACGGTGCAACAGCCGCAAACGGCCGCCGATGCACGCCGACTTGCCCCGCGCTCGCTCCAGCAT
>CAZDAQ010000125.1:6451-8832 GCA_964503425.1 uncultured Opitutales bacterium
AGTTTGGGGCTGGCGCTTTCAACATTCATCGGACTTCCGCAAAACTCAGGCTGCCGTAGGTGCCCACGCGGTCGGTCAGATGCAGCGGGCCGGTGAGTTCAGGGAAAAAGCGCAGCCGCGCCCGGATGTCCTCCGGCACAAAATCCAGCTGCAGCCCCGCCGAGCGCAGCAGGATTTTCGTGCCCGGCCGGCTGTTCTCCAGGATCAGCTCCCACTCTTCGCGCAGAGCCGCCGGATCATGCCACGCCAGCCAGTCCTGGTGGTCCAGCAACACATAATGCGAATACGCGCCGGGGTTTTCCCGCAGGAAATTCGTTACGCTGCACGAGTGTGTGCGCAGGCGATCCGCGCGGGCTCGCAGTGTCGGCTGGTTTTCCTTGCGCAAATAATTCGGGCAGCAGGCCATCGTGTAGGAACCGGTCACATATACGCGCCAGAAGTAGTTTTCCCGCGCGGGCAGTTCCGTCATCACATGGCGCAGCTTGTCCTTCACATACGCGCTCAGGCCGCCCGGATAGTGGTTCTCGATCAACTTGATTTGCGGCCCGGGCACGCCCAGCAGCGTCATCACCATCCGCTGGCGAATCAGCCAGTTGCTCAGCTTCCCCCAAATCTTCGGCTCCAACAGCGCGTAAATCTCCCGCTGCTGCTCCAGAGACTCCGCGTCGAGCAGGCACAGCGCAAAATTCTTGATGTTCGGCTTCACCTTGAACAACGCCGCCCCCAGCAGCCACGCCGCCGAACCGGCCGTGCCCTGGTAATAAAACGATTTCTTCATCCCGCCCGTGCTAAAATACGCGATCTTCCCGTCCCAGTATTTGCGCGCAAACTCCGGCAAATCCCCCCGCACCGCGTGATAGACTTTCTCGTGCGCGCTGTGCGAACCGATGCCGAACATCTCGAAAAAATCCGCGAACTCCCCCCGCCGGATCATCGCCAGCTTCAACTCCAACAGCGCATTCTGCCGGTAATTCACGTCCACCGCATGGATTTCCGCCGGTCCGTCCAGCAGGTAATCCAGCGCGTTGCACCCCGCGCTCGTGATCATCACCACCCGGCTCTTTGCGTCCAGTTTCAACAACTGCCGGTCTATCCGCGGATCCTCCCACGAGGTGTTGTAGATCAACTGTCCGCCATGCACATGGTGAAACACGAGGTCGCCCGAAGCCTTCAACAATTTTCCCGCCAGGTTCCTGTCGCCATTCGCGGTGAGTGTTTTCATGCGTTGTCGCTGCGCTTCATCGCACAACCCTCCGCCCGACACAAGCTGCGCCCGCGCAATTGCTGTTCCATTTTGGTGACAGTGTAACCCAAATGGCATTTTTCAGTTTCCTCCCCTGGCAATTTTGCTACGATTCGCCTGCGTTACATTTACAGCCTTCCTGACGCTTTCGACTTTTTACCTTTTACCCTGCCTCGCTCCCTCCATGATCACTTCGACCTGCCCCATTCGTGTCCGTTATGCCGAGACTGACGCCATGGGCCTAACCTACCACGCCAATTACCTCACTTGGTTCGAAGTCGCCCGCGTCAACCTCATGGATGAACTCGGCCTCCCCTACCGTGAACTCGAAAAGCGCGGCTACCGCCTCCCCGTCCTCGAAGCCCACGCCGAATACCTCCGGCCCACCTTCTTTGACGACCGCCTCACCTTGCATATTTTAATCCGCGAGCGCCCGTCCGTCCGCCTGCGCATCCATTACGAACTCTACCGCGGCCCCGAGCTCTGCCTCACCGGCCACACCGTCCATGCCTTTGTCAACCTTCATGGCGAACCCGTCAAACCCCCCGCCGATGTTCTCGCCAAAATGCGCACGTTCTTCCATCCGGGGAAATAAAGCTCACTTCCCTGAATAATTTCGCGCCTCCCTGCGGTAAATCCTGTCCAGGTGCGTTAGCAAGTCACCCAGCCCGCGCCCGTCCGTCGCGATGCACGTCCCCGCCCGCTGGTAATACGCCTCACGCTCGGCCAGCAATTCCCGCACCCGCGCCGCCGGGTCCGGCACATTCAACAAGGGCCGTGACGGGTTGTTCTTCGTCCGCGCCAAAATCGTCTCCACCGACGCCATCAGGCATACCAGCACGCCCTTTTTCCTCAGCGTCTCAATTATCCCCGGCTGCGTCACTGTGCCCCCGCCCAGCGCCACCACGCACCCGCGCTCCGGATGCCCGCGCTCCACAAACTCCCGCTCCATCCGCCGGAACTCCGCTTCCCCCTCCTGCGCGAAAATCTCCGCCACCGGCTTGCCCGCCCCGCGCGCAATCACCTCGTCCGAGTCCAGAAAGCGCATCCCTTTCATCTCCGCCAGTCTCCGCCCAAGCTGCGACTTGCCGGTCCCCATGAAACCGGCAAGGTAGAGATTCGGCGGCTCCGCCGTGGC
>CAZDAQ010000126.1:0-8665 GCA_964503425.1 uncultured Opitutales bacterium
GCCGCCCCGTCCAAATCACGCAAGACCTCGCCGCCTTCTGGGCCAACTCCTACGAACAAGTCAAAAAAGACCTCCGCGGCCGCTACCCCAAACACGAATGGCGCTAAACCAACGCCGTCTGCCCCGTTATTTCTATGATCATGTGATACGTTAGCCCCTCGCAAAACTAATGCATCTCATGCCGATTAACCCTTCTCTCGATAGTGCCCCAGTTTGAATGCATTGCAAAACGATAGGAGCTTGCTGGCGGGTAGACCAGACGCTATCGTTCGACCATGCCCAACAGACCCAGCCGCAAGAAAGTCAAAGACATGGGGGAGGCCAACGCCTTTGGCTTTAAGGCCACGCAGCGAGTTGTTGCGCTGACGGAACGTCCTCAACCTAAGCTGCACGTAGTGGGGCAGAAGATGGCCAACAAGGGGCAGCGCGGACGGTAGGAATCTGCATTGGGACAACCAGTCAACCATTACGGGCAGGCCAGGCCGAACGCATAACGGCCTTTGGGTCATTCAAACTGCTGCACTATCCTCTTCTCCTCTACGTTAATATTAATGTAACAATGCAATTGCATTGCGTATGATTGACAAACGGTTTGCAGAGAGAGTGTCCATATTTTTACTGTAAAAAATAAAATTTAAAAGTCATTGTTTACAAGCATCTTAAAAATCTAGTAACGTCCTTGGCACGAGGAATGGTTATAGACTGGCATGATCAAACGCCAAACTGCGAAACCCACGAATAACGCTCTTCTCTTCCCTTCCGTTGCCTCCGCCTCACGACCGCTAACCGCTGAGCAGCGCGACCTCGTCGAAAAGCATTACCCCCAGATCCGCGCCGTCGTCTCCCAAATGCAGCGCTACCTCCCCGCCTGCGCCGACCTCGACGAACTCCACAGCGTCGGCCTCACCGGCCTCATCGCCGCCGTCCGCCGCTTCAACGTCGCCCAGACCAAAACCTTTGCCGCCTACGCCGCAATGCGCATCCGCGGTGCCATCCTCGACGAACTTCGCCGGCTCGACTGGATGCCCCGCGCCGCCCGCCACCAGGCCCGGGAATTGCGCGCTGCCATGGACGCTCTCGAACAGCGCTTGGGCCGCGTCCCCACCGACGAGGAAACCCGCGGCCAGCTCGGCCTCAATCGCCAGGACTTTGACCGCCTACAGTTGCGCGTCCGTCCCGTCCGCCTCCTGCCGCTCGACATGCCCATCGAGCGCGGCTCCGGTCGGGCCCTTAACCTCCACGACGCCCTGCCGGACGAGGATACCCCCTCCGCCCCGGACTCCATGGAACACGCCGAAACCATCTCCGGCATGGTGCAGAAACTCCAGCTCCTTCCGGAGCGCCACCGCAAAGTCATCGCCCTGTATTATTTTGACGGTCTCCGCCTGGCCGAAATCGCTGATGTCTTCAGTGTTACCGAGGCGCGTATCTGCCAAATCCACGGGCAGGCCCTCCAATTGCTCCGCCAGCATTGCGCCGCGCGCAATTAATTTACGTCCGCTCTCCGCTGGCCTTACTGGCCCGCTGGCTTCACACTGCTAGCCACGGGTGCGCCTGCAGAAGTCGTTGCGGACGTTGCGGGTGCTGGAGCCGTTGTCGTGGCGGATGTCGCTGTCGTGGTGTTTCCCGGTGCCGTCGTGGCCTCCGATACGTTGCGCAACGGCGCCGCCGCCACCGGCGCCGGCAACTCGTAGGGTGCCCCGTTCACCACCACATTTTTCAGTGTAAAGTTTTCCGTCGGTCCGAGCGTGAACGCTGTGTTGCCTAGCGTGATGTTTAAATTTTCCAGAGTAATGTCCTTGATCACATCACCGACGCTCCCCCGCAGCGTGCCGAACTGGCCATATTGCCCGGTCACGTTGCGGATCGTCACATTATCAATGCGGTGCCCCGGTAGTGTCGTTTGTCCCTGTAAATCGAAAAACTGTGACCACGGTGCCACGTTCAGCAGCCGCCCCGTCCCATTGAGCGTAATGCCATCCATGGTGATGTTGGAATAATGCTGCGGGGTGTCCGTGCGCAGCTTCAGCGTCAGCATCGTCGCGCGGCCCACCATCTGGCAGTTCTGGACCAACACATTGCGGATAATCGTCCCTTCGCTCCCGCAGGTAATCAGCCCGTTCCCGTTGCCGATGGTGCAGCTCTGCACCAGGATATTCTCCACCGGCGGGCTGTCCGCATCCTTGTCCGCAAACGGCCCTTTGCTCCCCTTCAACGCGATGTCGTCGTCATTCACCGAAATCTGGCACTGGAGCACCGTCACATTCTGGCAGCTGTCAATGTCCATCCCGTCCGTGCTCGGCCCGGTCCCGTTGATGTGCAGTCCCTTGATCAAAACTTCGCGGGATTTGTAAACATGCAGGTTCCAAAAACCGGAGTCCTGCAGCGCCAGTCCGTCCACCCGCACGTTCTGGCACCGGTCAATGAACATCAACCGCGGCCGTTCCACCTCCAGATTCGTGACGTTCTTGTTCGCGACACGCGCGTTGCGAAACGCCGCCCAATACACCGGCCCGCTGCCGTTGAGCCGCCCCTTCCCCCCGATTCGCACGCGGTCCATGTTCTGCGCGTTCACCAGCGCCATCCGCCACAACTGGAAATGCCCTTCGATGCGCGTCTGCATCATCGGGTAGTCCGCGATCTTTTCCGACCCCTTCAACACTGCCCCGTCGTCCAGATAAAGCTCCACGCCTTTCTTCAGAAAAATGGATCCGCTCACAAACGTTCCCGCCGGTATCTCCACCACGCCTCCGGCCGCCGCTGATGCCGTGTCAATGGCCTTCTGGATTGCCGCCGTGTTCAGCGTCGTCCCGTCGGCCACCGCGCCATAGTCGGTAATCACATAATGCTTCAAGCCCGTCAAATCCGTCTCCGTTTCCTTCGCCGCCCCCGTTACCACGGCGATTGACGATGATGCCGCCGGCGTTGATGCTGTCGGCGGCGCAGCATCCGCTCCATGCAGCGCCTGCGCTGCGAGCATGAATAAACACGCGCCTGCCAAAATCCATCGGCGGGGCCTGCGGCCATGGGGTAAGGTCATTCGAGGTAAGAGGTATGCGGGGTGTTTTCGCCAATCACGCCAAACTTTCATCCGTAAACTTGCTCCGCCAATAAGGCAATTTATTATCCACCGCCTTCGCCCCATCGTCTCCACGCCCCCTGGAAAGCGATTGACCCCACCCTTGACGCCCCCGCGCCTCTGGCCGTAACCTGTCGGGCTCTCCTCACCCGGCCATGCCCGCCCACGATCCCAGTCACCCGCCCGCGCCCTTCGACCCCATCGAAGAGGCCATTGCCGACATCGCCGCCGGCCGCGTGGTCATTGTCACTGACGACGAAGCCCGCGAAAACGAGGGCGACTTCATCATGGCCGCCTCGAAGGTCACCCCCGAGTCCGTCAACCTCATGCTCCACCATGGCCGCGGCCTCATCTGCGTGCCCACCGTCGCCCACCAGCTCAAGCGCCTCGGCATCAACCAAATGGTCAGCGATAACCGCGAGTCCCAGAAAACCGACTTCTTTGTCTCGGTGGACGCCGCCGAAGGCATTACCACCGGCATCAGCGCCTACGACCGCTCCGCCACTATCCGCATCCTCGCCGACCCCGACGCCCGGCCCGACATGCTCGTCCAGCCCGGCCACGTCTTCCCCTTGCGCGCGAAACCCGGTGGTGTCCTGCGCCGCGCCGGCCACACCGAGGCCGCCGTGGACCTCGCTGCCCTCGCCGGTCTGCACCCCAGCGGCGTCCTCTGCGAAATCCTCAACCAGGACGGCACCCTCTCCCGCCTCCCTGAACTCGTCGAAACCAAGCGCCGCCTCGGCCTCAAGCTGATCTCCATCGCCCAGCTCATCCACCACCGCCACCTTAGCGAAAAACTCGTCGAACGCGTCGCCCTCACCCCTTTTGATTCCGACTTTGGCTGTTTCGACCTCCACGTCTTCCGTAGCACCCTCGATGGCCGCACCCACTACGCCCTCACCCGCGGCGCACTCGACGGCTCGCCCACCCTCGTCCGCGTCCAAAGCGAAAATCTCCTCGCCGACGTGTTCCGCGCCCGCCAATACACCGGCTTTCGCTCCCTCACTGCCGCCCTCGAACGCGTCGCCCGCGAAGGCCGGGGCGTCGTCGTGTATATTGAACAACCCGCCGGTGGCCTCAGCCTCGACCACCCACCCGGCGCCGCGACCCAGCTCGCCCCCGCCCGCATGGACGCCCGCGACTACGGCATCGGCGCCCAAATCCTTGCTGACCTCGGCCTCCGCCAAATCCGCCTCCTCAGCGGTTCGCCTCAACGCAAAGTCGTCGGCCTCGACGGCTATGGCCTCGAAATCGTCGAAGTCGTCCCCCTTTGAAATAAGTTTTCCATCTTCCATTTTTAATTTTCCCTTTCCATGAGCCAAAGCCCTCCCGAACCCGCCACCATTGACGGCGCGGACTTCTTCATCGGCATCGTCGCCGCCCGCTACAACGGCGAACTCGTTGACGCCCTCATTGCCCGCGTCCTCGCCGTCCTCAAGGAGCACGGCGTGCGCGAGCGCAACATCGAAGTCCTCCGCGTCCCCGGCTCCAGTGAAATCCCCTACGCCGCCCACATGCTCGCCGCCACCGCTGAGTTCGACTGCCTCATCGCCCTTGGCGTCGTCCTCGCTGGCGAAACCTCCCACCACGACGTCATCGCCTACGGCACCGCCTATTCCCTCCACTCCGTCGGCATGCAGTCCGAGACCCCCGTCATCAACGGCATCCTCACCGTCGCGTCCCTCGACCAGGCCCGCGAACGCATCACCGGCCCGCGCGACCGCGGCGCCGAGTTCGCCCGCGCCGCCCTCCACATGGCCTGGCACAAGCTCCACCTCGTCGAGCGGCTCGACGCCCTCGAGGAAAAAGCCGAGGACCTCGAAGACGACGAAGATGACGACGACGAGGACAACGGTGTCGATCCCAAGCAACTCTTCAAAAACAACTGAGCGGCCCGCTCCTCAACCACATGGAACCCGCTGACCTTCCCCCGCCCGCTGCCGGCTCTTCCGCTGACCCGCCGGTTGCGGACCCGTCTACGCCCGCCCACAAACCTTCCAAGCGCCGCGACAACCGCGCCGCCGCCATGCAGTTCCTTTACATGTGGGATATCAACCGCGGCGAAGACCTCGTTGCTACGCTCGATTCCTTCTTCAAGACCCTGGACCACCCCCGCGAATACTACGCTTTCGCCGAGGAACTCATCCGCGGCGCCCTCGAAAAACTCGACGAGATTGACGCCCTCATCAAAAAGCTCGCCCACAACTGGGCCTTCAACCGCATCGCCCGCGTGGATCTCGCCCTCCTCCGCCTCGCCGTCCACGAACTCCTCCACCGTCGCGATATCCCCCCCGTCGTCACCATCAACGAAGCCATCGAACTCGGCAAAACCTACTCCACCCCCGACTCCGGCCGCTTCCTCAACGGCATCCTCGACAAAGTAAAAGACTCCCTCGACCGCCCCGCCCGCACCGCTGAGAAGTAATCGCCATGCGCAGCTTCTTCGAGAAATTCAAGGCCGGCCTTCAGCGCACCACCCCGACCTTCTACAAGGCTTTCGGCAAGGTTGGTTCCCTCTTCGTCAAGCAGCTCGACGCCGCCAGCCTCGACCAGCTTGAGGAAGCCCTCTATGGCGCGGACCTCGGCGTTGAAACCGCCACCGAAATCCTTGCTGAAATCAAGGCCGCCTGGAAAAAAGACCCGCAGTTGCGCGGCCAGGACGCCGCCCGCCTCGGCGCCACCGTCCTCCGCCGCGTCCTCGCCAGCGCCGAGCAGCCCCCCAAGCTCGTCTTCACCCCCGGCCACCCCGACGTCCTTTGTCTCGTTGGCGTCAACGGCTCCGGCAAAACCACGACCGCCGCCAAGCTCGCCTGGCGCTACCAGCAGGAAGGCCGCGGCGTTATCCTTGGCGCGTGCGACACCTTCCGCGCTGCCGCCAACGAGCAACTCCAAATCTGGGCCACCCGCCTCAAAATCGAACTCGTCTCCAGCCACGCCGGCGCCGACGCCGCCGCCGTCGCCTTCGACGCTTGGCAGGCCGCCGCCAAACGCGGCCGCGATCTCGTTGTCCTCGACACCGCCGGCCGCCTCCACACCAAGCACAACCTCATGGAGGAACTCAAAAAAATCCGCCGCGTCCTCCAGAAACACGATCCCGCCGCCCCCCGCCACCGCTGGCTCGTGCTTGACGGCTCCCTCGGCTCCAACTCCATCGAACAAGCCCGCGTCTTCCACCAGGCCTTCGACCTCACCGGCCTCGTCATCACCAAGCTCGACGGCACCAGTCGCGGCGGCGCGCTCGTCGGCATCCATCGCGAACTCAAGCTCCCAATTCACTTCGTCGGCCTCGGCGAGCAACCCGACGACCTCCAGCCCTTCTCCGCCGCCGCCTACGCCGACGCCCTCTTTGGCCTGGAGGACTAATTAAAATTTTGTCCGGTAACGCAGCGAAAACCCGCTCACCGCGCCAAATCCGCCTGCGTCAGCACCTTGATCTGGTTGCGATTCAGCACATCCGTCGCCAGGTCGTGGTCCTCCAGGCTCATCACCAGCCCCGTCCGCCCGTTTGGCCGCATTAGAAAAGGGTAGATATAATGGATGTTAATCTCCGCCTGCACCAGCGCGCACGTCACCAGTTTCAACTGCGCCTCCGTTGCAATCTCCACCGCCATCACATCCACCAGGTTGTGCGCAAACCCGTGCTGCTTCAGCAGTGGCACCGCCACCTCCGGGTAGTCCACCACCACCCGCATGATCGTGCTGTCCGTCGTGTCCACCAGGCACACCGCCAGCACATGCACATCCTTCCCCGCCAGCACCGACAACAAATCGTTCAAGCGCCCGACCTTGTTCTCCGCAAAAATGGAGAACTGTTTCACCACGCCGCCGTGGCTGCTCTTCCGGGTCAGTGTTTGGGCCATGTGAATGCGAAGGAAAAATCCGCCGCGGCTGCGCCCTGTGACACACCCTCGGCGGCCACCCGGCCCAATGCTGGCCGGGCTGACGCCGCACCCTAGCCGATTTCCCCGACCTTGGCACGCAGTTTTTGCACCCCTCTCATTCCCTGCCCGCCCAGGTTCGCCGCTTGACTCATCCCCCCGTTGCGATTACGCCAAAAGCCCATGATGCCTTCCCGCAAGCACCTCCGCCTTCTTTCCCTGCTGCTCGCCTTCGCCGCCGCCGGCTGCACCACCAATGTCGCCGTGAATTCCCCGGCCAGCAACGTCGCCACCTACCATTGGGGCACCCTCAAAGGTGACCTCAAGGGCGACCTGAACTCCGTCTTTGCCGCCACCAACCACGCCCTCGACGGCCTCGGCTACTTCCGCGTCGGCCAGGAAGTGAGCAAGACCGAAATCGAAGTCATCGCCCGCGGCATCAAGGACATCAAAGTCACTGTCAACCTCACTCCCAGCAAAATTGACGGCGCCACCACCGTCGCCATCGAGGTGGACGGCGGCGATCTCCCCAAGTCCCAGGCCATCTTCGCCGCCATCAACAAGCAGCTCGGCGGTTAGTGATCCCGTGCCGTCCCCGCGTTTCGCGAGATCCCAGCCGGCTAGCGCTCACCTTCCACTGCGCTGTCCCGCTACCGCGCCTTTCTCCCCTTGGCCCGCGGCGTTCCGCCCCCGCTTTCCCTTCGTCCCCCTCCGCGCCGGAATCGCTCGGCCACCCTCCTTGCTTCATTCTTAACTCCTAATTCTCAATTCATAATTCTTAATTGCCCCCCTCCCCCCTTTGTGCCATAAACCTCTTCAAATGAAGGTTATTCGTGCCAAAAGTGCCGGGTTCTGCTGGGGCGTGGAACGCGCCATAGACATCGCCCGCGAGTTCGCCGTCCAGGGCCGCCGTCCGGTTTATACCGACGGCCCCCTCATCCACAACCGCCAGATGATGGAGAAACTCCTCGCCGAAGGCATCAACGAGGTCGGCGACTACCAAAGCAAGTCCGAGATCTCCCTCGACCAGCAGAAAAAGGACAACGCCGTCATGGTCGTCCGCGCCCACGGCATCTCCCCCGAACGCCGCGGCTACCTCAAAAACCTCGGCCTCGATTTCAAGGACGCCACCTGCCCCGACGTCGGCATCATCGCCGGCAAAATCCGCATCCACGCCAAAAAGGGCTACACCACCGTCATCTTCGGCGATCCCAAGCACCCCGAGGTCATCGGCCTCATGGGCTACACCGAAGGCCTCGGCCACGTCATCAAAAACCAGGACGACATTGATGCCCTGCCGCCCCTCGGTGAAAAAGTCTGCATGGTCTCCCAGTCCACCATGTTTACCGACGAATTTGGCCGCCTTTCCGCATACCTGAAAACCCGATACCCTTCCGCCCTCGTATTTGACACCATTTGCGGCGCCACCAAGGAACGCCAGAGCGACGTCCTCGTCCTCGCCCAGGAAGGCGCCCAGGCCATCGTCGTCATTGGCGGCCGCCACTCCGCCAACACCGTCAAACTCGCAGCCCTCGTCGAGAAACAGGGCCTTCCCTGCTTCCACGTCGAAACCGCTGCCGAGCTCGACCTCAACCAACTCCGCAAATATGAAGTCGTCGGCGTCACCGCCGGTGCCTCCACCCCCGGTTTCCTTATTGACGAAGTCTGCCGCCAGCTCGAGGAACTCGGCGCCGCCATCCCGGCGTAA
>CAZDAQ010000127.1:0-7268 GCA_964503425.1 uncultured Opitutales bacterium
GTGGCCGGATCCGGCGGCATCCAGCCTTGTTGCTGGTAGTATTTCTTGAGGTAATCGGCGATCTGGTCCGCCGTGTTGGCGACATCGCTGCCGGTGCCAGTCTGCGATTGGCGGAAGCCAGACACCCCCGCGCCGATGGCTCCCGCGCCCATGAGCGCCGCGCCGGCCCCGCCGGATACGACCGCGCCCGGCGCCATGCCGCTGTCGGCCTGGGTGTGGAACATCAGGATGGGGTTCTGTTCGGGCCGGCCCAGGTCGCGCAACTGCGCCTGTGCCTCCAGGTAGGACGCCCCTGCGCCCAGGCCGATGGCGATGCGCTGCATCTTGTCGCCCTGGTTGATGGTCAGGAACTGGCCCGTGAGCAGAAGCGAGTTGGCCAGCCCAGGTTGGTAATTAAGTTCCGAGGTCGCCGGAATTTTCCGGTCCTGCAGAGCGCGGATGATATTCTTCTGCATCTCGTCGGAGGCCTGGCTCTCCGCGGAGGAAACCTGGGTCGAAGTCTGGTAGGGGTTTTGCTGGTCGCCGTGAGGGTTGAAGAGGCCGCCGAGCAGCGAGCCGCGCTGGCGCTGCAGGAGAGGCTGGCCGTTCTCGAGGCGGTTGAGCGGACCACCCGGGTCAACTTGCACTTGGGCGACGTTGGTGGCAAAGGGCGCGACGTAAATGGTCGGCGGCAAGCCGGCTTTGCTCAGGCCGGCAGGCGCGGCGTTTTCTTGAATGGGCGTGACTTGTGCATGCTTGCATCCGGCGAGGGACAAGGCGGCCAGAAGGGCGAAGACTCCGGTCACAGAGCAGCGGGGTGAAGGGCGGAGGATTTTCATGGGTAGGGTGGGGGTGCGATAAGTGGGCATGGGCGAGCAAAGGTCATTTCCGGCCAAATTTGCCTGATAGAAGGCAGGGAAAGTGGCCCGCGCCTTACTTAGGCAGCTTTTGCAAGTTGGACGTGACCAGTAGCAGCACGGGCGGGTCGGTTTTGGGGATTCGCTCAAAGCCTGTGGAAACCAGCGAGCCGCCGTCGGCGGTGAGCTTCAGGGTCTCGGTCATGCTGAAATCGGTCTGATCCTTGTCGATGTCATGGGTGAACCAAACCAGGTCGGCCCCGCGCGTGCGGGCCAGGAACTTCTCCACGACATCGCCGTGGGTCACCTCGGCCAGAATTTGGCCTTTTTCCACCCAACTGCGGGTCTGTTCGGAGACCGGCTTGCCCTCCCGGGTAAAGTGGGTGGAGGCCACGAGCACGTTGCGGCCGCTGGAGTCCTTTTCCATGGTGTATACGACATCAATGGGGAAGCGGCTCAGCTCGAGTCCCGCCGTGGAGGTGATCACGTAGTTGCCCTGCCAGTGGCCCACGTAGGCGGCGAGCACCGCCTCCAGTTGCGCGGGGGTGCGGGTTTCGGGCGCGGCACCCGTGTTTAGTGTGGGCGTCAGGCTCGGTGCGTCCGTCGCAGGCGTGGACGAGAAGTTGCCGGCGGTGATGGGAAAGTCACCAAAAGAGCTATCCGCTGGCTTGGCCGGGGACGTGGAAGTCTGGGCGGGGAGCCCGGCGGGGACCAGGCCCAGCAGCAAAAACAGGAGGAAACAGCGGCACATGATGCATCAAAATGGCGGGTCTTGGCGCTTTTGGCAAGCTGTCGTGGTTGGGCTGGATGTCGAGGGTGGCCAATAAAATGCACCAAAGTCACCGCGCGGAGTTGACGCCGTGGCCCCGGACATGAAAAGCTGTGTTTGCGTTGTGCCTCCGGCGGCTGGGCGGCGGAGGCCGCGCAACCTCTTTTATTTTTCCGCGATGAAAAAACTGCTTGTCGCCAATCGCAGCGAAATTGCGGTGCGGGTGTTCCGCAGCGCCACCGAACTCGGCTACCGGACGGTGGCCATCTACGCGCACGAGGACCGCTTCGGCGTGCACCGGTTCAAGGCCGACGAAGCCTACCTCATCGGCCAGGGCAAAGGCCCGGTCGCCGCGTATCTGGATATTGAGAGCATCGTCGCACTGGCGCAGGCGAAGGGCGTGTGGGGCATCCACCCGGGTTACGGATTTTTGAGCGAGAACGCGCGATTTGCCCGGGCCTGCCGCGACGCGGGCATCGTGTTCATCGGGCCGCCGCCGGACGTTTTGGAAAAAATGGGCGACAAAACCGAGGCCCGCAAAATCGCCGAGGCCGCGGGGGTGCCCACCTTGCCCGGCACGGCGCACCCGCTCAGCGACGCGAAGGAGGCCGAGGCCGCGGCGAAGAAAATCGGTTTCCCGCTGATCATCAAGGCGGCGCATGGCGGCGGCGGCCGCGGCATGAGGGTGGTGCGCGAGGCGAAGGAGTTGGCGCCCCGCCTGGCCGAGGCGCAAGGCGAGGCGGAACGGGCCTTCGGCAGCAATGAGGTTTTTCTGGAGCGCTACGTGACGCGGGCCAAGCACATCGAGGTGCAGGTGCTGGGTGACCACCACGGCAATGTGCTGCACTTGCACGAGCGCGATTGCTCGGTGCAGCGGCGCCACCAGAAGGTGGTCGAGATCGCGCCGTCGGTCGGCCTCGACCCGGCAATCGTTCGGGCCTTGTGCGAAGCCGCCGCGAACCTCGCGCGCTCGGTGAATTACGCGGGCGCGGGCACTTGCGAGTTCCTGTATGACATGGACACGCACGAGTGGTTCTTCATCGAGATGAACCCGCGCATCCAGGTCGAGCACACGGTCACCGAAGTCATCACGGATATTGACCTGGTGCGCGCGCAGATCCAGGTGGCCGAGGGCCGTTCGCTGCACGATGCAGTAATGGCGCTGCCGCCGCAGGACAAAATCCCGCGCATGGGCTGGGCGCTCCAGTGCCGCATCACCACCGAAGACCCGGAAAAGAATTTCACGCCGGATTACGGCAAGATCGTCAACTACCGCAGCGCCGCGGGCTTCGGCATCCGGCTGGACGGCGCCATGGGCGACACCGGTGCGGTCATCACGCCGTTTTACGATTCGCTGCTGGTGAAATTGACGGCCTCGGCCTCGACCTTCAAAGTCACCTGCCAGCGCATGGACCGGGCCTTGCGCGAGATGCGCATCCGCGGGGTGAAGACCAACCTGCCGTTCCTGGAAAACGTCGTCAACCACCCGGAATTCCAGGCGGGCCTGGCGACCACCGGGTGGATCGAAGGCACCCCGGCGCTGTTCCGCTTCTCGCGGCGGTTCGACCGCGCGACGAAATTGCTGAAGTTTTTGGGCGACGTCATCGTCAACGGCAATCCCCAGGTGAAGGGCCGGCCCGTGCCGAAGCTGACGCTGCCGCTCATCCGCCCGGTCTGCGACGCCACCCAGCCGCCTCCGTCCGGAACGCGCGACCGGTTGCGCGCGCTCGGGCCCGAAAAATTCGCCCAATGGGTGCGCAAGGAAAAGCGGCTGCTGGTGACGGACACCACTTTCCGCGACGCCCACCAGTCGCTGCTCGCGGCGCGGGTACGCACTTGTGACATGCTCGGCTGCGCCGACGCCGTGGCGCGGCGGGGCGCGGAACTTTTCTCACTGGAGATGTGGGGCGGGGCGACGTTCGACACCAGCCTGCGCTTCCTGCACGAAAACCCGTTCCGCCGGCTGCGCGACCTGCGCGAAAAAATCCCGAACATCTGCTTCCAGATGCTGCTGCGCGGAGCTAACGGCGTCGGGTATTCCAACTACCCGGACAATGTCATTCGCGGCTTCGTCAAACATGTGGCCGAAGCGGGTATGGACATTTTCCGCGTGTTCGACTCGCTGAACTATCTGCCGAATTTGACGCCCGCGATGGCGGCCATCCTCGAGCACACGAATTCCCTTTGCGAGGCCGCGATTTGCTATACGGGTGACATTCTCGACCCGGACCGCGCCAAGTATTCGCTGGCTTATTACGTCAAGCTGGCGAAGGAGCTGGAGAAACGCGGTGCGCACCTGCTCGCGATCAAGGACATGGCGGGCCTGTGCCATCCGCTGGCGGCGGCCAAGTTGGTCAAGACCCTCAAGGACGAGGTGGGCATCCCGTTACATTTCCACACGCACGACTCCAGCGGCATCGCCTCGGCGTCGGTGCTCGCGGCCTGCGCAGCGGGGGTGGACGCGGTGGACCTGGCGGTGTCCTCGATGTCCGGGCTGACAAGCCAGCCAAATCTCAACTCCGTGGTTTACGCCCTGCGCTCGGATAAACGGAACCCGGGGCTGGACGTGGACTTTTTCAACGAGCTTTCGATTTATTGGGAGGCGGTGCGCCAATACTACGAGCCATTCGACACCAGCCCGAAGTTCGGCTCGGCGGAGGTTTACCGCCACGAAATGCCCGGCGGCCAATACACCAATCTGCGCGAGCAGGCGACGGCGCTGGGCCTCGGCGCGCGCTGGCCGGAAGTGGTGCGTTATTACCGCGAGGTGAATCTCATGCTGGGCGACATTGTCAAGGTGACGCCGAGCAGCAAGGTTGTCGGCGACACGGCGATTTTCCTGCTCACGCGCGGCGTCGAGCCGGCGGACATGGTGAACCTGCCGCCCGGCACGCCCTTCCCCGAGTCGCTGGTGGACATGATTTCCGGCGGCCTTGGCCAGCCGGTGGGCGGCTGGCCGAAAAAGGTGCGCGAGGTCGTGCTTGGCGATAAGAAGCCGCGCACCGGCCGTCCGCAGGCCGCGCCGGTGGACCTCGAGGCCGCCCGCGAGCGTGTGGGTCAATTGCGCGGACGCGAATCGAGTGACGACGATTTATACACCTACCTGATGTATCCCGACGTGTTTGAGCAGCACGTGAAGTTCGTGGATGAATTCGGCCATGTGCGCGTGATTCCCACGCCGGTGTTTTTCTACGGTCTCAAGGTGGGGGAGGAGGCGGCCATTGATATCGAGGAAGGCAAGCGCCTCTACGTGAAGCTCATTACCGTGGGCGATGCCGATGCCGAGGGCTTGCGTACGCTGACCTTCGAGTTGAACGGCCACGCCCGCGAAGCGCAGGTGCGCGACCGCGCCGTCCAGCCGCGCGGCAAGCCGCGGCGGAAGGCGGACCCGGCGGATCCCAAGCAGGTGGGCGCGCCCATTCCCGCCATGATCAGCAGCCTGCCGGTCTCCGTCGGGCACAAGGTGGCGTCGGGTGACAAGCTGTGCGTGCTGGAAGCAATGAAGATGCAGACCACGCTTTACGCGCAGGTGGACGGCGTGGTCGAGGAAATCGCCGCGCGTGTGGGCGACCGCGTTGAGCCCAAGGATTTGATTCTCATTATCCGGTGAAGCTTTTCCGGCAAGTCGGCCTGCTCATCCTGCTGGCGGCAGCGGTGGCGGCAGGATTGCGCGCCTGGCAGCCGGCCGGCCTGGACTGGAGCGGGGCCGCGCTGCGCCCGGGCGAGATCACCCTTGCGCAGGCGCAGGCATTTGCGCGCAACCGGGTGGTGCTATGGGTGGATGCACGATCTGCGCGCGCATTTGCCGCCGGCCATGTGCCGGATGCGGTGAATTTAAAGCTGGCGGATTGGGAGACCGATTTCCCCGGCCTGATGAAGGTGTGGCAGCCCGAGAGCGTGCTCGTGGTGTATTGCGATGACCGCGCCTGCGGGGCGAGCACGGCCGTGGCCGAACGCCTGCGCGCCGCCGGGCTGCCCGAGGTGTATGTTTTGTCCGGCGGTTGGGTCGCGGCAAAAGCGGAATTGGAAAACGGCCAGTGGAGGGCGTCGAAATGAACGGCGCGAGCTCCATGAGCGAGAGCCCGCGGCGCTGGAGCCTGTTGCTGGGGGGCAGGCTGGCGGCGGCGGTTTTGGGCGCGATCTTTCTCTATGCGGGCCTGAAGAAGGCGCAGGACGTGGCCGCTTTTTTTCACGCCCTTGAGAGTTTTCGCATTTTCCCCGCACCGGCGGCGGTGGTGCTGGCGTATTTTGTGCCCGCGCTGGAAATTGTGGCTGGCGCGGCGGTGCTGGTGACGCGCCTGCGGCGGGCCGGCGCGCTGGTGGCAGCGGCGTTGTTGGCCTGCTATTTTATGTTGCTGGCGGTGTCGTGGGCGCGCGGGTTGGATGTGACCTGCGGCTGCTTTGGGGAAGGGGCGGGGGCGGCGAATTACCCGTTGCTGCTCGGGCAGGATGCCGTTTTATTAGTCATGGCGGCGTTGGTGTTTCGCTGGAGCGTCCCTGCGCTGAAACCGCTGCCGTCAACCCCATGAACGCGCGTATTTTCTTGGCCTTTTCCATGGGCGCAGCGTGGCTGGTGCTGGCGCCTTGCGCTGGCGCGAAGCTGGTGTTTGCGAACACGACCATCACCGTGCCCGCGCAATGGTCGGACACGCAGGCCGTGGCGGTGTATAAGTTCCAAAATACCGGCCAGGAAACGGTAAAGATCACCGAGATAAAGCCCGGTTGCGGCTGCACGACGCCCTCCCTCAACAAGGACGTTTACGCCCCCGGCGAATCCGGCGAAGTAAGCCTGCAATTTGCCTTCGGCGGCCGTTCCGGGCCCGCGCGTGAAGAGGCCACTGTCGTGACCGACCTGCCCTCCCAGCCGACCATCGAGCTGATGCTGCAGACGACCATCCCGCGCGTGCTCGATGTCACCCCGCTCGTGCTGACTTGGGAGCCCGGAGACGGGTTCACGCCCAAGACCGCGGAAATTACCCTCTCGCCCGACCTGCCGTTTCAAAAACTGGAAGTGGGCGATGCCGGGCGGAATTTTCAGGTCGCCCTGAAGGAAATCACGCATGCAACGCACTACGAGCTGGTCGTGACGCCGTTGCCCGCGAAACCCGCAGCCACCGCGCCGGCGGCGGGCAATGTAACCCAGCCGGCCAGCACCGGCATCGTGGCGCGGGCGCAAATCACCCTCACCCTGCACCTCACGGGCGACCAGACGCGCACGAGCAACGTGTTTGCATTCATCTTCACGAGCGCAGCTCCAACGGTGAAGGGAAACTGACGAACTCGATTCCGACGGGCGCGTGACTCCGTGCTTGTGGAAATCATCCGTTCGGACATGCTGGCGGTTCCATTTACTCACCCATCATCCCGATTCCATCATGACCATTTCATTCCTGGGAAAATTTTCCGCGCTGCCGGCGCTTCTCATCGCCATGGCCTTGTGTGGCTGCAGTGAGCCGTCGAATTCGCCCTCCACTGCCGCGGCGTCCGCGCCGGCATCCACGCCCGCTGCGGCCGCGCCTGCGACCGCAACTCCGGACAAGGACGGCATCGTGACCACTGCTTCCGGCTTGAAGTATCAGATTTTGCAGCCCGGCACTGGCGCCACCGCCCAACCTGGCCAGACCGTCACAGTGAATTACACCGGCTGGCTGACGGACGGCACG
>CAZDAQ010000127.1:7368-8664 GCA_964503425.1 uncultured Opitutales bacterium
GACGGCAATGGGCCGATTCCCGGAAACGCCACCTTGGTTTTCGAGGTCGAGTTGCTCAACGTCCAGTAAATGCCGCCCTCGCAGCCGGACTGCGCCAGCGTTTGCGTGGCCGGGCTTTTTGCGTTAGTTATATCCCATGGACAAAGCAGCCATCGCCGCGGTGTTGGAGGAAATCGGCACGCTGCTGGAGTTGCAGGGCGAGAATCCCTTCAAGGTCCGCGCCTACCACAACGGCGCGCGGGCGCTGAGCGCGCTCGAGGGCGATTTGGGTGAACGGATTGCGGCGGGCACGCTGGGCGACGTGCCAGGACTGGGCGCGGCACTCGTCGAAAAAATCACCACGCTTTTTCAAACGGGCCACCTCAAATACTACGACGAATTGAAGGCGGGCATCCCGCCCGGCTTGGTGGAAATGCTTGGCGTGCCGGGCCTCGGGCCAAAAAAAATCCGCGCATTGCACGACCAGCTCGGTGTGGATTCGCTGGCCAAGCTAACTGACGCCTGCGCCGCGGGCCAGGTGGCGGCACTGCCGGGTTTTGGCGAGAAAACGCAGGAGAAAATCCTCGCGGGCATCCGCCACCGTGAGGCCTATTCGCGGCGGCATTTGTGGTGGGACGCATGGCACACCGCCGAGCCGATTCTCGCAGGGCTGCGCAAACTGCCGGAGGTCAGGCAGGCCGAACACGCGGGCAGTTTGCGCCGCGGGTTGGAAACCGTTGGAGATTTGGACTTTTTAGTCGCGGCGGAAAAACCGGCGACCGTGATGGACTGGTTTTGCACGCAGCCGGAAGTCGAGGAGGTCACCGCCAAGGGCGAGACCAAGGCGTCCGTGCGGCTGGCGGGCGGCCTGCAGGCGGATTTGCGCGTTGTGCCGGCGGAGCAGTTTCATTTCGCGCTGCATCACTTCACCGGCTCCAAGGACCACAACGTCAAAATGCGCTCCCGCGCGCTGGCGCGCGGCCTCAGCCTGAGCGAGTGGGGTCTGACGCCCAAGGACGACCCGACGGCGGGCGGCCCGGGTGCCCAATCCGTCATCCGCGCGCGCAGCGAGGACGACATTTTTAAAAAGCTCGGACTTCATCCGGTTCCGCCCGAATTGCGCGAGGGGCTCGACGAAATTGCCCGCGCCGAGGCCGGCCCGCTGCCGGTCTTGCTGGAAGCGGACGATTTGCGCGGGGCCTTCCACAATCACACCAGCGCCTCCGATGGCCGCGCCACGCTTGAGGAAATGGCCGCCGCCGCCGACGCACTGGGCTGGGAATACCTGGGCATGGCCGACCACTCGAAATCATCCTT
>CAZDAQ010000128.1:0-8638 GCA_964503425.1 uncultured Opitutales bacterium
CATGCACACGCTCGCCCCGGGGATGTTCGCCGCCTCCGACCGGTCCACAAACGTATGGCAATACTGGCAATCCAGCCCCAGCTGCCCCACATGCAGCGCATGGCTGTAGGGTACCGGCTGCACCGGCATATAGCCTACCCGTGTGTAATTCGGCGAAATGTAATACCACGCCCCCGCCGATGCCACCGCGCCGGACAGCCCCAGCGCGACCACCACCTTGATCGGCAGGATATTCGTCCTGGCGGGGATAATGTTGGCCATGTTAAACCTTATAAATCGTTCTCGTGGTTGTTAATTCGGCCCTCTGACCTTAGACGAGGCCCTCCCGCCGCGCCGCCACCTCTCCTGCCGCCTTCTTCGCCACCACCCCCGTCACCGGCGCTTTCGTCGCCTCCGGGCTGGCCTTGGCCGCCGGCATCGCCGCCGTCGCCGGCCGCGCCATCAAGGCCGCAGCGGCGACCCCCAGGCTCTTTAGAAACCCTTTTCGATCAAGACGTGCGGTAGCCATGGCGTGCATCCGTAAAAATGAGTTAGAAATTAGCATAACCCTCCACAAGGCAATCCCAAAAACTTCCGCGCCCCCAACCCGCCGGCCTTCCCCCTGTCACAACCCCGTTTCCATCCCCCGGCATCCCCTCCATCCCTCGGAGACTGCCCCTTCCCGCCTCCCGCGATTTTGGTAATGTCTTCCATAATTTTTCCTTAAAACACGCCCCACGCAGCAAACTCCGTGCCCCGCAAGCCCTCCCTCCCCGCTTCTAGGGCTAAATTCCATCCATCCTCCGTCCCCCCGAACCACCCGTTTCTGCTTGCCTTGCGAAACCCCTCCGGCCCAGCCTTGTCCTTATTACCCTCCCCCATATCCCTCTTCGTGCCTTGAGCCTGCTTGCCTCGCTGACCTTGGCCGGCTGTTCAACCGCGGCGCATGAAACCAGCACTGAGCCTGCCCCGCCTCCGTCCATCCATTGGATTTGCAGCACCCCTGCTGAACCATGGAAAGACCTGCCCGCCAACATCACTACCCTCAAGTCTCCCTCCGACCCCGCCACCGTCACCCTCGACCCCAAAACCGCCTACCAATCAATTGACGGCTTCGGCGGTTGCTTCAACGAATTGGGCTGGACCGCCCTTCAGGCCCTGAGCCCCGACCAGCAGGCCACCGCCCTGCAAGCCCTCTTCGCCCCCAGCGGCTGCAACTTCACCCTCTGCCGCGTTGGCATCGGCGCCAACGACTTCGCCCTCAACTGGTATTCCCTCGACGAGTCCCCCGGCGACTATGCCATGGCCAATTTCACCATCGCCCGCGACCGCCAATACCTCATTCCCTACATCAAGGCCGCCACGCAGTATCAGCCCAAGCTCGCCGTCTGGGGCGTCCCGTGGTGTCCCCCTTCCTGGATGACAACCAATGGCCAATACTATGGCGGCCGCATGAAACAAGATCCCCAAACCCTCGCCGCCTACGCCCTCTACTTCTCCAAATACGTCCAGGCCTACCACCAGGAGGGCATCAACCTCTACGCCATCCACCCGCAAAACGAACCCCTTTACAACGACAGCAAATACCACTACCCCCAATGCGCCTGGAACGGCACGGAAATTAACACCTTCCTGCGCGACTATCTCATCCCCCAGCTGAAAAAAGACCACGTCGACGTGCAGGTCTGGCTCGGCACCATCGTCAGCGGCAAACTCCCCGCCTTTGCGGACCCTGTCCTCAGCGACCCCGTGACCAACCCCGGCATCTCTGGAGTCGGCTACCAATATGTCGGCCAGGGCGCCATGCTCGCCACCCACCAAAAATATCCCGACAAACCGATGCTCCAAACCGAAACCGAATGCTATCACGGCGAAAACTCCTGGCCCCAAGCTCTCACCACCTTCCGCAAAATCACCGAAGACCTCAACAATTTCGCCAACGGCTACGACTTCTGGAACATGATCCTCAGCGAAAAATCCACCAGCTCATGGGGCTGGAAACAAAACAGCCTCCTCAAGCTCGACTCCACCGCCAAAACCATCACCTACAACCCCGAATTCTACTCCCTCAAGCACTTCAGTCACTTCGTCCAACCCGGTGCCACCCGCATCGCCTGGGCCGCCACCGACACCGCAACGTTCACCAACCACAACGTCATCGCCTTCCGCAATCCCTCCGGCGAATTAGTCCTCGTCGTCGCCAATCCCAACAACCGCCCCCTCCCGCTCACCGTGCAATCCGGCGCCTCCTCCGCCCATCTCGACCTCCCCGCCCTCTCGATGAACACCGTCGCGCTTACCGGCTGGTGATTCACCCCCTCCCCAGCCGCATCAACTCCCGTCCCGCCTTTGTCAGCGCCCGGTCGTGCGCGTCCGTCTTCGGGTCATACGCCCGCAGCAAATTCCAATAGTTCTCCGAGTGGTTCATCTCGGTCAGGTGCGCCAACTCGTGCCAGATCACATAATCGTGCAGCCCCGCCGGCAGCAGCACCAGCCGCCAGTTCAGTGAAATCACCTTCCGCGCCGAGCACGACCCCCACCGCGTGCCCTGGTCCCGCACCGATACCCGCCCCACCCGCAGCCCCGCCTGTCGCGCCAGTTCCGCTACTCTCCGCGGTAGCACCTCCCCCGCAAACTCCCGCAACAGCGCCCCCAGCGCCGCCTCCGCCTTTTCCCCTGCTGGAAACCGGAACACCGCCTCCCCGCTCGCCTCTGAAAATAAAAAAAACGGCCGCGCCGTCGTGAAGTTCAGCGCCACCACAAACTCCCGCCCCAGCCCGCTCAACCGCGGATGCTTCGTCAAATGCCGGTCCAGCCCCATTGGCGTCGGCGCATTCCGCAAATGCCGCTCCAGCCAGTCCCCTTGCGACTGCAAAAACCGCAACGCCTCCCGCACCGACCCGCGCGCCGGCACCGACAGCACCGCCTGGTTGCGCGCCCCCAAACTCAACCGTATCCGCCGCCCCCGTGCCGATCTCCGCAACTCATACGGCACCAGCAACGGCCCGCGGGCCGTTTCCACCGTCACCATCTCGCATGGCGCCTCACGCGCGGGCATGGCTTTTCTCCACCGCGTCCATCACCGCCCGCGTGTGCCGCCGCAACGCCGACTCCGGGTCAATCCCCGCCTCGCGGCACGCCGCCGCCAGTTCAAAAAGTTTCCGCCCCGCCTCGCCTTCATTCAACCCCGCCGCCAGCGTCTGCACCACCGCCCTGTCCACCACTCCCTCCGCGGGCAAATGTTTCTTCTGAATCTGCTTCCACGCCTCCCGCGCCAGCAGCAGCGCCGACAACTGTGGCGGCTGCCGTTTGAACACCCCTTCCGCCGCCGGCCCGTTCTTTTTCTCCCCGGCCTTGATCGCCTCCCACTGGTTGATCACCTCGCCCGCGGTGTCCAGCTTCCGCTCGCCAAACACATGCGGATGCCGCCGCACCAGCTTCTCATTCACCTCCCGCGCCACGTCCTCGAAATCAAACTTCCCCGCCTCCACCGCCATCTGCGCGTGCATCACCACATGCAGCAGCAGGTCTCCCAGTTCCTCCCGCATGTGCGGAAAATCGTTCCGGTCAATCGCGTCCAGCAGCTCCGCCACCTCCTCCACCAGGCAGTCGCAAATGCTCTGGTGCGTCTGCTCCCGGTCCCACGGGCACCCGTCCGGCGCCCGCAACCGCGCCATCGTCCCCCGCAAATCATCTATCGCGCTCATGCCCCACTTCTCACCCAGCCCCGCCCCCTTGGCAAGCATTCGCCATTGCGCCGATCACCATTCACCCGTCTAGAGATTGGTTTGATACCTCATCCTTCCTCGTTCATCCTTCATCCTTCTTCATGGACAAACTCGCCGAAATCCTCGCCAACAAGCGCCGCGAAATCGCCCCGCGCCTCCGCCCCGTCCGCGACCGCGAGCTCGCCCGCTTTGCCGAAGTCCGCCGCCCCGGCCCCACTTTCGCCCAGGCCCTGAACCAACCGGGCCGCCTCGGCGTCATCGCCGAGATCAAGCGCCGCTCCCCCTCCGCCGGCGACATCTCCGCCACCGCCGACGCCCCCGAGCAGGCCCGCCGCTACACCAACGCCGGCGCCGACGCCATCTCCGTCCTCACCGACGAAAAATTCTTCGGCGGCTCCCTCCG
This sequence comes from uncultured Opitutales bacterium, assembly GCA_964503425.1. Classification (GTDB taxonomy): domain Bacteria; phylum Verrucomicrobiota; class Verrucomicrobiia; order Opitutales; family JABDGR01; genus CAZDAQ01. The sequence continues at coordinate 4,111 of CAZDAQ010000128.1, forward strand.
CGACCTCTGGGACGTCGTCGAGTTCCAGGTCACCACCAACCGCCACGTCCCCTGCCTGCGCAAGGACTTCATGGTGGACCCCATCCAAATCATCGAAGCCGCCGAGGCCGGCGCCCGCGCCATCCTCCTCATCGTCCGCGCTCTCGACGACGACACCCTCGCCCGCCTGCGCGACGCCGCCCAGCTCGCCGGCCTCGACTCCCTCTTCGAAATCCACGACGAACCCGAACTCGAACGCGCCCTCAACCTCGATGCCCGACTCCTCGGCGTCAACAACCGCAACCTCTCCACCTTCCACGTGGACCTCGCCTTCTCCGAGAAAATTATCCCCCAAATCCCCGATCGCGTCCTCCCCGTCTCCGAGTCCGGCATTCTTACCCCCGAGGACGCCGCCCGCGTCCGTGCCGCCGGCGCCAAGGCCATCCTCGTCGGCGAAGCCCTCATGCGCGCCGACGACCCCGAAAAACTCCTCCACGCCCTCCGCGACGCCTGAGCCATGCCTCTCACGCCGACGCAAACCCGCGCCCTCCTCGACCAGCTCGGCCTCGTCCCGCGCCCCCGCCTCGGCCAGAATTTCCTCACCGACGGCAACATCGTCCGCAAATCCCTCGAACTCGCCGCCATCGCCCCGGGCGACACCGTGGTCGAAATCGGACCCGGCCTCGGCACCCTCACCCACGCCCTCCTCACCGCCGGCGCTTACGTCTTCGCCGTCGAAATTGACCGCCTCCTCGAAGCGCGCCTCCGCGACACCCTCGCCACCGCCTACCCCACGACCCTCCACCTCCTCGAGGGCGACGCCGTCGAACATCCCCGCGCCGGACTCCCCGCCGACTCCCCCGCCGCCCTTCACGGTACTTTCAAAGTGGTGGCCAACCTCCCCTACGCCGTCAGCACCCCCTGGCTCGACGCCCTGCTCAACGGCCCTCTCCCCGAGCGCCTCGTCCTCATGCTCCAGCGCGAAACCGCCGCCCGCTTCACCGCTCCGCCCCATACCCCCGACCGCGGCGCCATCTCCATCTTTGCCGAAGCCGCCTTCGCGCGCCTCCCCGGCCACCCCGTCTCCCGCCGCTGCTTCTACCCCGTCCCCGCGGTGGACTCCCTCCTCCTCTGCCTCCGCCGCCGCCCGGATGCCCAAGCCTTCCACCCCGTATCCAAAAAATGGATACGCGAGCTCTTCACCCACCGCCGCAAGCAACTCGGCGCCCTCACCCGCCTCCTCGCCACCCAACTCGAAACTTCTCCCTCCCAACTCGAAACTCGAAACTCGAAACTCGAAACTGTTCTCCCCGCCTGGCTCTCCTCCCTCCCCACCCATGGCCTCGACGCCCGCGCCCGCCCCGAAGACCTCCCCCTCCCCGCCTGGCTCGACCTCGACCGCCAAGTCCGCGCCGCCCTCGCCGCCAACACCTAGCCACGCCTCCACCTTCCCCGCATTTCCATCTTTCATTTCCATCTTCCATCGCTTTGCAGAAAGATTCGCCATCTCGTGATATGTCCCCTAATCCCATGTCGCCGCCGCCCCACCCCTTTCTCCGCCTCCCCTCCTTCAAGATGTGGCTCATCACCGTCCTGCGCCTCCTCATCCTGGCCTACCTCGGCTTGGGCCTTTTCGCATGGCTTTGTGCCAACAAGATGATCTTCCCCGTCCCCAAATCCTCCTACACCGACACCCCCGATCAAACCAAACTCCCCTCGCCGGACGGCCAGCAGATCGCCGCCGTCTTCCTCCCCAATCCCAAGGCCGAATACACCCTCCTCTACAGCCATGGCAATGCCGAGGACCTCGGCTCCATCGAAGACTTCCTCCACGAACTCCGCGACCGCGGCTGGGCCGTCTTCGCCTACGACTACCCCGGCTACGGCACCAGCACCGGCCGCCCCACTGAAGCCGGCTGCTACGCCGCCATCGCCGCCGCCTACTCCTACCTCACCACCCTGAAAAACATCCCGCCGGAAAAAATCATCCTCTATGGCCGCTCCCTCGGCACCGGCCCCTCCGTCGAGCTGGCCACCCACGTCCCCGTCGGCGGCCTCATCCTCGAGGGCGCCTACACCAGCACCTTCCGCGTCCTCATCCCCTGGAAAGTCCTCCCTTGGGACAAATTCGACAATATCGCCAAAATCACCCACCTTCACCAACCCCTCCCGCCCATTCTCTCCATCCACGCCATGAACGACCACACCGTCCCCTTCTGGCATGGTCAGGCCCTTGATGACGCCTATCCCGGCCCCAAGCAGCACTTCTGGGTTCCCGGCGCCGACCACAATAATATCCTTGAGCTGGCCCACACCGCTTATTGGGATGCGCTCAACCATTTCCGCGAAACCCTTCCCGCCGCCCAAGCCTCCGCCTCCCGCGCTTCCTGAAATTTTCCTGTGTTTGAAGAAGAACATCACGGGCTGAATCTCCCCGAAACTCCCCTCGAGGTCATCCAGCGCCTCCACTGGACCGCTCTCGGGCTCATCGCCGCCTGCGGTGCCGGCGGCAATGTGGACTGGGCCCGCGCCGCCCTCGGCGCCTTCGGCCTGCTCGGCCCCATCCTCCTCGTCGCCTACCATCAATCCAACGAGCGCCGCCCCATCCCCCTCGTCAAACCTTACCTCGCCCTCATGCTTCCCTGCTGGGTGGTGGTCATGCTCTTCCTCGCCGGGATCCTCCACCCCGCCTTCGCCTTCTCGCAACTGGACGGCCACGACTATTGGGAACTCCTCCCGCCCCCGCCCACTTGGTTCCCCGTTTCCGCCCAGCTCGACATCGCCTTCCTCGAGGTCTTGTTCGTCGCCGGTCTTTTTTCCGCCACCGTCAACGCCCTCCTCATCCCCAACAGCCGCCTCGTCTTCGCCCGCACCTGGGTCGCCCTCGCCTTCGTTGCCGGCCTCCTCGCCCTCCTCGGTCTTGCCCAGTATTTCACCGGCACCTACAACATCCTCTGGCTCATCCCCATTCGCAAGTCCCACTACTTCGCCTCCTTCCCCCATGCCGCCCAATGGTGCGCGTTTGCCATACTCTGGATGGGCGTCTGCCTCGGCCTCGTTTCCTGGCTCATCCGCCAGCGCTCCTGGCGCTGGCTCGCGCTCGACGGTTGGAGCCTCCTCTTCTTCGCCGCCTTGCTCGCCCTCTCCATCATTGTCGTTGGCGACCCGCTTCACTGGTTCCTCGGTGCCCTCGTCGCCGCCATCGGCTGTTTCTCCCTCGCCTGGCAAACCCTCGCCGAACGCTCATCCCGCCGCGGCCCCGGCCTCCCCGCCGTCTCCTGTCTCTGGGTCGCCCTGCTGATGCTCATCGCCGCCTTCGTCACCGCCACCGCCGTCCACTCCCCCTGGCTCGCCTACAATGGCAACCGCCCCGGCGCCGACCTCCACGCCGGCGTCATGGCCGACACCCTCGCCATGTGGCAGGCCCGCCCCTGGTTCGGCTGGGGCCAGTCCTCTTTCCCCATCGTTTACACTTTCTTCCAGCAGGCCGACCAGGAAGCCGGCTACTGGGCCTTCGCCCGTTCCGACCTCTTCCAAAGCCTCGCGGAAAACGGCCTCATCGGCACCCTCGCTTGGTGTCTCCCCGCCGTCTGGGCCGTCTGGTGCATTATTCGCACCCGCCGCCTCGCTTCCTTCCTCTACGCGCCTCTCGCAGCCCTCGTTGCCATCCTCTTGCTCACGATCGGCGATTTCCCCTTTGCCTGCCCCGCTGTCTTCTTCGGCTTCTGGCTCATCCTCTTCAGCCTCGCCCGCTGGAACGAAATTGACGACGAAACCAGCAAATCCACCGACATCATCCGCCGCCGCGTCGCCGACACCCGCGACGAATCCCCCACTCCCCCCACCCCCTCCGACCTCCACGCCAAAACCTGACCGCTTCCTTTCCCTGCTTTCACTTCCCGCTTTTCATGACCCACCGCCTGGCAACGTGATCTTGTTCGAATACACCGTCTTAATTGTTCCGCCCGGTTCATCCTGAAACTGCACCCCCGCGATCAACCCGCCCTTCGCCAGCTTCACCATCTCCGGTGTCAATTTAACGTTTAAAACCTGGCTCGTTCCAGCCGGGATTTGTGCCTGGATAATCGTGAACACCACGTTAACCGGCGGCGATACCTGAACTCTTTTTCCCTCCGCGTTAAGCGTATAAAACACCACCCCCTTGAATTTTCCGGATTCCGTCAGCGACACCAGTCCGTCGCCCGCATTTAACAACGTAACGTTAACGGCCAACGGCTGAACTTCCCCCGCCCCCGCCGCCGCGTTCTTCGCAGCATCCAAAGCCAGTGACACCTGTACGCCCCCGGCCATCTCCTGCCAGTTGAGCTTCGTCTCACTAAAAGCCCCTGGCCCCTGACCCCAAGTGCTGCCAGCCATCATCCATATCAGCCCCATACTCGCGATAAAATGTCTCATGGCGCCTTTCCTCCCTCGCCAACTCCGAAATCCTCTTTCTTCGGCATCAAATCCCCAACCGGCTGCGGCTTCGATGCCGCCTGAAAAACCATTCCGTCCGCACTTCTAATCCGCAGCATAACAAAAACGTCCG
>CAZDAQ010000129.1:0-8617 GCA_964503425.1 uncultured Opitutales bacterium
CTGGCGTTTTGCAGCATGGCGTTATGAAAGCGCACGGTGGAAGCGGCAGCGGGTGAGGAGCGGGGTGGAGGCAGCGAGGGTGACGAGGAGGGTGGCGAGGGCGGAGAGGAAGGGGAAATTCGCGGGTTCGGGTACGACGGTGTATTGGCCGATGGGGGCGCTGGTGCTGTCACCCATGCCGCTGCCGGTGCCGAGCCAGCCGGCGACGACCGTGCCGGTGGTGCCTTCGGCGGGGAGAAGCGAGGCGACGCTGGAGAGGTCGGCGATCATCGTGCCGGAGAAGGCGGGGGCGGAGGTGGTGAACGCCTGCGTTTGGGCATCGGGCTGATCAATGTTGAAGTAAAAATTTAGGTCAATGGCGGCGCCGGAGGCGTTGTCCCAATACCAGGCGTCGTAGGACTGGGTGGCGCCGGCGGGGGTGAGGGTGCCAGTGCCGGTGCCGATGAGGGAGGTGGGGGCGGTGAAGAAGGCGAGGAGGTCCACGCCGCGGTAGGTGTTGTAGGCGGAGTTATCTATGAGGGAGGCGTTGCCGGTGGTGGTGATGACGACGGCGGCGGGGTTCGAGATGTCCACCTGGAAGAGCAGGTTGGGCTGGGCGCGAAGGGCGACGACCGAGGCGGCGACGAGAACGGCGAGAGCGAGGATTTGGCGCATGGCGGTTATTCCGGTGCGTCCCGCAGGGCATGCGTGAGTGCTAGGCGATGGGGTGCCAGAGGCGGGCGGAGGTGCCACCGCCGGGACGGGGGAGGAGGTCGAGGTCGCCTTCGAGGTTGCGGATGGAGTGGCGGGCCATGGTCAGGCCGAGGCCGCGGCCCACGGCGGTTTTGGTGGTGATGAAGGGGTCGAAGAGGTTGTCCACGATCTGGGGGTCAATGCCGGCGCCGCGGTCGAGGACCTGGAGGATGAGGCGGGGGTAGGAGGCTTCGGAGTCGTCGAGGGAGGCGTCGAGTTCGATTTTGCCGGAGGGGTTGACGCCGGGGGGAAAGGACTCGACGGCGTTCATGAGGAGCTTGCCGAGGACGCTTTCGAGGACTTCGGCGTTGGTGAGGAACTGGTAGTTGTCGGGGAGGTGGTTGTGGATGAGGACGGAGGTATCGTTGTGGTATTCGGAGTGGAAGCGCTCGAGGGAGTTGTCGAGGAGTTTTTGGACGCCGACGAGGTGGCGGGGGAGGTGCTCGATGGTGGCGATGGTGCTGAGCTGGCGGATGATGTTGACCATGCGGTCCACGGCGTTGTCGATGAGGGAGACGCTGCGGCGGACCATGTCGGGGTTGGTGGCGGCGGCTTTAAGGAGGTCGAGGTAGCCGACGACGACGCCGAGGAGGTTGTTGAGGTTGTGGGCGACGCCCTGGGTGACGGCGCCGACGGCGGCGGCGCGGCGGGACTCGCCGAGGCGTTTCTGGAGTTCGAGGTTTTCGTGGTAGGCTTCCTGGAGGCGGAGCTGGGTTTTGACGCGGGCGAGGGTTTCGTCGAGGTCAATGGGCTTGGTGATGTAGTCAACGGCGCCGACGTTGAGGCCTTCGAGCTTGCCCTCTTTGGAGGAGCGGGCGGTGATGAAGATGATGGGGATGGAGTTGGTGGCGGGGTTTTTCTTGAGGCGTTCGCAGGTTTCGATGCCGTCCATCTCGGGCATCATGACGTCGAGGAGGATGAGGTCGGGGGTGACGCGGTTGACGACGTCGAGGCATTCGCGGCCGTTGGCGGCGGTGAGGACGTCGAGGTTTTCGCGCTGGAGCTTGCGCTCGAGGAGCTTAATGTTGATGGGCTGATCGTCCACGACGAGGATCAGCGGCAATTTGCGGGCGTGGGGAACGAGGGGCAGGGACGCGGGCCTGGCTTGCAGGAGGGCGGCGGCGGGAATTTCTGGAGGGACCAATGGCACGTTAACGAAGATAAAACAAAGTCAGGCAAGAGCGGGCAGCGTGCCAAAACTACTACGCAATTTGGCGGGGGAAGCCAAGCGGGAACTGCGCTAGCGCGGCGGAATGGGGTTTAGTCTTCAGCAAAAGGGGCGGGGTCGCCGGGGAAGGGAGGGACAGCGGGGGCCACGCGCGGAAACGGAACACGGATAACTGCGTGGAAAAAGAAAAATAATTTGGTCAAACCGGGCGGGCTGGGGTATAGTGCGACCGATGGATTGCGCGATAACGCGGGAAGGGGAGTTGCTGGTGATCCGGCTGCGCGGGGTCATCAAGGATGAGGACTTGCCGGAGTTGCTGCGGCGGGTGGCGGAGGCGGAGGCGCGGACAGCGGTGACGCCGCCGCGGCTGACGGATCTGAGCGAGTTGACGGAGCTGCACCTGAGCTTTACGGGGATGAACGAGCAGGTGCGGGAGCGCAAGGCGATGAAATTTCCGAATGGTTTTAAATCGGCGATCGTGGCGCCGGAGCCGGGACAGTTTGGCTTTGCGAGAATGTTTCAGAGCCTGAACGACCACCCGCAAATTGAGATACGGGTGTTTCGGGAGATGGCGGCGGCGCGGGCGTGGCTGGAAGGGCGCGGGGTGGATTGAGCGATGAACGAAAGGGGGAGCGCGAAAAGAATTAATGTGATTGCGACAAAAATGCGGTTGAATCCGGGAGGGATTTGGCGAACGTTGCGGGGAAACAACCCTTAACCCGCCCAGCCCATGAGCAAGAAGACGAAAGACAAACCGGAGGCGGATTGCGCCAAGCCCGGACGGTTCTGCTGGAACGAACTGGTGACGAGCAGCGTGCCGAAGGCGAAGAAATTTTACGGCAGCCTGCTGGGCTGGAAGACAAAGCCCTTTGGCAAAGGCTCACCCGGCTACACGCTGATTGTACAGGGCAAGGACTCGACCGGCGGGATGATGCAATGCCCGAAGCCGGGCAACCACGCGCAATGGATTCCCTATGTGATTGTGGAGGACGTGGACGCGACGGCGAAGAAAGCGGCGAAGCTGGGCGGGGAAGTGCTGGTGGCGCCGTTTGACGTGCCGGAAGTGGGGCGGATCGCGGTGTTGGAGGATCCGCAGGGGGCGGCGTTGGGGATAATTAAGCCGGGGATGTAGGGGGGGGATTGAGCAGCGCATCATCGTCCCGACAGTGCGACATAGAGCAAAACCGCCGCCAAAATAATTCCGGCCAGCCACCAGGGCCAAGCGAGGCCGGGAGGGCGCAGTCGGGATGGCGAGTTTTCGTTGGGGGAGGTTTCGACATCGGTGAACGATTCGCCGGGTAAATCGAGGCCGTCATACTGGGTGGCTTCCTCATCCCAGCCGGTTTTTTCATCGGCCCCGCATTCCGGGCAGGCGAGAGCACGCGGCGGGACATCGGCTCCGCAGATCGGGCAGACAGTGGGGGTGGGAAACCTGGCGGAGGGCATCGGGTGTCAGCGGGATTTTTTTAGACGGAATTGACCGAAGGAAAACCAACGTCTGCCGCAACTATCACTTTCCTGCAAAACCCGTCTTCTGGCGATGAGGGTGGTGTTTAGTCCTCGTCGAAGTGGGCAGGTTCCTCGCGGGTGGGCGGGAGGGGGTCGCCAGTGACGAGGGTGCGGGCCATGAGGTCGTGGCCAGCGCGGCGGATGGGGTTGAAGGCGAGGGGGACGACGTTGAGGAGGAGGATGGGGAGGCCGAGGATGCTGACGGCAAAGCAGGCGACGAGGCTGGCGGTTTTGACCATGGAGCGGATGAGGGTTTCGAGCGGGCGCGGGGGCTCGCCGGTGCCCCATTGGGCGACGCGGAGGCGGAAGATGCGTTTGCCGAGGGAGGCGCCATGACCGGCGAGTTCGCAGCCGGCGAAGTAGCCGAAGAGGGTTAGGAAAATGGTTTGGACGGTGATTTGGTAGAGGCTGAGGAATTCGGGGGTGGGCGCGGGGATGGGGGCGGGTTTGCCGGCGGCGGCCTGGGCGGAGGCGTCGAGAATGCTTTGCCACTGGGTGGCGAAGACGTCGGCGGCGTCGGGCATTTCGTGGGGAAGGACGAAGCGGGTGAGGATGAGGGCGGCGGCGAGGCCGGCGAGGAGGAGGTCGAGGACGAGGGCGAGGAGGCGCCAGCCGAGGGGCGCGGGAGCGCAGCCAATGGCGTCAGCGATGAGAGGAGGGACTTGGGCGCCGGGGGACATGCGAAAGGATGAAGGATGAACGATGAAGGATGAACGCGCGAGTTTATCGCTGGTCAAGATTGACGGCCTTATTTTCCTGCGCTGGGGACAGGCTGGGGTGGAATTGGCGCGGATTTTTAGGGGCGGGGATGGTGTTTGTGCCAGGCTTTGAGGGTGTTGCGCATGAGCATGGCGACGGTCATGGGGCCGACGCCGCCGGGAACGGGGGTGATGCGGGATACTCGGGGGGCGACGGCGGGGAAGTCCACATCGCCGACGATGCGGTAGCCGGACTTGGTGGTGGCGTCGGGGATGCGGTTGATGCCGACGTCAATGACGGTGGCGCCTTCTTTGACCATGCCGGCGGTGATGAGTTTGGGGCGGCCAATGGCGGCGATGAGGATGTCGGCGGTGCGGGCAAAGGCGGCGAGGTCGGGGGTGCGGGAGTGGCAGAAGGTGACGGTGGCGTTGCCGGGGAGGCCTTTTTGGAGGAGGAGGAGGCCGACAGGTTTGCCGACGATGAGGCTGCGGCCAACGACGACGACGTGGCGGCCATCGGTGGGGACGTTGGCGCGTTTGATGAGCTCGACAATGCCGGCGGGGGTGCAGGCAACGAAGCCGGACGGGTCTTCCTGGACGAGTTTGCCGATGTTGAGGGTGTGAAAGCCGTCCACGTCCTTGTCGGGATGGATGTGATTGAAGACGGTGGTCTCGACCAGGTGCTTGGGGAGCGGAGACTGGACGAGGATGCCGTGGACGAAGGGGTCGAGGTTGAGGGCGGAGATTTTGGCGAGGAGTTCGTCCTGGGTAATGGTGGCGGGGAGGAGCTCGAGGCGGCTGCGCATACCGACCTGGGCGGCGGTTTTTTGTTTTTTGGTGACGTAGGAGATGGAGGCGGGGTCTTCACCCACGCGGACAAAGGCGACGGTGGGGGGTGGGCCGGAAAGTTTCGCGACCTCGGCAGCCACCTGGTCGAGGAGGCTTTGGGCGATGGCGTTGCCGTCAATCAGTTCCATGACGGCGAGTGTGGCGGGGGGGGGCACGGCGATAAAGCGGAAAATGCGCGCTCCGCCGACTCGGAGAGTGCGGCGGAGCGGGGAAGCGGGCGATTAACCCGCGCAGGCGACCAGAACGCTATTTAGACAGCGTGATGGTAATGATGGCGGTGCCGGTGCCGGTGGAGGTGCCAGCTTGAGTAATCGCGCCGGTGGCCTGGGCGGTGACGACGAGGTTGGAGCCGACGAAGCCGGCGGAGACGGCGCTCTTGGTTTTGTCGAGCGCGATTTCATAATCAATGGAGCCGAGGACGAAGACTATGGTGCCGGAGAGGGTGGCGTTATAAGTCGTGGGGGTGGGGGTGGAGGTGGGGGTGAGGGAGACGTTGGAGCCCGGGCCGACGGAGGTGATGAGGTTATCGGCGGCGGTGGGGATGGTGGTGCCGGCTAAGCCCTTGGCGTCGAGAGTGACGTTGAAACTTTGCGCCTTGGCGGGGAGCGGGGTGATATTCGCGGAAATCAGGCCGCTGAGGGCGGAAATGTGGAGGATTTTGATGGTGTATTTGCCCTGGAGGTTGGAGGGGAGTGGGGCGGGCGTGACGGTGAGGGTGCCGGGTGTGGAGGTGACGGAGGTGAAGGCGTTGGTGATAATGGCGCGGTATTTGAGGCCGTTGAGGGAAGAGTTGGCGGTAATGTGGAGGGTTGCGGTGGTAACGCCGGTGTAGGGGCCGCTATTGGCGAGGTCGGACCAAGTGGTGCCGTTGGGGGAAGACTGCCACTTGATGGTGGGGGTGGGGGAGGCGGCGAAGGACACGGTGAAGTTGCCGGTGGAGCCATCGGCGATGGTGGTGTTAGCCGGGGACTTGGCGAAGGCCGGAGTGATGCCGAGCTGCACGTTCACGGGGCCGGCGTCGTTGGCCGCGCCGCTGGGAGGATTGGTGACAACGACGGAGTAGGCGCCGGCGTTGGTGGCGGTGAATTTGGTGATGGTGTAGGTGGAACTGGTGGCCTTGGAGATGGCTTTGCCATTGAGGAACCACTGGTAGGTGAGGTTGGCAGCGCCGCTGGCGGTGACTTTGAAGACGACGGCCTGGTTGGCGAGGGGGTAGAAGATGTTGTTGGAGGACTGAACGTCGGTGGAGGTTTGGTTTTTGACGCTGATGCTGCTGATGTTAATGGTAGGGACGGTGACGTTCAAGGTGGCGGGGCTGCTGACGATATTGCCGGCGGAATTGAAGGCGAGGAGGCGGAATTGCTTGCCGTCGAGGGCGGCGAGGGGCTTGACGACGGTGAGGGAGGCGGAGTTGAAGCCGGAGAAATTGCCGGAGAAAGAGCCGCTTTTGAAGGCGGCGGCGGTGATGTTGGTCCAGGCGCCGCTGATGAAGACCTGCCACTGCAATTTGGCGGTGGGCTTGCCGAGATTGACGGTGGCGGTGAAGGTGGCGTTGGCGCCGACGGCGACGAGCTGGTTTTTAGGGGAGGCGGAGATGGAGGGGGTGGTGTTGGAACTGGTGGCGAGGGTGACGACAAAGCCGGAGGAGTGGTAGGTCATGTCCTGCGTGTAACCGACGACGGTGGAGCCATCAATGGCGCTGACGTAGGTGTCATCGGGGCCGGGTTTGTCGAGGTCGGTGAACTGGCCGTTGGCGCCGTAAACGAAGCCATGGGCGGTGAAATTACCGTCGTAATAATAACCGACGATGATGCCGTTGGAAACGCCGGCGGGGAAAGTGCCTTCGTAGTCGTCGGAGCCGGCCTTGGGGTCGCTAATAGTGGTGTAGGTGCCGTTGACGCTGTTGTAAAAGAAGCCGTGGGCGACGGGGGAGTTGAGGGAGCCGGTGTAGTAGTAGCCGACGACGACGGTGCCATCTATGCCGGTGGCGTAGGTGCCGCCGGCGCCCATGGTGGCGGAGGGGTCGTCGAGGGTGGTGGTGGTTTCGTTGGAGAGATTGTAGATGAAGCCGTGGGTATTGCCGTCGTAATAGTTGCCGACGACATTGTTGCCGGAGATGTCGTAAGCGGCGGTGGTGTTGGCGCCGCCGGCGACATCAAATTCGACGAAGCCATTGCTGTTGTAGAGGAAGGCGTGCTGGGAGGTATTGGTGTCAACGAAACCGACGACGTTGGGGCCGTCCACGCCGCGCACGTCGGTGAACATGGCATTGGGGTTGGGGTCGTCGAGGGTAACGAAGCCGGTGCCATTATAGACGAAGCCATGGTTGGTGTTGTTGCCATCCAAATAAGAGCCGACCATGAAGGCGCCATTGACGCCGTAGATGGAAGTGCCCTTGGTGCCGAGGGGGTCGTTGATAGGCGTAAAAGTGAGCGCGGCGTGGGCGGCGGCGGCACTGGAGAGCAACAGCGCGAGGCTGAGGGCGAGGAGGGAGGGGAGTTTGCGAGCCGTGGAGAGCGAGGGGAGCAGTAGCATGGCAGGATGGTTTTTAATGGTGGATGGTGAGCAGGTCTTTATTTGAGGGGTTCACCTTAGTAAAATTCCCCAAAAAGGCAAGATTAATGGCAATCCCGGGGATGGGGTCACGCAGACCAAGGTGGAGGCGGATTCGGGGGTGTATAAGGCAATGGCAAAAGAAGAGTTGGAGTAGTTTTCGGGAATGCTGAAATCCCTCGCCAGTGCGGCGGGGGCGTGGGTAGGGTGGCGGGCAATCTATTTTGAATCATGGGGCCATCGGTGACATGGTGGGTGGGGTTTGGGGCGGGGGTGCTGGCGTTGCTGGCGCTGGACCTGGGGGTGCTGCATCGGAGGAAGCGACGGCCCACGGGGATGAAGGCGGCGCTGGGGTGGACGGTGTTCTGGGTGTCGCTGGCGGTGGCGTTTGGGGCGGCGATCTGGCTGGGGTGGGTGGGGAATTATCCGGTGGAGATGCGGGGGCAGGCGGGGCTGGAGTATTACACGGCGTATCTGGTGGAGTTGTCGCTGAGTTTGGACAACGTGTTCGTGTTCGCGGTGCTGTTCCGGTATTTCAAGGTGGATGCGGCGCACCAGCACGGCGTGTTGTTTTGGGGGATAATCGGGGCGATGGTGTTGCGGCTGGGGATGATTTTGGGCGGACTGGCGTTGTTGCAGCACTTTGAGTGGGTGCTGTATGTGTTCGGGGCGGTGCTGTTGTGGAGCGGGTGGCGAATGTGGCATTCGTCGGAAACGGGCGTGGAGCCGGGGAAGAACCCGGTGCTGCGGTGGCTGCACCGGTATGTGCCGATGTCGGACAAATACGACGGGACGCGGTTTTTTACGATCCAGAACGGGAAGCGGGCGGCGACGCCGCTGCTGGCGGTGCTGATCGCGCTGGAGACGACGGATATTGTGTTCGCGGTGGATTCGGTGCCGGCGGTGCTGGCGGTGACGCGAGACGCGTTTGTGGCCTACACGTCCAATGTGTTCGCGATATTGGGGCTGCGGTCGCTGTATTTCCTGCTGGCGGGGGCGATGGAGCGGTTCTGGCTGCTGCACTACGGACTGGCGGCGCTGTTGGCGTTCATTGGCACGAAGATGCTGGTGGCGCACTGGGTGGCGGTGCCGCTGGGGGTGTCGTTCG
>CAZDAQ010000130.1:0-2159 GCA_964503425.1 uncultured Opitutales bacterium
GCGGTGAGCGGCACAGGCGGGGCAGTCTTTCATCTGCGGTTCATGCCGAAAGCTAAATACCTACATGGACTGCTGCAAGCGATGGTGGATGGGGTGAAAACGTCCTCCAGATTAGGGCCAACCGATACATCACAACAATTAGCTGAAATGCACTCCCGCTACATGCCGAAAGGGTAGGGGGCCTTGATTTTGCCGCCGGTTAAACGCAGTTTGTGCTTTCTGCCGTGCGGAATCCTGCGGCATAATGCACGATCGGCGTCAGGCGGCACTGCGAGCAAGACGGGTTCGCCGCTTTAGGTGGTAACTATTGAATTTCCTACCAAAGCGGTGAACTGGTCTTGCGCGATTTGCTTTGGAAAGGTGTAACCCATTTGTGTAACCCGGTGGTCGAAAATGGGCGGCTTTGGGAGAATTCAGGATAACGGCGCAATCCCTGCAAACATTTGAATGGCAACGGCTTGATTACTCAAGAAGAGAAGAGATGATTTAAGAAAATAGTATCCTTTACAATTACAAATCAGTTGCTCTACCAACTGAGCTACGCCGGCGGGCGGAGGTGGGTATGATGGCGCGCGGCGGGGCGGGGCGGCAAGCAAAACCAGTTGGGGGTGGCGCGCCACCGGACTGCCCTTTTCTTGTTAAGAACCGTCCAGCCTTCGCAATTGTTGAAAATTGAGGAGGGAATGGGTTTTTACCCGAACGACTTGACAACGCCTCGACTGCATTTTTATTCTAACGCGACAGGCAGTAGCAATTCGGGAGGGAATATCGCTCACTGGATCCAACTCTACCACCATAGCCCACTGCAACGATTTGCCATGCTAGCGCACTTTATTTCAAATGCGAGGTTTTCGGCAGTCGTTTTGGCCATTGTGCTGGCCCGTGCGACGGCCCTTCACGCACAGAATGTCACCGCGACGAGCAACCCGATTGGGACGTTCACGATACCGCTGGCGGGGGCGTCGGACAATTATGCGTCGCTGCCGTTGCAGCGGACGCCGGCGATTGCGGCGATGGTGCAGATGGTCACTGAAAGCGGCCCGAGCGCGGTGATTACGCTGACGCCGCCGACGACGCTGACGCCGAGCCAGTTTGTCTATGTGGCGGGCACCCAGCCCAATACTTACTATGTGCAGTTCATGTCGGGGGCGAAGGAAGGGCTTTTCTACACGGTGACGGCGAATGGGGCCAACACGCTCACGGTGAACGCGAACGGGGACAAGACTCTGGACAACGTTGTGGAGACCGGGGACCTGATAGAAGTAGTTCCCTATTGGACGTTGAACACGACCTTTCCCAACGGACAGGGGCTGCACCCGACGACGAGCGTGACCGCGCCGCGATCGCAGGTCATGCTGCCGAACCAGACCACGGCGGGGATTAACCTGCCGGTGGCGGCAACGTATTATTACTTTACGGGGGACGGCGGGCCGGCGTGGAAGAAAGTCGGCGACAACTCGGCCAACACCTATCCCGATGTTGTGCTGTATCCGGACACCTATTTCATTGTGCGTCATCCGCTTGCGACCGCGGACACGGTATTGACGCTGCCGGGCGGGGCGCCGATGTCGAAGCAGGCGATTATTGTGGGGAACCTGAAGGCGTTGACGCGGCAGGACAATGCCGTGACGATGCCGGTGCCGGAGGACATCACGCTGGCCACGTCGAACCTGTACCCGAACGTGATCTCCGGCTCGGCGTCGCTGGCGCCGACGGACACGCTGTTGGTTTTTGATCCGAAGGTGATCGGGATAAACAAGGCCGCCACGGCGACTTATTTTTACTACACGGGCAGCCTATTTGGCGGGCCGGGGTGGCGCAAAGTGGGGGATAACGCGACCATCCGCAACAACGACCGGATTATCGCCGCGGGCCAGGGCTTTATCATCCGGCGGGGATCGCGTCCGACGGCCGGCAGCGTGATCTGGCCGTATCTGCCCAGCTACCTCCAATAAACCGGCGCCGGGCCCATGCTCTTTTGCACCCATGCGGTGCGCGTAAACCCAAAAACAAACTGCGGAGATTTTTTTATGCGTCAGATCAAGCCGTGGAAGAAATGCCTGTGGGTGGGAATGCTGAGCTGGCTGGCTTTGGGGGCGACGGCCCGCGCGGACGGTGGCAGCAGTTACGCCGATTGGGCGACGGCCGCGGGGCTGACG
>CAZDAQ010000130.1:2259-8557 GCA_964503425.1 uncultured Opitutales bacterium
CCGCGCGGACGGTGGCAGCAGTTACGCCGATTGGGCGACGGCCGCGGGGCTGACGGGCGACGACGCGAAGCCGACCGCGGACCCGGACAATGACAGCATCCCGAACGCGCTGGAATATGTTTTCGGGACGGATCCGAAGACGCCGGACTCGGCGCAGGTGGTCGGGCCCTTTTTGCAAGTGAACGGCAGCGCGGGGAATTTCACCTACCGCTCCAGCCACACCTCACAGGGGTTCGCGAAAACGCAGGTGTTGCAATCCACCAATTTGGTCAATTGGTCTTTGGTGCCGGGGAACGCGACGGTGGTGACGGGCGCGGATTTTGACTGGGTCTACCAGCCGGTGACGCAGGGCACGCCGAAGAAGTTTTTCCAGCTGCAGGCGACCTTTGCGTTCGCGCCGAACATATCGGTGAAGGTGGTGGTGGGGACGAATGTGGGGAGCGGGTGGGACTCGATGCCGGTGGTGAGCTCGGCGGTGGTGCTGACGCAGGCGCCGCCGGTGAGCGGGAACATCACCACGCCGAACACGACGAAATACCCGCAGGTGGTGGGCACGTCGTTGAATTCGTTTTCGCCGGAGATGATGGCGGATGCGAGCGGCGGGTCGCGGTTGCGCCTGCGCTCGTGGATGGGGTGGTTTTTGATGGGGAACGGCACGCCGCCGCCGGGAATTTTGCCCGGCTACCCGGTGGAGGGGAAATACAACGGCGGGCCATGGGACTATTTCTCCTACCAATTCCCGGCGAACTCGACCGCCTCGGTGACGGGCGCGTGGAAGCCGATCCGGATGGACCAGCAGCCGCTTTACCTGAATCCGTTCCGGATCAATTATGCGTGGCCGCCGGGCATGTTCGGCTATCGGACGCAGCCGCTGCTGCCGTTCCCGAACAACACCGCTTACTGGGCGGAGAAGAAGATCGTGCGCGGGCCGAATCTGTCGTTCGCGAATCCATTTTTTGTGCAGTATGCAAACAAGGTGGTGGGCGGGGACACGCCGGATGAATGGCGCGATTCGTGGTTCTACATGCGGACGCGCCCGCTGGAAACGTTGATACTCGTGCCCAGCAACCTGAAGCCGGCGGCGCTGCTGGGCAACGGCACCTGGAACAACGACGGCACGTTGGCGAAGCCGGACTACCAGCCGTTCCCCTATCCGGTGTGGGACCCGACGCTCCAGCCGAAGGACCAGACGCCGTTCAACATCATGGTGGACCGCATGGGCGACTGGGACGCGGACTTGATCTGGGAAGGCACGAACCCGCGCGCGGCGAACTACACGGTGAACCACTACCAGCGCAGCGCGTTCGGCGATCCGGGCATCGGCAATTACATGAAGATGACGGTGGCGCAGGGCTCGCCATTCATCTGGTGCGAGACGAACAACAACGCCTACATGCTTTTCTACAATCTGATCCGCACCAACGTGAAGGGGCAGATAGACAACAACACCGGGACGGGGGCCGCGATGGTGCCCGGCGGGCCGTGGCCAGTGCCGGGAGTGAGCAACGTCAGTTACGTCCTGTTTTACGGCGACCACACCAACCCCAACCAGTGGTATGAGGACTCGGCCCCGTTGTATTTTAACGCGACCAGCCAAAGCCCCGGCGGCTACAACCCGCCCGGCGCGCAGCATAATTTCACCTATATCGCGTTGTTCTACAAGACGGACACGGTGAAGCCGGTGACGATCAGTTCCAGTGCGAATGACAACGACGGCACGGACGCGCAGGGCAACCCCTATTTCTACCTGCAATTCAACAATCCGGGGAAGAACTGGTTCGTCGTCGGCGCGGTGCCGGTGATGCACTACTACAACACCGGGGTGACGGTGGACAATGAGAGCGCCCGCGTCAAAGCGGCGCGGGCATGGGCGGAGGAGATGGGGCAGTATGCGTTCAATTTCCTGACGAGCACGGCGATCAAATACCAGTCCACCAACATGTACAAGGTGACGACGGCTTACAGCACGACGGTGCAGAATCCGTATGTCGTCGCGGGCGCGCCGAATGCCGCGAACATGACGGCAACCGGAAACCAGACGGTGATGGCGCTGATGCCGCACCAGTATCAGCCGATCACGCTCGGGCCGGATTTGACGACGGCCGGCAACCCCGAGGTGACGTGGAACCCGCTGACGCAATACGACCAGGATTTCAAAACGCCGACGAATGCCCCGAATGCGAACAAGAGCAATCCCTCGTCGCCGAGCTATTGGGGTTACTGGGGGCCGCGCGGGAACATGAAGGCGGTGATCACCGGCAATTTCACACTGGAGTATCCGTTCCAAAACCTGCTGCCGATGATGCCGCCGCCCAACTACGCGAAAAACTACCCGCAGACGGGCATCCAGGCGGTGCGAATCACGGACGCGGGCAAGGACAATCATCCGATTGCGAACCCGGTGCCCAATGTGACCTTGAAGTCTGCGAAAGGCAGCGGCGCGACATTCCAGGTTTTACTGCAACCGAACACGGGCAAGGTGCAGCAGGTCAATGTGATATCGGGCGGTTCAGGCTATCCGGATGGCAATCCGCCGCCGTCGAACATGGCCAGCCTCACCATTGACAAGCCGACCATTGCGGGCGGCACGCAGGCCACGGCGCGGCTGCAAATCGGGGGAGGCAAAATTTTGGCGGTGTTCATGAACGACCAGGGTTCGGGCTATGACTCCACCATTCAGGCCTCGCAGCCGAAAACTAATTTCGATCCACCGATCATCATTCCGCCATTCAGCAATGGCAACCTGACGACGGGACTGGCCAATATTATCACCGGAGGCGCGGGGTTCAATTTCTCGGGCGGCAATTCGCCCACGCTCAAGGTGGAGAGCACGGGAACGGGGGCGAAGGCGGAAATTGTGGGTCCGGGGCAGATCGTCAGCATCGGCAATGCCATCGCCGGCGGCTTCACGAGCAAGGGGAACTATCCGTTGAGCGGCAATGACACGGCGGACATGGCGGCGATCAAAGTGCTCATTCCCCCGCCGGCCAACGGCCAGGCAGCCCAGACGGCCGTGGTTTCGGCCATGGAAAAAGTAACCGGCGCCGCCGGTGGTTTCCTGATCAAGAAATCCGGATCCGGTTATACCCCGAGCGACGAGGCGACCTTCAAGGATGACAACGACAAAATCGTCACGTGCGGCGTCAACATTGATGGGAGTGGCGGCATCATCAACCTCTTCACGAAAAACGGGCCGTTTGTCATTACTTCTCCCAAACCCGTTAAGTTTGCCAGTGGCGCCGCCCAAGCCACGGTGTATCCGGGTTTCGCCATTTCGGCTGTGACGCTCACGCCTCCCTATCTTTCGACCTACAAAAACGACGTGCAAGTGGCCTTCTCGGGCGGGGGAGTTGTCCCCAGCGAGGTGACGCTGCCGCAGTTTACCTTCAAGATCACCGCCAACGGCACGATTGATTCCGGCAACTTCACCATCGTCAACAAAGGCAAGGGGCTGGCGGCCGGCAGCACCAACACCATGCAGGTGGACGGTGGCAAGGGCTATGATGCGCTGCTGGGTCCCATTCTGGATTCGAAGGGAGGGATCAGTGCGGTGAAAGTTCTCCGTTCCGGCACCAATTACCCGGCGAATGTCTATGTCAATATTGACGATCCGGCCCACAAAGGCACCAACGCCAACCTCACGGTAACGGTGCAGAACGGCAACATCGCCGCGATCGTCGTGCAGGACCCCGGCTCCGGTTATGTCGGCCCCGTCATCAATCTCGTCGCGACTCCCGGCGGAACGCCCGGCAACAACCCCGCGAAGGTCCAGACCGGCCAAGTGCTCTTTTTGGTGGATACGGATGGCACAGTCAAATCGGTGTTTCGCAACGATGGCTCGCCGGGGGCCGGCTACATTCCCGGCTCTGAAAATGGGGCCACGGTCACTTCTCCCGCAGCCCGATTGAGCTTCCGCCAGCCGCTCGTCGGCGCGGTCATGCCCGGCTCCGGGGCCACCGGCTTCATCGCCACGGTGATCAAGCCGAACATCAACGTGGAGCAGGTGATGTATGACAACATCATCTCCACCTACACCTCGCTGGCCTCGGGTTCCCTGAAGCCTTTTGGCGGCGGTTTCGGCGGGGCCAGCGCGCCGGACGGTTACGGTCTGGGCAACCAGCTGAGTGCCACGGCCAAGTTCCTCGACATCGTTTACCAATACCAGCAATTTCTGGCCGACAAAGGAGTGGATGAGCCCACGCTGTCTCCGAGCAATTTCGCCTTTTCCGCCGGCGCGAGTCCCACTTCGGCCTATGAGCTGCCGGTTTACCAAGATCACAACCCCATCGCCACGATGAGCGGGGCGCTGGAAACCTCGGTGCAGGCCCTGCAGCGCACGTTGACGCTGATGTTCAGCGACACGCCCTATTCCAACAACCCGACGAACCCCGAAACCTGGCAGATGCAGTATTTCGGCTTTTACGACACGAGTGCCGGGCGCTTTGTGCTCAATCCCACGGCGACGGTGCCGGTGCAGGGGGTAGTGAGCACGACCGACAACCCGCCCGCCATTCCGCCCGACCAGAACAAGGGCAAAACGGGCCTCAACCTGTGGCAGCAGGGGATGCAGTGGAGCGGCTTTGGGGTGTCCGACCAGTGGAACGACCAGCATTATTTCTACGGTTATTACCTGAGCACGGCGGCGTTGGCGGCGATTTTGGATAATTCGTGGGTGGCCAACATCACCGGGAAGCCGCCAGCGCTGTGGTCGGATCCGAACCAGATGGGCACGGCGGTGGACCAGTGGCTGATGACCCTGGCGAATGACCCGGACAACGCGGCACTGCAAAGCGCGCTCTACAGCAACGGCAATTTCACCTACCAAAAATTTGCGTTCTTTGACCAGTGGAACGGCCACAGTTGGGCCACCGGGGTGCCGCCGGGCCGCGCGGGCGACGTGGAGGACGGGCAATACGGGAGCAAGGTTCCCTGGTCCATCTGGCATTCGTATGGCACGGGCAACGACGGCTACGATGACGAGAACGAGAATTCCATCTGGGAGGGCTTGCAGCCGTGGGCGTCCATCGTGCTGTGGGGCGGAGGCACCGACCGCCGCGCCGTGGTGGACTTGGGCATGTATTTGCTCGCGACCGGGCAGACGGCCGGGGACGCCTACTTCCACGACAAGAACTACAACCTGACCAATACCGCGAACAACAAATACACTTGGGTGCCGGTCACGACCATTGCGTCGAGCAAGGCCGTCAACAACGGCGGCAACAACAATACGCCGGTGAACACGGGTTATGTGGAGACCACGCCGGAGGCGTTCTACATCGCGCCGCAGGCCTTCGGCGGGGCGGGCAGCGCGGGCAATTCCATCCTGAACAAGGGCAGCCCGTCGCTGAACAACTTCTTCTACGCCTTCCCCACCGGGTCGAAATTCATTGAATCGTTCCCGCCGACGCCGTGGACGCTGGGCATCTCCCGGGACACCGATTACATGAAGCGCTGGGCGGGCTCGATGATGCGACCGGAGTGGACGGACGCGCGGAATTCGTCGCTGTATCAGCCGGCGAACTGGCTGTCCATGGCGCTGGCCTCGGCGCTGAGCGGCGTGCCGTATAACCCGGGGGACACGCCTTATCCCCTGACCGGCACGACGCCCAACCCGAACGCGGTGGGGCCGTATGTCAACCGCCTGTGGTCGAGTTGGGTCACCTTGAACGCCGCGGCCGGTGCGCAGGCGGCGCTCCAGCCCACGTTTAAGCAAATTGATGTTTTGAATTTCCTCCATACTCTTGACGAATACGGCACGCCGGACTGGACCTACGTGGGCAAAGCGGTGGATTCCAGCGGCTCCGAGACTTCGGACATCGTGTTTACGGCAGTCTTCACGAAGCTCATCAATTCCAGCACGGCGCAAACCACATTTGTCGCGTTTAATCCGGGGTGGACGACGCGCTACGCCGGGTTCTCGCGGGTGGGGGCCAATAACGCCATTGTCTCCGCCCCCGGAGTGGCCACGATGACGCTGCCGCCGAAAAAGCTGGTGCTGCAACAGATTACGGTGTCGGTGAAATAGGCGGTTCGCAGCCCGGTTGAGCTCGTTGCCCAAGTGGGGCCGGGCCGCGCTTACCCATGGTTTAGCGGTTGGATGGGGTAATCTTTCGATAATGTTTATCCTGCTAACCTCTCCACGCTTGCCAGGGAGGGCCAGGTTTGATGAAAGCTATTGAAAATCCATGCACATGAGACCCCAATCATACGTGTTGTCATTCGTTGTCGGAATTTCCGCGCTGGTGTTGGGCGCGTGCGCCAGCGGGCCAAGCGCGACGAGCAGCCCGGCGACCCCGCC
>CAZDAQ010000131.1:0-8486 GCA_964503425.1 uncultured Opitutales bacterium
CCCGCCGACCCCCCGTCGCCGAATTCTGCTGGCCAGCAGAACCTGCCCCCGCCCGAGGGCGCCGCTGCCACTGACGACGAGTTCAACGAATTCCCCGGCTTCCTCGATGGCGACCCCGACGACGCCCCCGCCACGGACCACCCCTCTTCACCCGCCCCCCACACTCCCTCGACCCGCGGCGAAATGGGCTTCCTCGACCACCTCGAGGAGTTCCGCATCACCGCCATCAAGTCCGTCGCCGCCCTCATGCTCGGCATGATCCTCGTCGGTCTCTTCTTCAACAGCTTCTTCCAAGCGCTCCTCTATCCGCTCCACCAGGCCGTCCACCTCGTGGGCTTGGACCCCGCGAAAACCAACCTCCTCTACACTACCACGCCCATGGGCGTGTTCTCCGTTCTCTTCGAGGTGACGCTCTTCGGCGGTGTTGCCCTGGCGCTTCCTTTCATCGGCTACTTCGTCATCGGCTTCGTCGCCCCGGGCCTCACCGCCCGCGAGAAAAGCCTCCTGCGCCCCGCGCTGCTTTCCGCGCTCGGCCTTTTCGCCACCGGCGCGCTCTTCAGCTTTTTCTTCCTCGCCCCCGCCGCCTTTGCCGTCTCCATCAAGCTCAACAACGCCCTCGAGCTCACCCAGATGTGGAACGCCGCGGACTATTACGAACTCGTCACGTGGCTCACCCTCGGCACCGGCCTCGTCTTTGAATTCCCCCTCGTCCTCGTCATCCTGCAAATGCTCGATGTCGTCAGCACCGACAAGCTCCGCCACTACCGCCGCCACGCCATCGTCGTCATCCTCTGCATCGCCGCCCTCATCGCCCCGCCGGAAATCGTCGCCATGACCCTCATGGCCATCCCCATGTATGTCCTCTTTGAAATCTCGCTCGTCGTCGGCGAATACCTGCGCCGCCGCCATGTCGCCGCTCGCGCTGCCGCGGACGCCCTGGACTCCGGCGGATAATCCCCGCCGCCCCGCTCCGGTGGCCCTCACGTGGGGAAGGTAGTGGGTCAATTTGCCCTCCACATGGAGGGACGGCCTCCGTGCCGTCCTCTCTTATTTGTTCAAACTGACCCACCGCCAGGGGGAACCATCGCGCTTGCGCCGGGTCTCTCATGAGCGTATTCTAATTGCGTGGTTGCACTCCCCTGTGGCCCGTTTTTCCTTCGATGAAAGCCCTCCTCACTTGGATTTGCGTTCTCGTCGTGGCTTATGGCGCCTTCCGGGTCTTCGGCTCCGGCGGCATCCCGTCTTCCGGCGGCGCTCCCTCCGCGGCCCCCGCCGGCTGGGTCACCGATTTCGCCGCCGCCTCCACCCAGGCCAAGGCCGCCAACAAGCCGATGCTCCTCAATTTCACCGGCTCCGACTGGTGCCCCTGGTGCATCAAGATGGATAAGGACGTCCTCGAAACCGCGCAATTCAAGGACTTCGCCGCGCAGAACCTCGTCCTCGTTTACGTGGATTTCCCTCAGCACACCGAGCTACCCGCCGCCCTCGCCGCGCAGAACAACGCCCTCCAGCAAAAATTCAGTGTCGAAGGCTTCCCCTCCTTTGTCTTGCTCGACAGCAAGGGCTACAAAATCGCGCAAATGGTCGGCGACCAGCCCGGCGGCCCCTCCGCCTTTATTGATCAGGTCAAGCAGGCCCTCGCCAAGTCCGGCTCGTAACCCCACGCCCTCGCCCCCTGCCGCGCCCGGTGCGTTTAAACTCGCTCGCGTCGCTTCCATGAATCCCTCCGGTTCACTGCGCGCGATTCTCGCGGCGGCATTTTTCGCGGCCAATTTTAGCTTCGCCACGGCCGCAGACCCCGCTCCCGCCGTCTCCGCCAATTACACTCTGGCCCCCGCCGACATTCTTAACGTCGCCGTCGCTGGCGACCCCAAGTCGGCTTGTGTCGGGCGCATCACCAGCGACGGCACCTTCAGTCTGCCGTATCTTGACCATCCCGTGAAACTCTCCGGCCTCACCGTCAGTGAGGCCGTCAAGGCCATCGCCAAACTCTATGTGGATCAGCAAATCTTCGTTAATCCGCAAGTCTCCCTCACCGTTTCCCACGGCGCCGACCGGCATATAAATGTCATCGGCAAAGTCATGTTTCCGGGCATCGTCGCCATTCCACCCTGGCAATCCATGTCCTTGGTGTCGGTCCTCTACTCTTGCGGCGGCTTTACTCGCATCACCATCACAAAAGCCACCATCACCCGCCAACTCCCCGACGGTAAAACGCAGACCATCAGAGTGGACCTCCTCTTGGCGATGGAAGACCCCAAGCAAGATGTCATGCTTCAAGACGGTGATACCGTCCTCGTGCAGTAGACAATATTCTTATGAGGCTTACTGGCCCACCTCATTGAGTCGGCAAGTGCTATTCCGCACCGCCGCGCGTTCTCAAACCTCGGTTTCCTGGCGCATCCATTAATAAAACATCCCCGCCCCACGGAACCTCCGCCGCCGCGCCGTGTCGGCCATGGTGCATCCGCCGCATTTATCGCGCCGCCTCGCCACCAGTAACACCGCCATGAAAATCCAGACGCCCTCCTCCCTGCATCTCCGCCCCGCTTCCTTGGTCGCCTGCCTCCTGGCTTTCGGTTTCGTCGCCCATTCACTCTCCGCCGCCGCATCCGCTTCCACCACACCCGCCGCCCCCGCGCCCTCTGCACCCGTTTCCACCATCTCCACTCCCGCCACCACCCACACCGCCTCCGCCACTTCCGCCAACTACCTCTTGCACACCACCGACTTGCTCCACCTCGAAGTCGCCGGCGATCCCAACTCCTCCCACGATGTTCGGCTCGACAGCGACGGCACCGCCAGCCTGCCCTACCTGGACGACCCCGTGAAACTCTCCGGCCTTACCGTCAACCAGGCCATCAAAGCCATCGCCAAAATCTACATGGACCAGCACATCTTCGTCAAACCCCAGGTCTCCCTCGTCGTCGTCCAATACGCCGAGCAACACATCAACGTCGTCGGCCAGGTCAACAGCCCCGGCCCCGTCCCCATCCCCCCCGGTCAAACCATGTCCCTCGTGGACGCCGTTGCCGCCGCCAAAGGCCACACCCGCATCGCCGCCCATGTCGTCACCATCAACCGCAAGCTCCCCGACGGCAAAGTCCAGACCTTCACCGCCAACCTCAAACAGGCCATGGATGACGCCCGTTACGATGTCGCCCTCCAGGATGGCGACAGTGTTATGGTGGACGAAGCCCTCATCGGCTGGTAAACCCGCCCGTCCATTCCCGGCCCGCCATTTTTCATGGTTGCCATAGGCATGAATTTGTTATTAAATGCTTCTCCTAAAATAAATGGACTCCTTCCCGGCGGTTCTTTGCCGTTCGGGATGGCTTTTGGAAGCCGCGGCCGGTGCCTTTGCGACGTCGCCTCCCAATCGGCGGAACTTTTTCTTCCTCCGGCCTGTTCCTAACACTCTTCCACCGTCTCCTTCCCTCCACCGTCCGGTCCTCTCCGCCATGAAAGTCCGCCTTATGTTCCGTTCCGTCTCCGCCTCTGCCGCCATTCTCTTTTTGGCCTTCGGCCTCGCCCATGCCGCCGGCACCCCCGCCGCCTCCGGCAACGCCACCGCCGCGCAGGACGCCCACGCCGCCAGCCTCGCCGCCCAAACCTATCACCTTCACCCCACTGACAAAATTCACGTCTCCGTCCCCGAAGACCCCAAGGCCGACCGCACCGTCAGCATCGCCATGGACGGCACCGTCCGCCTCGCCTACCTGGACGACCCCATCAAGCTCTCCGGCTTCTCCATTAACGACGCCATCGCCCTCATCCAAAAAACCTACGTGGACCAGCAGATCTTCATCAAACCCCAGGTCACCCTCGAAGTCCTCACCTACGCCGACCGCCGCATCAACGTCAACGGCCAGATCAACCGCCCCGGCTGGGTCAACATCCCCCCCGAGGAAACCATGACCCTCGTCTCCGCCATTTCCGCCGCCGGCGGCCCCACCCGCCTTTCCGACCCCGACGTCACCGTCACCCGCACCCTCGCCAACGGCGAAAAGAAAATCATCCACGCCGACCTCAAGGCCGCCATGAAAGACTCCGCCAAGGACATTGCCATCGAAGACGGCGACAGCATTTACGTTCCCGAAGACTCCATCGGCAGCGCGTTCTAGTATCCTTCCGCCACCCGCCGCCATCACGCCAACTTAATCTTGCCGCCCCGGGCCTTTCCGTTATGATTTCATCCTCGCTTCTCCCTCGGCCCATGCGCTCATGAAGAAACCGCCTCCTCCCTCCTCTCCCCAGCAGCAGTCCTCCGGCAACGACGGCTACGGTTACGGCAATTACGGCTCCTACGGCGCCTACAGCGGCTATTATTACGGCTACGGTTACGGCTACGGCGGTTATCCCGGCGGCGGCGGCGAGCCCCATCCGTCCCGCACTTTGCGCGACTACCTCCTCATCCTGCGCGAACGCATCTGGTATCTCATCGTCACCTTCTTCGTCATCTTCACCGCCGCCGTCCTCTACGCCCTCAACAAAACCCCCGAGTTCTCCTCCACCGCCACTCTCCAGGTTCTCCGTGGCTTGAACAAGACGAACAGCATCAGCACCAACGACCCCGAGCAGCAGGTCGTCAACATTGAGGACTTCAACACCCGCGTTGACCTCATGCGCTCCTTCGGCGTCGCCAACGCCGTCGCCGACCGCCTCAAGCCCGAGGAACGCACGCGCTTCATGGCCCCCTTCGAAGGCGGCATCAACCTCGGCCCCGTCCCCACCGTCCAGGAACGCCTCGTCCAGCGCCGCTCCGTGGACCCCTCCCGCCTCTCCCTCATGATCAAGGTCAGCTTCCTCCACCCCGACAAGGAGGTCGCCGCCCAAATCGCCAATTATTTTGCCGAGGAATTCATCGCCAGCAACGCCCGCACCAACGCCGACGCTTCCATGAAGCTCGTCGAAGACCTCCAGTTGCGCACCGACCAGCAGCGCAAAAAAGTCGAGGAAATCCAGTCCAAGATGAACGACATGATCGTCAAATACGGTCGCGTCGCCCTTGACCCCGCCAACAACATCGAAAGCGAATCCCTCAAGGCCCAAAACCAAATCGTCACCGACGACGGCCGCATCCTCGACATCGCCAAGGAACAGTGGGACCTCGTTCAGCAGCAGCGCTCCGCCAACAAGCCCCTCTGGGACCTCTCCTTCATCGCCTCCAACGCCCAGGTCAACCAGCTCATCACCGAGTATCAAAGCACCGAGGTCGGCCTCGCCAACCTCCTCCAAAAATTCGGCCCCCGCCATCCCGACGTCATCGCCAACAACCAGGCCAAGGCCAAGCTCCAGGAGGAACTCACCACCGCCGTCGAGTCCGCTTCCCAGACCATTTACACCAACTATCTCGCCGCCCAAAACAATTACGACCAGGCCATCGCCCGCCGCGACCAGATTGAGAAAAACATCATGGACCTGTCCAAAATCCAGGTCGAATACAACTCCCTCGACAGCGACCTCCGCGTCGCCCAGTCCATGGAAACCAGCCTCCAGGCCTCCGTCTCCATGCAGGAAACCGAATTTAACCTCAGCGCCCCCAATTACCGCATCATTGACTACGCCGGCCCCTCCATGGTCCCCGCCGAGCCCAACATCCAGGCCTGGATCGTCGGCGGCTTCCTCATCGGCCTCATCGCCGGCGTCGGCATGGCCTTCCTCGTCGCCTTCCTCGACGACCGCGTCAAGACCGCCTTCGACATCGAATCCATCGTCGGCCTCCCCCTCCTCGGCATCGTCCCCCGCATCCGCCACCTCAACTCCTCCGAAAAAGCCCAGGCCGTCGCCACCAACACCGACCGCCGCGTCACCGAGGCCTTCCGCTCCATCTACTCCACCCTCAAGCTCAACGACGCCGCCAAAAACGCCCGCTGCATCCTCGTCACCTCCACCGTCCCCTCCGAGGGCAAGTCCTTCATCACCACCAACCTCGCCCTCACCTACGCCATGCACGGCGAGCGCGTCCTCGTCATTGACTGCGACTTGCGCATGCCCAACGTCGCCAAGTCCATGGGCATCGAACGCGAGACCGGCATCATCACCCACCTCGTCGAGCACCGCCCCCTCGAGGAATGCATGCTCAAGGACTTCTTCCCCAACCTCGACATCCTCACCACCGGCGGCAAAACCCGCAACCCCACCCAAATCTTCAACAGCCGCGAGTTTGGCGACTTCATCGCCCTCATCCGCCAGCAATACGACCGCATCTTTATTGACTCCCCCCCCGTCGGCGCCGTTAGCGACGCCCTCAACCTCCTCCCCAATGTGGACGGCGTCCTCTACATCATCAAGTTCAACGCCGTGAAACGCAAGACGGCCAAGCTCAACCTCCGCCGCATCATGGAGGGCAACGTCCCCGTCTTTGGCGCCATCCTCAACCAAATCAGCCTCGCCGTCGCCAGCTACTACTACACCAGCTATTACGACAAGTCCTACCGCAACTACTACGTCCACGGCGACGAAGGCGACGACAAGGCCCCCGCCGTCCTCGCCCCGGCTGACCGCGCCGGCACCGGCGAACCCGAGCCCGAGGTTGACCCCCGCGACCGCGCCCCGCGCTAAGGCCCGGTAAACGGTGGGCCATTTCACCGAAACGTCCGCGCTATCCCTTCGCCGCGCCCCGTCGCAGCCGGTCGTTGAACGCCGCGCCCAGCCCCGCCTCTGCCGCCCGCTCGCACCAAATCCGCGCGTAGCCGCCCCCATCCAGTTGCCGCAGCAGGTCATATAGCCCCCGCGCGGCCTCCGCCAAGTCCCCGCGCTCGCTCAGCCAAAAAGTCTCCACCCCCGCCGGTGCGTCCCCCGCCGCCTCCCGCCGCAGCCGCACCCACGCCGCCCGCGTCCCCGCCGCCGCGCCCGGTGGCCGCGCCCCCGGCTCCAGCAAATCCAGCGGCGTCCGCGGGCTGTAATGCCGCTCCAGCATCCCCGGCGCCAGCAATCCCTCCTTGTTGCCACTCTCCTCTGCCTTCTTCCCCGTGGCTGTTTCCACCCGTACCGTCCCCCCCAGCACCACGCTCAACTCCTCCGCCGTCACCGGCCCCAGCCGCAAAATTCTCACCCCCGCCTCCTCGTCGCTCACGTCCACAATCGTGCTCTCCAGCCCCAGCGCGCACGCCCCCCCGTCCACGATCCACGGCGCCCCCGCTCCCAGCGAATCCCGCACATGCTGTGCCCGCGTCGGGCTCAGGTAGCCAAACGGGTTCGCGCTCGGCGCCGCCAGCGGCCGCCCGCACGCCGCCAGCACCGCCCGCATCACCGGGTGCGCCGGTGCCCGCACCGCCACCGTCCGCCGCCCCGCCGTCACCACGTCCGGCACCGCCGCCTTCTTCGGCAGCACCAGCGTCAGCGGCCCCGGCCAAAACGCCGCCGCCAGCCGCCGCCCCGCCGGGGTGAACTCCGCCACCTGCGCCAAAAATTCTTCGTCCAGCCCGTGCACAATCAGCGGGTCCAGCAGCGGCCGCCCCTTGATTTCAAAAATCTTCCGCACCGCCCCCGCGTCCAGCGCGTTCGCCGCCAGCCCATACACCGTCTCCGTCGGCAGCGCCACCACCTCGCCCGCGCGCAATAACGCCGCTGCCCGCGCCACATCCTCAGGCGCGCCGCTCAAAAACGCCGGCAACGCCGGGGTGGGGGAGCTTTCCATCCCCACCTCATACTTCCCCTCAGCCCCCGGTTCACGAAAATTCCGCCAACCCGCCCTCCACCCCCTCCGCCCAAAATCTATCCATTTGCCCCTGCGCCGTAAGGGGATTAGTGATACCTCAAGTGAGGCCACCCCATGAGCGAAAAACCCTTCATCTCCCGCCCGGCCTTCTACTTCGCAGTGGTCATCCTGCTGCTTGTCGCGGCATCAATTGTAATCCCGACAATTTCCGATAGAGGATTTGGGTTGTCAAATGTCCGCGTGCCTGAGGCGAGTAACCTCAGCCAAATCGCCAAAACCTACGCCGTTTACACCTATCTCTCGATCCCTCCGCGCAAAATCCAGTTGCCCCCCGGCAGCACCGCGCACGATGCCGCCTTCATCCTCGCCAAATATGCCGATTTGAATGACGCCTCGTTGTGGTTCAATCAGAAGGATGATGCTTTGTCCGGCGATATATTGCCGAAGTCCGTCATCCAGGGCAACATTGACACCGCCACCACTCTCGCCCCCGCTTTCGCGAATGCCCCACTCAGCGTCGTCATCGCTGCCAACATCTCCACCTCCGCCCCGCCCTACACCACCCCCGTCGCCTGGACCCGCGGCCTCCAGCAGAACGGCGCGTGGCCGCCCGACTCTCCTTGGCAGGGCAAAGGCGGCCACATCGCCTTCCTCGACGGCCATGTCGGGTGGTATGACCGTCTCGACGCCTCCGACCCCAACGAAAGCCTCGTCGTCGCTCCCGGCTGGCCCGACGCCGGCAAACCCACCGCCAACATCACCCAGGCACTGCCCCCCGGCGCCGTCATCCTCCCCGCCGAACCGCGCCACCACGCCAACCCCT
>CAZDAQ010000132.1:0-4083 GCA_964503425.1 uncultured Opitutales bacterium
AGCTCGCCCGGGGCCAGGGCGCGACCGAGCCGATCGAGGGGGGCGAGGGGGCGGGGGACTTGCTGATTGGTGCTTGCTGGTTGCTGAGAGAGGGGAGAGGGACGAGTGGGTTTACGGTTTGCGGTGGAAGAGAAGACGGTTTCACGCAACAGCGCAACGAGCGCGGGGAGCGACGAGGATTTTTCCGGCGGCGAGGATGTGGATTTAATTTTTAGCGCGGATGAAGGAGGGGTGGGAGGGGGAAGCAATCCCATTATTGGCTAGATACAAACGAATTTGCTCTTCAATGAAGGCGGTGGATTTAGCCATTGTGGGAAGGGGAACTTGGACGGTTTTCTCGTCAGTTTTTACGATAAAAACCTTTTGGTAGCCGATGCCTTCCGCCCCCGAGGTAGTATTGTAGGTTTCCTTAAAGGAAAGGTCGCGAATCGAAGCCCAGGGCAATTTGGACTCCTGCCGAGCCACCAGATCGCGGACGGATAAATTCTCAGGCGCCAATTTTATAATCCAACGCGGGCGAATCGCAATGCTGCTGGACCAAATTCCGGCCAAACCGAAGAGAACGCTTGCCAGCACCGCATAGTCCATTTTGGCAAAAAGCAACACGGTTGACAGGCAATATGAAAAAGCCGCGATGACCCAAGGCAGCAATCTGGACTCATAAAAAGTCATGGGGCGGAAGGAGGACTCAGACTAGCAAGAGGCCGTGGGGGACGAGGGGTTTAAAGTCGGCGGGGTTGAGGGTGGCGAGTGAGGCGCGGGAGCGGATGGCGATGGCGGCGATCATGCAATCCGCAAGGGTGCGGGAGCGGCGACCGGATTGGTTGAAGAGGCGGGCGGCGAGCAGGGCGTCGGCGGGGAGGAAAGGCACCGGTTGGGGAAAGATTTGTTCAGCGAGAGACAGAGCGGTAGCGTCGAGAGGGCCGCAAAGATACTCGGCCCAGGCGATGGTGCTGATGCCGAAAGTTTCCGAAGATGAGGCCCACGCGCGAAAGCGGGTATGGGCGGGCGAACCGGCGAGCGTGGCCTGGATGAGAAAGCTCGTGTCGAAATGGATCATGCGGGAACGGGGGTTCCGGCATCGCCATTAGCGGCGGGCGTCGGAGGCGGTGGCGATCCAGCGGCGGGCTTGAAGGGGGGTGAGGCGGAGGTGGGCTTGAAGGGATTCGAGGGCTTGAAGGGGGGTGAGAGGTTTTTTGGCGCGGGGGGAAGCGGGCAAGAGGGCGCGAAGGCCGCGGGCTTTGCCGGGGCGGCGCGCGGTTTTTGCGGCCCGGGTTTTGCCGTGGGCGACATCCACTTCGGTGGGCGGCGGCTTCATAGGGAAAGTTTAGGCGAGGATGCGTGTTTGGCGAACCAAATTTAGATGGTGAAATTTAATGGAGGACGACACGGAGGTCGTCCCTCCAAAAGAGGGGCGCGGGCTAAAGCACCGCGCTACGAAGAGCGAATTGGAAAGACTATTTGGCGTCGGGGACGACGGAGAAACCATCTTTGCGGTCGAGGATTTTCCAGCCGGCGGATTCGAGTTGTTTGCGGAGCTCGTCGGCGAGTTTGAAGTCGCGGGCTTGTTTGGCGTCCCAGCGTTGCTGGGCGAGGGCGGCGATGTTTTCGGGGACGGTGACGGTGGCGACGGGGAGGGGGAGGTCGAGGCCGAGGACATGGACGGCGATTTTGACGAGGCCTTCGAGGTCTTCGGCGGCTTGCTCGGCGGAGGAGGCCTTGGGTTCGACCTTGAAAATTTCGCCGAGGGCGCCGGGGAGGTTGAGGTCGTCGCAGAGGACGGACCAGGCGGGGGCGAAGCGGCCCCAGCGGAGGTTGGCGGGGTCGGCGGTGCGCAAGCGGGCGAGGGTGTCCGCGGATTTGTCGGCGTGAGCGCGGTCGGCCAAGGCCAGGAGGTGTTTGTTGAGTTTGTGGAGGGCGGCGTCGGCGGATTGGAGGGCGTGCTGGGAGAAGTTAAGGGGGGTGCGGTAGTGGCCGGCGAGGAGGGCGTAGCGGAGAGTGACGGGGGAGAAGCCCATTTTTTGGATTTCGGCGAGGGTGTAAACGTTGCCGACGGAGCGGGCCATTTTGTGGTCGTCAATGAGGAGGTGGGCGCAGTGGAACCAGTGGCGGACGAAGTGGTAGGCGGACTCGCCATCATGCGCGTTCTGCTGTTCAGAAGAATGCGAGCACATGGACTGGGCGATTTCGTTTTCGTGGTGGGGGAAGATGAGGTCCACGCCGCCGCCGTGGAGGTCAATGGTCTGGCCGTGGAAGATTTGCTCGATCATGGCGCTGCACTCGATGTGCCAGCCGGGGCGGCCCTCGCCGAAGGGGGAGGGCCAGAAGTTGGGGCCGTCCTCGGGCTTGCGGGCCTTCCAGAGGGCGAAGTCGGCGGCGTGGTCGCGGTCGTATTTGTCGGCGAGGTTGGTGGCACCGGCAGAGTTAGTGTCCTGCTGGCGGAGGGCGGAGGAGTCGAGCCGGGCGAGGCGGCCGTAGTCGGCGAAGGAGGAGACTTTGAAATAGACGGAATGGTCGGCGGCCTGGTAGGCGTGGCCGTGGTCGAGGAGGCGCTGGATGAGGGCGATCTGGGCGGGGATGTGTTCGACGGCGCCGGGCTCGAAATGCGGGGGGAGGAGATTGAGGGCCTGGGCGTCGGCGTGGAAGAGTTTGGTCCAGTGGGCGGCGATGTCGGCGAGGGGGCGGTTTTCGTCACGGGCCTGCTGGAGGATGCGGTCGTCCACATCGGTGATGTTGCGGGCGTGGAGGACTTTGGCGGCGCCGAGGTCGAGCTGGAGGGCGCGGCGAAGGACGTCCTGGAGGAGGAAGGTGCGGAAGTTGCCGATGTGGGACGGGCCGTAAACCGTCGGACCGCAGCAGTAGAGGCGGTAGAGGCCGTCGGGCGCGGCGGGGAGGAGGGGCTCGACGGCGCGGGAGAGGGTATTGTGAAGACGGAGGGGCATCGGGAAGAAATTTAAAATTTAAAATTCAAAATGCAGGAGAAGGGAAAGTCGCGGAATGCGGAATGGGCAAGGATGCACGATGAAGGAGGAAGGATGAAGAAGAAAAGAAGGGGATTTTCGGGCTTTCGTGGCGGGAGGGAAAATGGCAGGATGGGGGTTTGGGCATGGCGAACAATTCCAAGAGCGAGAGCGGGCGGCTCTGCTGGACAGCAGAGTTGACGCAGCGGCCACGGCGGCTGCGGCGGACGGCGGGCATCCGCGCGTTGGTGCGGGAGACGCGACTGGCGGCGGAGCAGTTGATCCAGCCGGTGTTTGTGATTGAGGGCGGGGCGAAGGCGAAGCTGGAGCCGGTGGCGTCGCTGCCGGGGATTGAACGCGTGCCGCTGGGGAAACTCGGGGCGCGGTGCAAGGAGTTGGCGGCGCTGGGACTGGGCGGAGTGGCGCTGTTTCCGAAGATTGACGCGGGGTTGAAGGACGAGCGCGGGAGCGAGGCGTTGAACGCGGAATCGCTGGTGTTGCGGGCGGTGCGGGAGGTGAAGGCGGCGGCGGGGGAATGGCCGGTGTTTGCGGATATCGCGCTGGATCCGTACACGACGCACGGGCACGACGGCGTGCTGACGGCGGACGGGGCGGACGTGGACAATGATGCGACGGTGGAGATTTTGGCGGAGATGGCGGCGCTGCACGCGGCGGCGGGGGTGGATTTTGTCGCGCCGTCGGACATGATGGACGGGCGGGTGGGGGCGATCCGGCGGGCGCTGGACGCGGCGGGTTATTTGAACACGGGGATTTTGGCGTATGCGGCGAAGTATGCGTCGGCGTATTACGGGCCGTTTCGGGAGGCGGTGGGGAGTAAAAAGGCGAAGGGGAGCACACCGATTTCCAAGGCGACCTACCAGATGGATCCAGCGAACCGGCGGGAGGCGCTGCGGGAGGCGGCGTTGGACGAGGCGGAGGGGGCGGACATTTTAATGGTGAAGCCGGCGGGGCTATACCTGGATGTGATTGCGGACTTGCGGGCGCACACGACGCTGCCGGTGGCGGCGTACCAGGTGTCGGGCGAATACGCGCAGATTTGCGCGGCGGCGGAGCGGGGGTGGCTGGAATTGGGGGCGGCGCGGGACGAGGCGCTGCTGGCGAT
>CAZDAQ010000132.1:4183-8470 GCA_964503425.1 uncultured Opitutales bacterium
CGGAGCGGGGGTGGCTGGAATTGGGGGCGGCGCGGGACGAGGCGCTGCTGGCGATCAAGCGGGCGGGGGCGGATGTGATTTTGACGTATTTTGGGGAGCAGTGGGCGAGGGGGGGAAGAGATTGCTGAATGCTGATTTCTGATTGCTGATTCCAGAACTACAAAGTCATGCCGCGCTCATTTGACCAGATTCTTCGAGAGTTGGAGATGCTTAGGGCGGAAGACTTCGATTACAAACGTTCCAATGCGAGCGGCTTAGAACGACTCGACGAGTTAACGGAGGAGTTGCTCATGTTGCCGCAGCCGGAGCGGGCCATCCCCGCATTGTATGCGGTTATGGAACGCATGCCGGAAGCGGACTTAGGCTCTCCTGGCGCGCTGGTGCATACGCTGGAGAAATTTCGCGGCTCCTACGAGAACGAGCTAAGCGAATCCATCAAGCGGAAACCAACGCCGTTGGCTGTTTGGATGCTGAACCGCATCCTCAATGGGATTCGGACTCCCGATCAGAAGAGGCCTTATCTGGATTTAATGAGGTCCGTCTTGAAGCACTCACAAGCTCTGGATTCGACCAAGCAGGAGGCGCAACACTTTCTGCAACGACAGGAGAGAATTTAAGAAAGGTAGCGCGAGCGCCGGTCCTTTTTTAAATGCAGATTTATTTTGGTTCAGACTGGGCGAAAGAGAGAAGGTCGGAGGTGGAAAAGAGAAGAGGAACGATTTTACGGCGGAGGACGCAGAGCGCGCCGAGGGAAGAGGAGAAGAATGGCCAACCGGGGAAATTACCCGGCGTTGGGGTCCACGCATTTGGGGGCTTTGAGGGGTTCGTGGGCGGCGGCGAGGGGGCGGCTAATTGGTGATGGGGGCGCGGGTGGGGGAAGCGGAAGGGGTAGCCGGGGCGGGGGTGGAAGAGGTCGCAGGCGCGGAGGTGGACTGGGGATGGCTGACTTGGTAGGCTTGAATGAGGGCGACGACTTTCTGCTGGAATTCGGGCAACTTGCCCTTGATTTGAGCCATGGCGAGGGCGCTGCCTTGGTTAAAGAGGGTGGGCATGACGGCGATGGCTTTCTTGCCGGTGGGGGTTTCGTAGAAGGCGACGATGTCGGCGAGTTCCTTGGTGGAGAAGGCGTTGACGTAGAGCTGGGCGAGCTGGGGCTTGACGGAGTCCCACTTGAAATTGTCGGCGTAGAACTTGTCGGCGAGGGCATGAATCTGGTCCACGAGTTCCTGGGGCGCGCCCTGGGCCTTCATGCGGTCGAGGGAGGTCTTGAAAGTGGTTTCGAAGGCGTTTTGCATGACGGCCTGGGTGTTCTCGATTTCGAGAAGCTTTTCAGCGAGGGCGAGACTGTCCTGCGCGTGGCAGACGGGAGCGAGGAGGAGGGTGAGGGTCAGGATTTTGAGGAGGCGCATGGGATAGTTGAGTTGAAGGGAGATGAAGGTGAAAGCGGACAGAGTGTAGAGGATAGAGGGCAAGATTTACTGCGGTGGACTTGATAGCAAGGAGAGAAATTGGTTGGGAGGAGGGAATTATCCGGCGTTGGGGTCCACGCACTTGGGGGCTTTGAGGGGTTCGTGGGCGGCGGCAAGGGTGGGGAGTTTTTCGGCTTCGGCGGCGTTGAGGGCGATCCATTCCTGGAGGTGGTCGGGGACTTCGCGTTCGGCGTAGATGGCGTTGACGGGGCATTCGCTGACGCAGGCGTTGCAGTCAATGCAGGTGTCGGGGTTGATGTAGAGGCGGTCGGGGGCCTCGTGAAAGGCTTCGACGGGGCAGACGGCGACGCAGAAGGTGTATTTGCAGTCCACGCAGGCGGCGGTGACGATGTAGGCCATGAGGGCGACAATAGGCGGGGAGGGGAGGAATGCAAAACCGAAGATTTTTAGACAGAATGGGAAGAGAACTCGCGCAGAGGCGCAGAGGAAGAGAAAGAGGTTAAACCACGGATGACACGGATAAGACGGATAAAATCGACGGAAGCGAAGAGTTTTGGACAGGATTAACAGGATGAACAGGATAAGAAAAAGAGGGGCGGAGGGAGAGGCGACCGGCGGGCGGGGTGAAGAAAAGAGCGGGTTCGGGGTAGCAGAAAAATATCGCGTGGGGGGCGGGGGTGGTTTTGGCTGGGGGGATGAAGAAATACATCGGGCCGGCGGTGCTGGCGGTGCGGTTGTTGGGGCTGGCGTGGGTGTCGGCAGGGTTGTGGATGCTGGTGGCGAACGTGGCGGAGTCGGCGACGGAGATTGATCCGTCGTATCCGGGGTATTATTTGCAGGCGCAGGCGCTGCGGCCAGCGCTGGCGATTGTAATGGGGGTGATTTTGTGGGCGGGGGCGGGAAGGCTGGGGCGGCGGGCGGCGCGGGGGTTGGATGAGCACGATCATGAGTGAGCGGCGCGGCAAAGGGTGGCGGTGGCTGGCGTGGGCCGGGGTGGCCGTGCTGGCGGGGGCGGGGCTGGGGGCGTGGTGGATGCGGGAGCGGGCGGCGAGGGAGCAGCGCGACTGGCGGGTGTTTTTGACGCTGCAGGCGGACTACGCGGGCTTCAGCAAGGAGGCGCAGCGGGACTTGGAAGTGATGCAGGCGGAGCAGGGAACGCAGATGAATGAGCTGCGATTGGAGATGTATTTCGGGGACTATTTCACGCAGCGGACGAATCCGCTGCCGGCGAAGGTGTTGACGGCGCTGCCGGAGTGGAACACGGAGACGCAGCGGGTGGCGGACGAGGCGCTGGCGGACACGTTTGAATTTCAGGGGGTGACGGCGAAGGTGCCGCGGCGGGCGAACGGCGGACTGGACTGGAACTGGACGGGGCCGAACAATGACCCGGAGTTCACGTGGTTTTTAAACCGGATGACGATGCTGCCGGCGCTGTATGTGGCGTGGAAGGAGACGGGGGCGGAGAAATACCGGGAGAAGTTGCGGGGGTTGTGGCGGGACTGGATTCAGCATAATCCGCGGCCGGAGCATTACAGTTTGTCGGGCCCGTGGCGGGCGCTGGAAGCGGCGCGACGGGTGGAGGATGCGTGGCTGCCGATCCTGTTCGACAAAGGCGGGTGGAAGGCGGTGGAGGAGGAAATGTTGGATAAGGGCGGGGGACTGACGACGGAGGTTTTGCTGGAGAGCCTGAAGCAGCACGCGGAGTGTTTGCGGGACACGCATGCGCCGTATGGGAACCATTTGATCAGCGAGATGGCGGGGCTGGCGCTGGTGGCGGTGGCGTTTCCGGAGTTCAAGGACGCGCCGGGGTGGCTGGATTACGCGGTGACGATGGC
Organism: uncultured Opitutales bacterium; assembly: GCA_964503425.1. Lineage (GTDB taxonomy): Bacteria > Verrucomicrobiota > Verrucomicrobiia > Opitutales > JABDGR01 > CAZDAQ01. Next base: position 7,449 of record CAZDAQ010000132.1, read on the forward strand.
GCAGCGGGAGGCCGTAAAGCAGTTTTACCCGGACGGGGCGCACACGGAGCTGACGAACGAGTATCAACTGGTGGTGTTGCAGTCGCTGCAATCGCTGGCGGAGATATTGACGGCGACGGGCCACCCGGAGGCGTTGAAGCAACTGCAGCCGGTGCTGGAGAGCGGGTGGAATTATTTCGCGTATGTGACGGGGCCGCGCGGCTACGGGCCGCTGGACAATGACTCGGACGTGGAGCGGAACGCGGTGTTTGTGCGGGCGGTGGCGCCGGAGTATCGGCGGCAGGACTGGGTTTATATTGCGTCGCAAGGGCGGGAAGGGACGGCGCCGGCGGGGTGGGGGTCGCAGTATTTTCCGTGGGCGGGGCAGGCGGTGATGCGGGACGGGTGGAAGCCGCGGGACCAGTGGGCGTTTTTTGACATGGGGCCGTTCGGGAGTGACCACCAGCACGAGGACCGGCTGCAACTGGACGTGAGCGGGGAGGGGCGGGAGTTTCTGGTGGATAACGGGCGCTACACGTATCAGCCGGGGGCGTGGCGGGATTATTTCGCGGGGCCGACCGGGCATAACGGGATGCTGCTGGACGGGCGCGGGCCGATGCGGCCACCGAATGTGGCGGAGACGGTGGCGAACGCGCGGCACGAGATAACGGCGGAGACGGATTTTTTCTCGGCAACGGCGGCGTATGCGGGGGACTGGCTGACGGGCCAGGGGCCGGCCTACCACAAGCGGGCGGTGCTGTATGTGCGCGGGAAGTATTGGATCGTGGTGGACCGGGTGCTGACGGCGGGCGGGCCGCGGCGGCTGGACGCGCTGTGGCATTTTCACCCGGACTGCACGGTGAAGGCGGCGGGGGATTTGATTTATACGGAGGACGCGAAGCAGGGGAATTTCGGGATGCTGGCGGTGAACGCGCCGCGGGACGGGTGGAAGGTGGAGTTGGTGCGCGGGCGGGAAGGGGCGGCGCCGCAGGGGTGGTATAGCGCGGTGTTCAACGAGAAGGTGGCGGCGACGTGCGCGGATT
>CAZDAQ010000133.1:0-3069 GCA_964503425.1 uncultured Opitutales bacterium
CCTTTCACCTTTTGCTTTTCACCTCTTCCCCCCCCACCCGCAGCATTGCACTCGCCCCGTTTTTCCTGCAACCTCAACCCTTTTCGCCCATCTTCGTCCTGCTTCCCGCCTTCCTTTCCCATGTTCGCCAGCCTCACCGACCGCATGAGCCTCGCCCTGCGCCACCTGCGCGGCATCGCCAAGCTCACGCCCGAAAACACCGCCGAGGCCCTCAAGGAGGTCCGCACCGCCCTCCTCTCCGCCGACGTCCAGTTCAAGGTCGCCCGCGAGTTCGTCGAGCGTGTCGAAGTACAATGCGCCGGCCAGGAGGTCCTCAAGTCCATCACCCCCGGCCAGCAAATCGTCAAAATCATCCATGACGAGCTCGCCCGCCTCCTCGGTGAGGGCGCCTCCGAGTTCTCCGCTGACCGTCCGCTCCGCGTCCTCCTCGTCGGCCTTCACGGCGCGGGCAAAACCACCACCGCCGCCAAGCTCGCCCGCCTCCTCCACAAACGCGGCTACTCCCCCCTCCTCGTCGCGTGCGACGTTTACCGCCCCGCCGCCATTGACCAGCTTGAAACCCTCGCCCGCGCCGAATCCCTCCCTTTCTTCTCCGACCGCCATACCAAGGACGTCCCCGCCCTCGCCAAGGCCGCCCTCGCTTACGCCGCCACGCTCAAGCCCCAGCCCGACGCCCTTATCTTCGACACCGCGGGCCGCCTGCAAATTGACGCCGACTTGATCGCCGAAGCCCAGCGCGTCCGCGAAATTGTCCAGCCCCAGGAGGTTCTCCTCGTCGCCGACAGCGCCCTCGGCCAGGAAGCTGTCAACGTCGCCAAGGCCTTCCACGAAGCCGTCCAGCTCACCGGCATCGTCCTCACCAAGCTCGACGGCGACGCCCGCGGTGGCGCCGCCCTCTCCATGAAGGCCGTCACCGGCGTCCCCATCAAGTTCATGGGCACCGGCGAAAAAATCGCCGACTTCGACGTCTTCCACCCCGACCGCATGGCCCAGCGCATCCTCGGCATGGGCGACGTCGTCTCCCTCGTCGAAAAAGCCCAGGAAAACCTCGACGAGGACGAGGCCCGCCGCCTGTCCGAAAAAATGCGCCAGGCCGACTTCAATTTCGAGGACTTCCTCGCCCAGATGCGCCAGATGAAGAAAATGGGCCCCCTCGGCAACATCATGAAAATGCTCCCGGGCATGAGTGGCTTCGAAGTGGGTGACGCCGAGGAATCCCGCCTTCGCCACACCGAGGCCATCATCTTGTCCATGACCCCTGCCGAGCGCCAGAAGCCCCAGCTCCTCAACGGCAACCGCCGCCTCCGCATCGCCAAAGGTTCCGGCGTCGAAGTCCGCGACGTCAACCAGCTCCTCAAGCAATTCGAACAAATGCGCAAAATGATGAAGATGTTCAAAGGCGGCAAAGGCAAGCGCCTCATGGCCGAAATGGCCGGCAAAATGGGCGGCGGCGGCCCCGGCGGCATGGGTGGTATGGGTGGACTCGGTGGCATGGGCGGCCCCGGCGGCGGCTTCGGCCTCCGCTAAATCCCGTTTTTTCTTATCCTGTAAATCCTGTTAATCCTGTCTAAAAACTCTTCCCCTTTTTCCATTTTCCTTTTTCCCTCTCCCATTCTTCCTCCATGAAAAATCCCGTCCGCAACCTCATCGCCCTCAGCGCTCCCGCGCCCGATTCCGCCGCCGCCGCGCGCGCCGCCGTCCTCGCGCTCGCCCAGGCCAAAGACCCCGCCGGCGCCACCACCGAGGGTGAACGCGTCACCTTCACCATCGAATGGGAGCCCGCCTTCAAGGAGGTCAAGGACCTCTCCACCAAATTCCCCGGCGTCACCTTCACCCTCTATGGCGACGCCTTCGCCAAGCAGCACTGGCTCAGCAAGATCGTTTACCTCTCCGGCAAGTCCTCCGAGGAAGCCACCCTCTCCCGCATTGATGGCGCGTCTTTCCGCGCCCTCTATAACGAAATCTTCGGCCAGCCCTTCCCCGTCGGCGGCTGATTCCGCCCCGTGCCAGCGCCCCCCGGCATCAACTCCACCTTCTCCGGCTCCTGAATATACGCAATATGCCGGATCAACGTGCAATCACGGTCGAGAAATCATGCATTTCGCGACATAGCGAATGGGTAACTTGGTCACAAAAACGGGTGATCGCCAAGCGTCACTTCTTTGCCCCTTTAATCGTCTTTTTCAAGCCGCTTGTCTCCTTCGCCACTCCCGCACCATTCCGCATCGCCCCCGCCAACTCCCCCACCCACACCTCCGGGCTCGCGTCACTCGGCATCCGCCAGTCGCCCCGCGGCGACAGCGCCACCGACCCCACCTTCGGCCCGTCCGGCATCGCCGACCGTTTGAACTGCTGCGCGAAAAACCGCCGGTAAAACACTTCCAGCCACTTCCCGATCGCCGCCCGGTCATGCTTCCCCGCCCACGCCTGCTCCGCCAGATACAGCACCTTCGCCGGGCGAAACGGCAGCCGCACCGTGTAATATAGGAAAAAGTCGTGCAAGTCATATGGCCCCACCACTTCCTCCGTCTTCTGCCGCAATTCGCCTTTTTCATTCAGCGGCAGCAGCTCCGGCGAGATCGGCGTCGCCGCCACATCCCGTAACACCTTCGCCGCCGGCCCTTCAAAAATCGCCTCCGCACACCACTCTATCAAATGCCGCACCAGCGTCTTCGGCACGCCCGCGTTCACGTGATACATGGACATCTGGTCGCCGTTGAAGGTGCACCACCCCAGCGCCAGTTCCGACAAATCCCCCGTCCCCACCACCAGCCCGCCTTCCTGGTTCGCCAGGTCCATCAGCACCTGTGTCCGCTCCCGCGCCTGCGCGTTCTCAAAAGTGACATCATGCAATTTCGGATCGTGCCCGATGTCCTTGAAATGCTGCTTCACCGCGTCGTTTATCGGTATCACCCGCAGGGTCGCGCCGAGCAGCGTCACCAGCTTCTCCGCGTTTGCCCGCGTGCGCTCGCTCGTGCCCGGCCCGGGCATCGTCACGCCGATTATCCCCTTCCGCTCCAGCCCGAGTTTGTCAAACGCCCGCGCCGCCACCAGCAGCGCCAGCGTCGA
>CAZDAQ010000133.1:3169-7073 GCA_964503425.1 uncultured Opitutales bacterium
TCGTTGCTCGCCGAAAGATTCACCAGCACGCTCGCCCCCGCCAGCGCCAGCGGCCCGCTTGGCGGCTCCACCGCCCACAGGTCCTCGCACAATTCTATCCCGATTTGGAAGGGATACGGCCCGCGCACCCCCAGCACATGCCGCGGCGTAATCCACACCGTCCGCCCGGCCACCTTCGCCTGGTTCGCCGCCAGCGTCGTCGCCGACGCAAACCACCGCTGCTCGTAAAATTCCCCCGTGTTCGGCAAATACGTCTTCGGCACGAGTGCCCACACCCGCCCCTCCGCCAGCACCGCCGCGCAATTGTATAAACGCCCGCCCACTTCCACCGGCAGGCCCACCACCGCCAGCAACCCCGCCTCCCGCGCCGTCTCCGCCAGTTCCTGCGCCGCCTTGCCCGCCGCCTCGCGCAGCACCGGCTGGTAGAACAAATCCGCGCACGTATAGCCGGTTAGCCCGAGTTCCGGGAACACCGCCAGCCGCACGCCCTCCGCTGCCAGCGCGCGCAAAGCCTCCGCCGTGGCCCGGGCGTTAAACGCCACATCAGCCACTCGCAATTCCGGCGCGGCCACCGCCACGCGCAAAAAGCCCATGTCTTCCGGCGCAGACATAAACGATTAATATACAGCAAAATGGATTATCGCGAAAGGACAAACGCACACCCCTTCTCCTCCCCGCTCTGCCATCTTCCCGCCTCTGGGGGCTTTTCCCCGTTCACCCAACCGTAACATGAGTGGGCTTGCCAAAATCCAGCCGCCACCGTAATCCCAACCTCGCTCATGCCCGCCTCCGTCACTGACGAGCCCCTTGCGCTGACCGCCCTCCTGTCCGGACCCGACCAGCCCGGCCTCGTCGCCCGTTCCGCCGGCTGGATTTACGAGCGCAAGGGCAACATCCTCCACGCCGATCAGCACCGCGACGACACCGAGAACGTCTTCTTCCAGCGTCTCGAGTGGACTCCCGCCCCCGGCATGGACCCTGCCGTCCTTGGCGCAGCCTTCGGCTCCTTTGCCGCCGACCAGCTTGGTATGCATGGCCGCGTCGCCCTTTCCTCCGATCAAACCCGCGTCGCCCTCTTCGTCTCCAAGGCCGACCATTGCTTTCACGACCTCGTCCTGCGCTTCCTCGCCGGCGAAATGCGCGGCAAGATCGTCTGCGTCATCTCCAATCACGAGGCTCTCGCCGCCGCCACCAAACATTACGGCCTTCCCTTTCACTACATCCCCGTCACCGACGCCACCAAGCCCGCCGCCGAGGCCCGCCAGCTCGAAGTCCTCCGCCAAAATTGTGCCGGCCTCATCGTGCTCGCCCGCTACATGCAAATCCTCAGCGCCAATTTCCTCACGCGCTGCGGCGTGCCCGTCATCAACATCCATCACAGTTTCCTCCCCGCCTTCGCCGGTGGCCGCCCCTACCACCAAGCCCACGCCCGCGGCGTCAAACTCATCGGCGCCACCGCCCATTACGCCACCGCCAATCTCGACGAAGGCCCCATCATCGCGCAGGATGTCACCCGCATTTCCCACCGCCACAACGTCGAGGACATTATCCGCCGCGGTCGCGATCTCGAAAAAACCGTCTGCGCCCAGGCGGTTCGCTGGCACCTCGACAATCGCGTCCTCGTTTACCGCAACAAAACCGTCATCTTCGACTGACCGGCTGCCTGTCCCGCCATCGGCACGCCTGGTTAGCTGCCCATGTGCATCGGCGGTGGCGCGGGCGCGGGTGCCGGAGCGGGTTCCGGTGCCGGAGCGGGTTCGGCTGCCGCCGTCACCGTAATCGGTACGATCACCTCATTGAACCCCGCCGCGTTCAAATGCAGGCTCCCTTGGCCCGGCTGGCCTCCCTTCACTTTAACCGTTACCGTCGGCGAGCCGCCCGGAATCGTCACGGGCGCCATCACCACGCTCGCTGGCACATCCGTCTTCACGTCCACCGGCACGCCGCCATCCGGCGCTTTCAGCCCCATGTTAATCACCAGCAGCGCGCTGTCCCCGGAGGCCACTTCCAAATTCGCGGGCGTCACCGTAAAATTCGACACGTCCACATGGAACAAGCCCAGCGGAAACACATTCGACCCCGAGTGCAAATCCACCTCGTAGTCGTGGCCCGCCGCCAGCGGCGGCACTGAGAAAGTCAGCGAGTTCACCGAATCATGCGTCGTCGGCGCTTCAATGCCGCCAATCACCACGCTGTCATAGGACGAAAAGCCCCGTCCCACCACCGGAATCGTCGAGCCCACCGGCCCGCGCGTCGCCTCCATCGTGATCACATAGCGGTTCACAATGTTCAGCGTGTAGAGCTGGCTGGTGATCGTGTGATTCTGCTTCAAGCCATTCTGCTGGGTCGTGTAGTAGATCGTGAAATAATACTTCGCCTGCGCGCGGTCGGACGGCATCGCGTATTCGTATTCAAACAAGTCTCCGCCCGACGGGCTCGGCTGCATCTCTTGCTGCGTGCCCTCGATTTCGATGAAGACCTTCATCGAATCCGGCACCAGGTGATCGTCATTCACCGACGTGTGGACGCTTAAGGTGTAGATGCCGGAGGGATTCTGCGGTATCTGCGGTGAGGTCAGGTTCGTGATCGTCTGGCTGCAACCAGCCAGGGCGAACAGGGCGAACACGAGGATGGGCAAAGAGTAGTGCTTGGCTTTCATGCGGAAATGCGCGAGAGGGAGACACTTACCTGACCCGCCCGCACCGTGCAAGCAAAACTACCATCCCCCCCGCCTTTGCTTTCCGGCCTCCCCGCCGCGCAGGCGGCCGCCCCCGCCCCACCCCCGCCCGCGGATGGCCTCGGCGTCTATGTCCACATCCCCTTTTGCTCCTCCACCTGTGACTTTTGCGCCTTCTACCAGGAACAGCCCGAACGCGCCGAACTCGACCGCTTTCTCGAGGGCATCGAACGCGAGCTCGTCCTCGCCGGCCCCCGCCAGCCCGCCGAAACCATCTTCTGGGGCGGTGGCACCCCCAGCGCCCTTCCCGCCCGCGATCTCGAGCGCCTGGGCCGCGCCCTCCTCAACCACCTTGGCGCCCCGCCGCGTGAATGGTCCGTCGAGCTCGCGCCATCCTCCGTCCGGCCCGACAAGCTGGCCGTCCTCCGCGACCTCGGGGTCACCCGGGTCTCCCTTGGCGTCCAAAGCTTCGACGAAAAAACCCTCGCTGCCCTGGGCCGCCGCCACTCGCCCGCTCAGGCCCACGCCGCCATCGAGGCCATCCGCGCCGCCGGGTTCGACAACTTCAACCTCGATCTAATCTTCGCCGCCCCCGGCCAAAAGCTCGACCAGTGGCTCGCTGACCTCACCGAAGCCGTTCGCCTTGGCCCCGCCCACATCTCCACCTATTGCCTCACTTTCGAGGAGGACACCGCCCTCTGGCTCAAGCTCTCCAAGGGCCAGGTCCGCCCGGATATCGAGGTGGACGCCCGCCTCTACGAGGCCACCTGGGATTTCCTGGCTGCCGCCGGCTACGCCCAATACGAAATCTCCAACTACGCCCGCCCGGGCCGCGCCTGTATCCATAATCTGAATACGTGGGCTATGCGCGCATGGGTCGGCCTCGGCCCCTCCGCCGCCTCGCAATTCCAGGACCGCCGCTACGCCAACCCGTCCGACCTGAACCGCTGGCTCGCCGGCCTCGCCATCGGCATACCCGAGCGCGTGGACGTCGTCCCGCTCACCCCCGCGCTCCTCGCCACTGATTCCCTCATCTTCGGCCTCCGCCAAAACGCCGGCGTCAACCTCGCCGACCTCTTCGCCCGCTTCCCCACATTCAATTTCCCCGCCCTCGAACCACTCTGGCATAATCTCTCCGACGAAGGCCTCCTCGAACGCACCGGCCCCCGCCACGCCACCCTCCGCCTCACCCGCCCCGGCCGCCTACTCGCCGACCGCGTCGGCGTC
>CAZDAQ010000133.1:7173-8423 GCA_964503425.1 uncultured Opitutales bacterium
TTTTCCCACCAATCCCCTCAAAAATTCCTCCCCACCCGCCAAATCCGTAAACTTCCCGTCCAGTTGCGCCTCATAGCACGCGTTTAGCAATTCCTTGAATCGCGGGCCGGGCTGCATCCCCATTGCAATCAAATGCCGCCCGAGCACGATCGGCTCCGGCACCTGGTCCGCCACCGCCAGCTTCGCCGCCCGCTGCATCAGCCACTCACCCGCGCCGGGCTCGTCCGGTTTGAGCGGTGGGCGCCCCCAGCGGTCCGCCTCGTCCACCCGCGCCAGCCGGTCAATCCGCCCGATCTTTTTCGCCAGCCGCCGGATCGCCCCGTCTCCCGCGCCGCCGAGCATCAGCTCCCGCGGTCGCATGTGGCACAGCACCAGCGGCAGCACGCTCTCCACCAAATCCTTGTGCTGCGTCATTCGGGCGAGAAACGCCCGCGCCGGCTCTTCCGCTGCCGCCTCATGCCCCAGCGACCGGATGCGCCCTTCCGTGGTCTTCACGGTCGTCGCCGGCTTCCCAAAATCATGGCACAATACCGCCAGCCCCACGACCAAATCCTCCCACGCATCTCCCGTCCGCCGCGTCGCAAACGCATCCAGGCAATGCAGCGTGTGTGTCCACACATCGCCCTCGGGGTGCCATTCCGCGTCCTGCACACACCCGATCAGCGCCGCCAGCTCCGGGAAAAACTTCACCCACCCGCACGCCCGCAAAAACTCCAGCCCCACCGACGGCCGCTTCCCTTTCACCAACAATTTCTGCCACTCCTCAAACACCCGCTCCGCCGACAGTCCGTCCATCGTCAGCGTCGCGCACAGCGCCACCGTCTCCGGCGCGACCGCGAACTCAAACCTCGCCGCAAACTGCATCGCCCGCAGCACCCGCAGCGGGTCTTCGGCAAACCGCTCCGTCGTGTGCCGCAGCACTCGCGCGCGCAAATCGTCCGCGCCCTTGAACGGGTCAATCAGCTCTTTCGTCAGCGGGTCCCACGAAATCGCGTTGATCGTAAAATCCCGCCGCCCTGCTGCGTCGTGAAAGGTCATGCCCGGGTCCGCATTCACCTCAAAGTCCGTGTGCCTCGGCCCGGTCTTCCGCTCCCGCCGTGGGACCGACACATCCAGCTCCAGCCCCTTCACCTTCAGCACGCCAAAGCTCCGCCCCACCACAATCACGGGATAATCCGCCGCCACCAGTTTCTCCAACGCCCCCGGCTCAATCCCAAAAACCTCCAGGTCCGCATCCTTCGCCTCCTGTC
>CAZDAQ010000134.1:0-5222 GCA_964503425.1 uncultured Opitutales bacterium
ACGCCCTCAGCGGCGTGCATGCCCCTTATGCGGGCGAAGCGTGCGGGATGTAGGGGACTTCGCGGAATAAATCGCGACAGCATGGGCACCCGGAGGCAAAACGAGCGGAAGTTCGGGAAATGGAAGGTTTTGCCCGGCGGCGGGCGTCGCTACTGGTTGGAGGTTCCAGGACGTTTCGGTTGGAGTGCGCGATACATCAAAGAGGTTGATGCGAAAGAAGTTACGGTAAACTTTTGGCAGGAGATTAATGATGAGAAGGGCAGCCTGGTCGAGCGGCATGAGAAATATCCAGTGGATAAAGGCCACCAAAAAGCGTAGGATGCAGCCATGAAGATCACCAAAAAAGCGGTCGCCGGTAAAATCAGCGCCTACTTGCGCCACCGGATCTCCGTCGAGGAACTGGTGGACTGGGCCGAGCGCGCGGTGATGGATGGCTCGTTTGAGCCGGGGCAGGCCAAGGTGCTGGCGGCGGTCGTCGGGCGCCTCGGCTTGGCCGACGTGAAGGCTTTTGGACTGACTTGGGAGGATTGCGAGAAATTGCTCCGCAAGCTGGGCTACGCCGCGCGGGTGGATATTGTGGCGGCGTGAAGGGCTTTGTTTATTGTCAGGAGTTCGGACTTGAGTGGGTTTCGGCTGTAAGTGTGCGCGTTGGGTTAGTATCTGAAGGGTGAGCGCATTATTGCAAGTTGACGCCGAATTTCCAAGGTATCAGAATCAGTTGAACAATATAAAATATTAATGGATACAAGCGACTATATTAAGGCAGCGCGTTTAGGAAATGGAAAATATCGAATTTCGAACGTTCACATTCGAAATACGGGAGCGGACGATCTTGACGGTGAGGGAACAATCGAATTTTCAAAAAATGGGTTTATCTCGAAGATTTCGATAAAGTCGCCGAACGTTAAAATACCGATGCTCACTGGTTCTATAACGCGAAGTTTCTTCTGGGAAATTAAAGGCGTAATCGATGATCGTCTCGAATTCTGTTTTCATGGAGTACCCTCGGTTCGCACAACTTCAATGAGTGTGGAACGAGAATCGTTACTGATTTTAATTTTTCATTTTAATCGACTAGATCTGTTTCCTGATGATTTGGAGCGGAAGCGCCACCAAACTGTTGTATCCGAACTGGAACAAAAATCCCCTCCGGAGGTTAGATTCGAGGCAATTATTTTAAATTTCCGTATTCTGGCTTTAAATGGAGGCACCGACTTTACTGAGAAAAACGCGTTTTACGGAGAGAGGGGTAGGCAATGTTTAGACACCTTTTCAGGAGAAGTTCCTCAGTGGCGATATGGTTTGGTACAGCGCGGCGATGACATGCATGTGTACTTTTATTCAAAATCTGAGTACCTGTCTAGAGGCATCGAATTCGACAAGCGATATTTCGAAGCTTTTCTACGAGTAATTGCGTTTACCCATGGACAGCATACATGGCCATTCTCATTTAGATATGCTCATGATTGGCAGGTTATTGTCGAACATATCCAGCTCGGTAATGACAATTTAAGAACGAGATACGAGCCATTCTTAAGTTTAAATTCTACATTATGGCCTGCTGCGGTCCAAAAAGTGTATTTGTTCTTTTTGGTAGAAACTACATTGGTTGAGGAAGTCACAGAATTGCTGTTTCTTTTTCGTGAAGCAACAAGTCCGGGTATGCCCAAACGTTTAGGGCTATTGAATCTATGCATCTTATTAGAGAGTCTAGTTTGCGCTATTTATTCTGAGAAAACGAAAGTGGATTTTCAAATTCAGGAAGCAAATTTTAATGATCAAAAAACTAAGGCGATTGAATGTATCGAAAATATTCGAAATGCAGAAAATTCGCTAAACCTTTCCAGAATTATTGCAATTCTAAGGACAACATCATATATGAACACGAGATCACAGTTTGAGGCTGTGATCAAAGGAATAGGGTTCGACTGGAATGAAAAATGGACCACATTTTATTCGGAATGGAGCAGTGCTCGCAATCCGATCGCCCATCGACTAGCTGGTGGGATCATGACTGAGGATTCCATCAGAAATAGCTCAATTATTGAATCCAAGATTGCGGGAGCTCTGAATTCCATCGTACTAAAACTGATGGGATATTCAGGAGCCGTGCACCCCTCACCATTTGAGCAAGGGTCTTGGACGATTTAAACATAGCGATATGTTCACTCCCTAACCTGCCCGTTCCCCAATATAATATACTTGTAGGAGCAGAGTTCGCGCAGGCCCATCGGGCCGCGGGCGTGCAGGCGGTCGGTCGAGATGCCGATTTCCGCGCCGAGGCCGAACTCAAAGCCGTCAGTGAAGCGGGTGGACGCGTTCCAGTAAACCGTCGCCGAGTCCACACCGGCGAGGAAGCGCTGCGCGGCGGTTTCATCATGGGTGATTATGGCGTCGGAATGGCCGGAACCGTAGTGGTTGATGGCCGCGATGGCGGCGTCGAGGTCGGGCACGACCTTGATCGCGAGGATGAGGTCGAGGTATTCCTCGGAGAAATCGGACTCGGACGCGGTGACGAGCTTGAGGCCCGGCTCCTTCTCCAGCAGCGCGCGCGCCCCGGCGTCCACGCGGAGTTCAACTTTATGGGCAGCAAGGGCGCGGGCGAGACGGGGCAGCAACGCGGGCGCGGCGGCGGCGTGGATGAAAAGATTTTCCGCGGCGTTGCAGACGCCGGGGCGCTGGACCTTGGCGTTAATCAGGATTTTTTCCGCCAGCGCAGGGTCGGCATCCTTGTCAACATAGATGGTGCAAACGCCCTTGAAGTGCTTGATGACGGGCACCGTGGCATTCTCCGCGACAAAGCGGATGAGTGCCTCGCCGCCGCGGGGGATGACGCAATGGATATACTGGTCGAGCTTGAGCAGCGGGAGCAGCGCGGCACGGTCCGGCGTGGGCACGAGTTGGACGGCGTGCACGGGCAGGCCGGACTCGCCGAGGGCCTCGGTGAGCAGCGCGGCGAGGGCGGTGTTCGTCTCGAAGGCCTCCTTGCCACCGCGCAGGATGCAGGCGTTGCCGGATTTGAGGCAAAGCACGGCGCAGTCAATCGTCACGTTCGGGCGCGATTCGTAAATGATGGCGATGACACCGAGGGGCACGCGGATTTTGCGGATGTCGAGGCCGTTCGGCCGCTGGATGCGCTCGAGTTCCTCGCCGACGGGGTCGGGCAGCGCGGCGACCTGGCGGACGCTCTCGGCGAGTGCCGCAAGCCGGACGGGCGTGAGGGTCAGGCGTTCGAGCATCGGCCCGGCGATCCCGGCGGACTTTGCGGCGGCGAGGTCGCGGGCATTGGCGGCGAGCACGGCGGATGCGCGCTCGCCGAGGAGCATGGCGAGGCGTTCCAGCGCGGCGTTTTTGCGGGCCGTGCCGGCCGTGGCCAGGGCGAGGGAGGCTTCCCGCGCCTGGCGGCCAAGGGTCTCGACTAGGGCAGTGTAGGGCATGGGAGGAAAAAAAGGCAGAATGCGGAAGCCCGCGTGCCGCGCTTCCGCAGACGGAAGAATGGCCGCCCAACTTAGCGCAAGATGCGCAATCCGGCAAGCCGGAGCTGCGTTACCCGGGTCGGTGGAATATCACACTGGCGAAACGTGCTTAATCGAGAGCAACGAGCGTGCGCAACTGGGCGACGCGCTTTTCGATTTCCACGGGGCCGGTGGATTCGAGGCGGTCCACCGAAAAGGCTTCGACGGTGAGGCTGGCCACGACGGTGGCAAAGAGCATGGCGTGCTTGAGTTGCGCGAAGGTGGGCTTGGCAGGCTGGCCCGCGCCGGTAAGCACGGCGAGCGCGCCGAGGAGCGCCCCGGCAAAGGAGTCGCCCGCGCCGGTGGGGTCGCGCAGATCGGTCACGGGATAGGCGGGCAGCGCGAAGAGTCCTTCGGGGTGAAAGAGGTAGGCGCCATGCTCGCCTTTTTTGATGATGATGAGGCGCGGGCCCAGTTCGCGCAGGGCGTGCCCGGCGCGGATGAGGTTGGTGTGCCCAGTGAGGATTTCGGCCTCACTGTCATTGATGATGAAGAGGTCAATTTCGCGCAACAGGGCGAGAAGCTCGTCGCGCGTGGTTTTTATCCAGAGGTCAATGGTGTCGGCGGCGGTGAAGACGCCGGCGGCCAGTTCCTTGCGGACATGGCGCTGGAGCGCGGGGTGGATGTTGCCGAGGAGTGCGTATTCACTTTTCTGATACGCGGGCGGCAGCGTGGGGCGGAAGCGCTCGAAGACGTTGAGGTCGAGTTCGAGCGTGTCGCGGCGGTTGAAGTTTTCGTGGTAGCGGCCCTTCCAGTGGAAGGTGGGGCCGGAGTTGTCCGTTTGCAGGCCGGCGAGGTCAATGCCCCGGTTGCGGAAGCGATCCATGTCGCGCGGGTCGAAGTCATTGCCGACGACGCCGACCAGCCGGGCTGGCGCGAAATAGCTGGCGGCCAGCGCAGCGAAACTCGCGGAGCCGCCGAGGATGCGTTCGCCGCTGCTGAACGGGGTGATGATGTCGTCATAGGCGACGGAGCCGACGACGAGCACGGTCGCGGGTGCGGAGGTGTTCGGGAGTTTGATGCGGGACATGGAGGGAAAGAAAAGCGACAAGGCAACGATTGAATCAAGCGTGGGGCGGAAGCGGATGCGTGGCGAGGTGCATCTGCAGAAACTGGAGGGCATTGAGCGCGAGACTGTGGAAAATTTCGCCGCGGCGGATCATCTGCTCAATTTCCGGCAGGGGAACGGCGGCCATCTGGAGTTCCTCGTGGGGGTCCCAGCTCATCGGCGCGTGCATCACGCAGTTTTCGATCAGCACAAAGTGGACGTAATTGTTTTGCAGGGCCGGGTTGGGGGCGGCGCGGCCCAGGCTGCGGGCGTGCTGCCCGGCGTGGCCGGTCTCTTCCAGGAGCTCGCGTTGCGCGCCGGCGACGGGGTCTTCCCCGGCATCAATGACGCCACCGGGCGGCTCCCACGAAAGCCCGGAGACGCCAAAGCGCCATTGGCGCACCAGCAGCAGCTCGTGCCGCGGAGTGAGGGCGAGCGCGATCACCCAGTCGGGCGCCTCCATGATGGAGAAATCGCCCTCGCGGCCATCGCGGGTGTGGCGGAGGCGGCGTTCCCAGATGCGGTAGATGCGGCAGTCGGCCGTGAGTTTCTGGCCAACGGTGACCCACGGGGCGGGTGGCGCGGTGCGACCGGCGCCGCGGGGCGCGGGTGTGGGCTCAGGCATGAGCGCGGAGATTAAGCGCCGGGGGCGGGGGCGG
>CAZDAQ010000134.1:5322-8382 GCA_964503425.1 uncultured Opitutales bacterium
CCGGGCGTGGCCGTGGTGGTGGCCGCGGGGGTCGTCGCCTTTTCCGAACCGGAGGAGGAGGAAGTGGCGGCCGTGGTGGTGGGCGTCGGCTTGGCCGTCAGTTGCTCGATGGCTTGGGCCTGGGCTTTAAGCTGGGCGCGGTCTTCGGTGATGGCGCTGCTGACTTTGTTGAGGGCCTCGCTGACCTGGCTGGAGACGCTTTGAATCTGGGTGCCGAGGCTGGAATTGGTCTGGGCGAGGTCGGAGAACTTGCTGTCGAGGTCGGCGGCATGTTTCTCGGCGGACTTGAGTTCGGCCTGGGTGGTGGCGAGGTCGCTCGTCAGGCCGGCAACGGCGGACGAGGCGCCGCGGTTGCTGATGGCGAAATAGAGGGCGGCGGCGCCGAGGAGCACGCCGACCAGCGCGATGGCAACGGGCACCATGGCGCTGGGCCCGGCCTTGGGAGTGGATTCGTCGTCCATGGAGGAAGCAGGATGGGAGTTCAAATGCAGGGTTCGCGCGGAGACTAGCGGTTGGGCGGGAGGGGGCAAGCAGGTTTTGTGACGAATCTGGCCCGCAATTCCAGACAACTCTGAAAGGGAAATTTGCCGACAGGAGCGGGAAAATGTCCTGTCAAAACGGCGATGGTTAACGAAGAAATGCACATGGTCTTAACACGCTTATTTCCTAGTCACTGAACCGCATTTCTCGCATTGACGCAAAACCGTCCAAGAAGGGGCATGGCCGAAATCATTGCTCCAGATTTCCGAATACGGACCCCAAACGCTGTCGCTTGAAGTGCGGTGGTCTGGAAGGGCTACCTACATCCTCACCCCGGCAATCCCCGGAAAGCAATTTTCTATCAGTTAACGGACATTGCCTTTGTGCATTATTGTCATATGTTGCGTGGTGAAAGTGGAAAAGTCTTGGATCACGGCTATTCATGAAAAAGCAAACGCCAGTGATGAATATTTCGCCGTTTGGGGCGGGCGTCCTTTTTGGAGTGGCGCTTTGGTTGATGATTTCCCTCGCAAGTGGTTTGTCCGCCGCCAATGAGCCGGTCTCTCAGCCGCCGACCCCGTTGCCGCCATCATTTGATTCCCGGTTCGGTGCCCAAGCGAACCAGGATTATACTTGGGAATTCAAAGTTCTCCAAGGCAGCGCGGCAGATACGGAAAATGGATTGAACCAGTTGTCGAGCGCGGCCTGGGAGGTTGTCTCCAGTAGCAGCGCTGTGGCGGGTTCTGACGCCAGGGTCGTGGTGACTGTGATTTTGCGCCGGCAAAAGCTCCTTCCACCGCATCAGCCAAGAGAGGAAGGCGCAGCCGTGGAATGGACCAAGTCGGAAGGTGGCAACGGACATTTTTATGTAGCGGTGGCGGCCTACCCCAACACCAACTGGGCGGATGCTGCGGCGTATGCTAAGGCGCGCGGCGGTTATCTGGCGACGGCGAGCTCAGCCGCGGAAAATCAAAAAGTGATCGAGGCCCTGCATGCTCCGGGATTTAACATCCAGTCGCGCAATAACTACGACGGCTTTTGGCTCGGCGGGGTAAAATCGCCGGAGTCACAGGCAGCGGCGGAAGGATGGCATTGGGTGGCTGGGCAAGAGGCGTTCACCTATACCAACTGGGACCGAGGCGAGCCAAATAATATGGGCGGCAATGAAGACCGTCTGGAAGTGAATTCCTCCGGAATCTGGAACGATTTGCCAGGTGCAATGGTGAACAACGGTTTTGTGATGGAGTTTGACGTGAAACCAGCCGAACAAACGCCAACCCAGGCAGAAAATATTATTACCGCAAAACCACTCGCTGGCGAATTAACCCCCATCTCCAAGCCCGGACAATCCTGAAAACAATTTCTATCCGTTGAGTCACGCCACCACCGGCTTGAGCGCGGGACGGGTATTCGAGGAGGCGCGGGGGCCGTGCTTTTTGTCGTGCTCCTCGGTTTTATGCGCCAGTGATTCCTGCTTCTCGACGAGGAGGGTGGATTGCTCGATGAGCCGGTTTTCCGCGTCGGTGACAAAGGCTTCGCGCTCTTTAAGTGAGGTTTCCTGTTCCTGAAGCGCGGCGGCGCGGGTGTCGAGCTCCACGGCGCGAGCCTGAAGCGTGGCGTTGAGGACGTCGAGTTCCGCCTGGCGGGCCTGGAGTTTCTTTTCCGCGTCCCGAATTTCGTGGGATTTGTGGCGAAGTTCCTCGCCAATTTGGTCAACCTCAGCGGCGCGCTCCTGGTGGGCGTGCATTTTGGCGAGGAGTTTTTCCTCGTTCTGGGCTAGGTAGGCATCCTGTTGCCGGAGCTGCTCAGCGAGTTCGGCGAGGGTGGCCTGTTTCAGTTCGGCCTGGTCGAGGAAGGCTTTGGCCTGCCGTTCGCGGAGGGCAAAAGCCTGCTCGCGGTCGGCGAGGGCGCGTTCGCGGGCCTCGAGGGCGGAAAGCGGCGGGCTCTGGGCTTCCAGTTGAACCGCCGGCACAGGAGCCGGGGCGGCGGATTTTGGCCGGGAAGATTCGAGTTTTAAGCCCGAGGCCGTTGCCCGTGACACGGTGGGCGGCGGCGCGGGAGCCGCGACAGGCGGGGGCGCCGGTGACTCGGGACGGATAAACGGCACGCTGGTGCGCCCTTTAATCGAGGGCATGGACTGAGTCATGCCGGCGGCCGGGAGCTTGGGCTGAAGCCGCTTGATCACCGCCGCCGGGCACTTGACATAAAGCTCCGGGCTTTTGCCGGGGATGACGTGGCGCCCGGCGTCCTCCAGCGTGGCGCAGGGAAGGGTGGGCCCGACGCCGATGATTTCAAAATCGTCCTGCGAACTGGTGAAGACGACCAGGTAGTGGATGGTCTTTTGGTTCCAAAAATCGCAGATGCCGTCGTGCGCGGGGGCATCGGCGAGGTTGAGGAGGTCCTGGAGACTGATTTCCTTCACAGCACAAAGGGGCGTACACGATATTGCCCGGAGACTCAGTTTAGCTCAAGTCCGACTATATTAACAGCCTGTTTTGGCAATTGGTTCCGTGCCTCCAACCGCCTACTGCCCTGTCGCCTTGATTCTCAAATACAGGTGGGGGTTGGAGCCGAGGGGGA
>CAZDAQ010000135.1:0-8258 GCA_964503425.1 uncultured Opitutales bacterium
GCCAATCCGAAATGTCAGACGTGGCGGTGCAGGTGCTCCCCGGGGCGGGGAGGAGCCCAGAGAGGGAAGGGAATGCCGGCGATGCGGTTGACGGTGTAGGTGATGGCGGTGAGGAGGACAACGGCGCCTTCGAGGAGGAGGAGTCCGTTATAGGTGTGGACGAGACCCAGAGAGACGATGAGGGAGGTGGCGGCGGCGGGGGGATGGCCGAGGTTGAGCTTGGCCATGAGGCCACCGGAGATGGCCATGGAGAGGGCGGCGGCGAGGACTTGCTGCCAGGACATTTGATTGGCCAGGGCGTGATCAGCATTCCACAAGCCGGTGAGGAGGAGGGCGAGGGCGCCGCCGACGATGCCAAGGGCGTGGCCGATAATGGTGTTGCGCGGGCTGGCAACAGGGGCCTGGGGGACGTAGAGCTGGAGGAAGGCGGTCGCGCCGAGAGGGGGGAAGATGAAGGTGATGCCGGTGAGGGCGGCGATGGCGGCGATGGCGCCGATAGCGATGAAGCCGCCGACGGTGACGTAAACCCAGGAGGCGCGGGTGAGCTTGGGCGGGGGCATGGGGGGAGGCAAAGCGCGAAATTAAAAACGCAAAAAAAGGGGCTAGGAAGAAGGCGGGAGGGGAAAGAGATACAGTCCGGGGCGGGAAATTGCGGCGATGTTGGCGGCAATTTGCACAGCATGGGGTTCGAGTTGCGGCCAGTTAGTTTGTCCGAGCACGAAGACTGCCAGTTTAAGTTTAGGCAGATGTTGCTGGCGGCTCAAGTTTTGGTCGGTGGTGACGAAAACATCGAACCCGGCAGTTGCTGCGAGTGCCAGCAGTTCGCCATTTTTCTTTTCAGCCCAGCCCAACTGGTAGACGCGCTTCACCTCGTGGCCCGGCAGGAATGCGCGCAGCGGCTTGGGTACGCCTTGATCAAAAAGGATTTTCAAGGCGAAACCGCGGGAACGGCGCGAACTTGCTGCGCGGCTTCCAGTTGTTCGCGCGTGACACCATCATACCATTCGAGGAATTGCGCAAGCGTGCCGCCGTGGTCGAGATGGTCGAAGAAGGTCTGCACGGGGATGCGAGTGCCTTTGAATACCAAAGCGCCGCTGACCATTTCCGGGTGCTGCGAGAAAATCGCGGATAAACTGACGGTCGCTGGCATATTTACAAGATGTGTGGTTTTAGACCGGAAGTCAAAACGGAAGCCGCGCAAGGATGTTGGGTTAAGTGAGCAGGCCCTTGGTGGAGGGGAGTGCGTTGGCGGAGCGCGGGTCAATTTGCGTGGCCATGTCGAGGGCCTTGGCGAAGGCTTTGAAGATGCATTCGGCGATGTGGTGGGGCTCCTCGCCGTATTCGAGGGCGATGTGGAGGTTGGCGCCGGCGGCGATGGTGAAGCCCTGGAAGAATTCCTTGACGAGGCCGAGGTTGAAGTCGCGGATCATGAGGTTGTCCGCCGCGACTTTGTAAACGAGGACGGGGCGGTTGCTGAGGTCGAGCGCGACGCGGGCGAGGGATTCGTCCATGGGGGCGATGAAGAAGCCGTAGCGGCGCAGGCCGAGTTTGTCGCCAATGGCTTCCTTGACGGCCTGGCCGAGGACGATGCCGCTGTCTTCGACGGTGTGGTGGTAGTCCACGGCGAGGTCGCCCTTGGCTTTGAGGTCGAGATCGAAGAGGCCGTGGCGGGCGACCAGCGTGAGCATGTGGTCGAGGAAGGGGATGCCGGTGTCCACGGAGGACTGGCCGGAACCGTCGAGGTTGAGGCGGAGGGAGATTTTGGTCTCCGCGGTGTCGCGCTTCAGGGAGGCGTTGCGGGATTGAGCCATAAGTCGAGGGCGTTGGCGAGGACGGCCATATCGGCGTCGGTGCCGATAGTGACGCGAAGGGCGGCGTGCGTCAACGGGTGTTTGCCGAAGTAGCGGACGAGAATTCGGCGGTCTTTAAGGAAGGCGAAAAGGTTCTGGGCGACGGCGGGGCCGGAATCGCCGCGGGCGTTTTTGGGTTCGAGGAGGACGAAGTTGGCTTGCGAGGGATGGGCGAACCAGCCGAGGGCGCGGATTTTGGCGAGGAAGGATTCGCGAGTGCGGAGGATGCGGGCGAGGGTGTCGCGGAAATAGTTTTGATCCTGAAGCGAGGCGAGGGCGGCGGCCTGGGCGAGGCGGTCGAGGTTGTAGCTGTCGCGGGCGCGGTCGAGGAGGGAGATGATTTCAGGGTTGGCGACGGCGTAACCGATGCGGAGGCCGGCGAGGCTGTGGGACTTGGAAAAAGTGCGGGTGATGACGAGGCGGGGGAACTTGGTGACAAGGGCGGCGGCGTTTTCGGCAGCAAAGGCGGCGTAGGCCTCGTCCACGACGAGGATGCCGGGGAATTTTTGCGCGATTTGCGCGATGACCGCCGTGGGGAAGCCGACGCCGCTGGGAGCATTGGGCGAGGTGAGGAAGAAAATGTTGGCGCGACATTGGGCGATGCGGGCGACGTCGAGGGCAAAAGTTTTTTTGAAGGCAATCTTGACGAGAGGGGCAGACTGGAGGGCAGCGAGGACGGGGTAGAGGGAGTAGCTCGGGGTGGTCATGCCGGCGGGGCGGTCGGGCCCGGCGAAGACGCGCATGAGGAGGTTGAGAATGTCGTCGGAGCCATTGCCGGCGAGTATCCAGTCCGTGGATACGCCGTGAAATTTGGCGAGGGCGTCGCGGAGCGGGCGGCTGGAGGGGTTGGGGTAAAGGCGGAGGCGGGCGCCGTTTTTCCCGATTTCCTGTTTTAGCGCAGCGGCAACGCGCGGGCTGGGTGGATAGGGATTTTCGTTGGTATTCAGCTTAATCCAGCCCGAACCTTCCGGCTGCTCGCCGGGGGTGTAGGCGTGCATGGTGCGCACGCTGGGGTTGGCCCGCCGACTGGAATTTGTCCTGGCCATCACGAATCAACGTTTACCCAACCGGGCACGGAGGCTTTCGCCGTGGGCGGGGAGGGATTCGAGGGCGCTGAAGGCGGCGACGACCTTGGCGGCGCGCTGGAGGCTTTTGGGGTCGTAACGGACGACGCTGGAGCGGCGTTGGAAATCGGAGAGGCGCAGGCCGCTGAAGAAGCGGCCAGTGCGGCCCGTGGGCAAGGTATGGCTGGGCCCGGCGGTGAAGTCGCCGAGGACGGTGGGGGTTTGCGCCCCTTGAAGGATGGCGCCAGCGGTGGTGATTTTGAGGGCGAGAGCGTCGAGCGCAGCCGGTTTGACGTGGAGTTCGAGGTGTTCGGGTGCGAGGAAGTTGGCGACGGCGGCGGCTTCGTCGAGACCTTCGGCGAGAATCGCGAGGAAGCCTTTTTTCAGGACATCCGCGAGATGATTGCCGGAGGAGAATTTCGGGGCGAGGCGCGAGACTTCCTTCAAGGTGCGGTTGAGAACGGAGCGGTTGGTGGAGATGAAATAAAGGCGCTCTTTGCCGGTGCCGTGCTCGGCCTGGGCGAGGAGGTCGAGCGCAAGCCAGCGCGGGTTAGCGGAAGCGTCGGCCAGGACGAGGACTTCGCTGGGACCGGGGAGGAGATCCACGCCGGCGAGGCCGAAGAGCTGGCGCTTGGCTTCGGTGGTGTAGGCGTTGCCGGGGCCGCAGAGTTTGTCCACGGCGGGAATGGAAGCGGTGCCAAAGGCGAAGGCGGCCATGGCCTGGACGCCGCCCATGCGGTAAACTTCGTTGATGCCGCAGAAGGAAAGGGCGGCGAGGAGGCCGGGGTTAGTGCCGCCCTGTTTGTCGGGCGGGGTGCAGACAGCGATTTCGCGGACGCCGGCGAGCTGGGCGAGCACGCACGTCATGATGACAGTGGAGACGAGGGGAACCTGGCCACCAGGGACGTTGATGCCAACGCGGTTGAGGGGGTAGAAATTTTCGCCAACGAGGGCGCCGTGGGGATTGCGGGCGCGCCAGTTGCGCGGGAGGGTGCGGAGGTGGAAGGCGCGGACGCAGCGGATGGCTTCCGCAAAGGCGGCGCGCTGGGCGGGGGTAGCGCGTTGAGCGGCGTCAATGATTTCAGTTACGGGCACACGCAAGGCGGAGGGCGGGACATCCACGCCATCGAATTTGCGCGTGTAGCGGCGGACGGCAGTGTCGCCCCCGCGGCGCACACCGGCGATGATGGCGCTTACACGGCGGACGAGGGCGGGGTCGGCCTGGGCGGCGGCGCAAAAGGCCTCAAGCTGCGGCCAGAAGCGGGGCTTGGTAGTGTCCAAGAGGCGCATGGGAGGGCGGAAAAGCGGTGAGCGTCCGCCAAGCGATCCGCCTTGGCGCAAGCGGGCGAGCGCGCCACCGGCGCGGCGAAGCGTAACGGGTTAGTTACTGGGCTTGATGTTGAACATCAAGGGTTGTTCGCCGGGCTGAGGCGTGGCGGGCGGAACGTTAATAGTGTTGCCAGAGCCGGAAGCGGCGGGGGCACCGGAAGGGGCGAGTAGCGACGAAGACGTGGACACGCCCGAGCCGGAGGTGGCGCTGGCGGCGGGCGCGGGCGACAAGCCCGGCGTGGGCAGGAGGACGGAAGTGTCGGGCACTTCAAACTGGGAGTCGTCAATGGGCTGGTTGATGACGATTTTGGTAAACTTCATGGTGCGGGTGAGCTTGCCGTCGAGGAAGGATTGGATGGTGGTGGGGAAGGTGACGTTGTTGACGACGAGGGAGCCGGTTTCGATGATGAGGGTGTGGCCTTCATCGGTGACGGTGCCGACGAGCTGGTAGGTTTTTTGGTCGAAGTAGCGGAAGAAGGTGAGGCCGTTGGGGTAATTGAAGCTGAGCTTGTAGCATTTGGCGCCCTGGAAGGTTTCGTCACCTTCGTAGTTGACGGTGCCACCGTAGCGCTGGAGGGGGCCGCGGAAGAAGTAGAGGTTCTCGAAGCTGGTATCAATGTAGCTGGCAAGCTTGGGGGCCATAATGATGGCCATTTTTTTCTGGCCGTTGTTGTCCACGCCGAGAGCCCAACCCTCGTAGCCGTCGGTGGCTTCGATTTCGGTGCCGTTGGCGCTGATGAATTCCGAGCGCTGGGAGCGCGGCTTTTTGAACTTCATCACAATGGAGCCGATGTTTTTGCCCGCGGGGTCGAGCATTTGGCCGGTGTAAATGATGGTGGTGAGCTTGTTGAGGTTGTCCTCGGTGCCGACGTTGGCGCGGGCGCGGGCGATGATAGCGTCAGCGGTGGGGGCGGCGCGAAGGGCAGGCGCGGCCAAGGCCGTCAGGGTAAGAAGGGCGGCAAGCGCGAAGGGGAAGCGGGAGCGAATGTTCATAGATGGATAAGTCCGATAAGGGGGAAGTTGTGAGGAATGACACAATTTGAAGCGTCTGACAAGAAGGGATGCACGAGGTTCCGACTGGTGTTGGAGGGGAGCGGGTGGCAGGTTTTTTGGCCCAAACCCCACCCCATGAAGGCTTTTTGATGTTCAAGGCCGACTTGGTGGCTTGCCTGATGAGTGCCGGCGCAGGCGCAAGTATGAATTAAAGAAGCGGGGAGGGTGCTTTTTCAGTTTGTTTTTAGGCAGGAGGTTTTTATAGTGAGTTGTTTAAGCCATGCCTGCACCCGGAATTTCCAGCGTTTTACGCAAGACGCTGTTGTTGAAAGTTTTGTCGAAACCGCAACCGACCCGCGAGGACGTGGCGTCGGTCATTGAATTGACGGCTTCGAAGGTGGTGGAGGCGCTGGAGGCGCAGTCCATGACGCTGTTTTTGGTGGAAGGGAACGACGTGGCGTTCAAGCACGTATATTATTCGCCGACGTTGTGGGCGCAGCAGCCGCAGAAGGAGAAGGAGTTTGCGGAAAAGAAGGAGAAGCTGCTGCAAATGAAGATCCCGCAGGGGGTGGGGATCGTGGGGAAGGTGCTGACGACGGGGGAGCCGGCGTTTCTGGACGACAAGAAGGGGCGGTCGCGGCCGATGGTGAATTTGTTCAAGGACACGGGTTTTGAGGTGAAGGCGATGCTGACGGTGCCGTTGAAGGCGTCGAAGACGATCGGGGCGATCCAGGTGCTGAACAAAGAGCCGGGGGCGATGCACAAGGCGTTTACGGAGCAGGACCTGGCGATTTTGCAGGAGGTGGCGGAGTATTCGTCTCCGCTGCTGCAGCGGCTGCTGGACCCGAAGTTCCAGATCAGCGACCTGGACACGGCGCGGTTTGTGGCAAAATACACGGGGTGCCCGCTGGTGCTGACGGAGGAGGAAATCCAGATAGACGACAAGCTGGTGGAGGTGATCGGGGACGCGATCATCCGGCGGGAGGGGATTTTCCCGACGCGGCGGATGTCGCCAAGCACGATTGCGGTGTTGATGACAAACCCGCTGGACTACCAGAAACGCGAGGCGTTTTCGCGGGCGACGGAGCAGGGGCTGGACGAGGTGTCGGTGGCGCCGTCGTCACTGATCGAGAAGCTGCTGAAGAAGTATTTCAAGGAGGAGAAGGGGGCGCAGACGAGCGAGGGGTTTGCGGAGATCACGGACGTGATCGGGGCGGAGTTCAGCGGCAGCGGGGAGAAGGTGAGCGAGGGGGCGCTGGAGGACGAGGAGTCCGCGCCGATCATCCAACTGGCGAACCGGATTGTGGAGGACGCGTATATTTCGGGGGCGTCGGACATCCACGTGGAACCGCAGGAAAACGAACTGGTGGTGCGCTACCGGGTGGACGGGGTGTGCGCGGAGAAGCTGCGGCTGCCGCGGGCGGTGAGCGGGGCGCTGGTGGCGCGCTACAAGGTGATGAGCGAGCTGGACATCGCGGAGAAGCGGATGCCGCAGGACGGGCGCATCGTGTTCAAGAAATACACGAAGCGGAACATTGACATTGACCTGCGCGTGGCGACGGGGCCGATGAATTTCGGCGAGAAGGTGGTGATGCGTATTTTGGACAAGACGAAGGCGGCGCTGCCGATCACGGCGCTGGGCTTTTCCGAGGAGAATCTGGCGCGCTACCGGGACTGCATCATCCAGCCATACGGGATGTTGCTGCACTGCGGGCCGACGGGGTCGGGGAAGTCCATGACGTTGTTTTCGGCATTGCGCGAGGTGGCGGACCCGACGATCAACATCCAGACGGCGGAGGACCCGATTGAGTATACGATACCGGGGATCAACCAGATGCAGATGCACAAGGCGATCGGGCTGACGTTCGCGCGGGCGCTGCGGGCGTATTTGCGCATGGACCCGGACATCATCCTGGTGGGGGAAATCCGCGACAAGGAGACGGCGGAGATCGCGGTGGAGGCGGCGCTGACGGGGCACCTATTGCTGTCCACGCTGCACACGAATGACGCACCCTCGACGATCGCGCGGTTGACGGACATGGAGGTGGAGCCGTTCATGATTTCAGCCTCGATGGTGTGCGTGTGCGCGCAGCGGTTGCAGCGGCGGCTGTGCAAGAATTGCAAGATTTCCTATGTGCCGGAGGGCAATGAAAAGGAAATCATCGAGAAGGCCATCGCGTGGTGCGGGCAGATTTTCAAGGCAAACCCGGAAGGGTGCCCGACCTGCGGCGGCAAAGGTTACAAAGGCCGCGTGGGCATCCACGAGTTGATGACGAACAACGAGGAGCTGACGAGCGGCATCAACCAGAAGGCGGAGACGGCGACGCTGAAGCGAATTGCGATGCGGACGGGGATGAAGACGCTGCACCAGGACACGATGCTGAAGTGCAAAGAAGGCGTCTCAACGATTCTCGAAAGCTTGTCGAACGTGCCGCCGGACATCGGCGGGATGGAAGAGCCGGTGAAGTAGGTAAAATGGAAAATGGAAAAACCAAAATGGAAAAGGCGTGACGGCTAGTGGCCGCCCTCCAGGTCGCCGGGTTGGAGGAGGGGGGCGAAAAGGGATTTGTTGGAGGACTTCATGTAGGCTTCCTTGGGCTCAACGGTGCCGTCCTTGACGCGGGCCATGAGGGAGGCGTCCATGGTGATCATGCCTTCGGAGAAGCTGCCCTCGATGATGCTGCGGATGTTGGCGATCTGGCCGGAGCGGATGGTGTTGGGGAGGGCCTCGTGGGTGAGGAGGATTTCGTGGACGGCGCAGCGGCCCTTGGGGATGCGCTTGCAGAGGAGCTGGGCGACGACGCCGGCGAGGCAGCCGGAGAGCATGACGCGGACCTGGTTCTGCTCGTCGGCGGGGAAGGTGTTGATGATGCGGTCCACGGTCTTGGGGGCGTTGTTGGTGTGGAGGGTGCCGAAGACGAGCATGCCCATGGAGGCGCAGCCGAGGGCGAGCTTGATGGTTTCAAGCTCGCGCATTTCGCCGAGGAGGACGATGTCCGGGTCGTGCCGCATGGCGCCCTTG